>JAUXDC010000057.1 GCA_030618605.1 Holophagae bacterium | reverse complement strand
CGATCTAGGCAATTCGTCGGACGAATTGCATGGGGCGTCATTCAGGAGAATGACCAAAATGAACAAGGGACGGTCCTCTTCTCAGGTTCTGGTCCGGGCCGCTTGACTCTCACCTCTGTTTGGGTCAGGTTCAGTTGATCCCTCCACGCTGCAAACGGGAAGGAGCGGATTCTCGGTTGACGACAGCGTTCGTTTTGAGCCGGAGGATCGGAAATCGATGGAGAGCGTGGCACGGTACATCCTCAGGCCGTCCTTGAGCCTGGAGAGAATGAAGTACTCAGACGGGGATGACGAGGTTGTCTACCGGCGGAAAGGATCGAATGGTAGGGCCGGCGGGGAGGAGCGGGTCGATGCACTCGACTTTCTGGCGAGGGTGATTGCCCACATCCCGCCGCCGAGAATCCACCTCGTTCGTTATCTGGGTCATTACTCGAACGTTTCGCGTGGCCGCCGAAACAAAGGGAAAGAAGTGCGGCTGACACCGGGACATTCGGGGAATGAGGTAGATGACGATCTCACCGACGCCGAACGGAGGGCAAGAAGGCGAGCCTGGGCACGGCTCATCAGGCGCATCTACGAAGTGGACCCGCTGGTGTGTACGAGTTGCGGCGGTGAGATGCGGATTGTCAGCGTCATTCTTGAGCACCGGGTCATCACAAGGATCCTCGGCCATCTGGCCAGGAAAGGGATCAAGCCGGGACGAGGGCCGCCCAAACGGTCGAGAAGTCCATTGCCGAAAACGGCTTGAGAGAGCGAGAGGGAGTTCGACCCCCAGGGGTTCAAGGTGGCGGTCTGAGGGCGTTGGGCGCTTGATCGTCGATGGAGACAGCTCCGTGACTTTCGTCATCGTGGTCATTTGCTCCGAATGGATCCTCGACAATGGTAGGATGGATTGGATGAGGAAAAGGAAATCACTATCCCTAGTTTCATGATGAAATTGCCTCTATACTGCTCTCTTTTTTCTTTAGGCAACTCCCACCAATCAATACTGCCATAGAATTCACCTACAGCAATTTCAAGGGTCAGCCAGGTGATAAATCACTATCCCTCTTCGTTGTCCTTAGGAGACCGAATTCGACGCCTTCGTATGGAGCGCGGATGGTCGCAAACTCAGTTCGCAAAGAAGCTCGAGGTTCACCAAAAACAGATCTCCGGCTACGAGCGAGGCGTCCATGTCCCGTCCACCGAGATCCTGCTCCGGATCGCCCGACTGTTTGAGGTGTCGTTGGACTACCTGGCCTTCGACGACCGTGAGGACTTCAGAGGCGTGGATATCGCCGACCTGGAGCTTTTGCAAAAGCTCCAGGTCATCGACAAGCTCCCGGACGAGGACAAAGCCACCGTCAAGGCGGTCCTCGACACTTTCATTCTCAAGAGCAAGTTTCAGGAGTTGGTCGGGTCGGCGGCGGTTGGGTGAGGAGGAGGAACCGATGAAGATAATCGGAGATCGTGGAGCAAGGGCACTCTGCCACGACAAGGAGTGCATTCAAATGGATGACGCCGACATCGACGCTCTTTCAGAGCTGGCACAAACAGCTGCGTGGGGTTACTTGAGGCGAGAGATACGCCGCAAGCTGCCCCAAAAGCAGCAAGGTATCCTCGACCGCTGGTACGACCACAAGGTAGATCTTGCGGGAATCTGCGCCGCATCATAATCGCCGCCGATTCAAGGCTGATCAATCATGAAGTGTCGGAAGTGTCTGACCTGTCACCGATGCTGCATTAGATTGGCCATCGACTCTTGAGTAGTTTCCCATTTTCGTCCATAACAACATTCGGTATTGTTCGCGTTTGGACGAAGCCGCGTCCCTTTGCGTCGTAACGACCGAACTCAAAATACCGAGTGAATCCACTGTCTGGGTTGATCAGAACCACACCAGAGTGTCCCCAGCTGTCGACGACCAACTGGCGTTTGCACTTTGTAATCAGGAAACGTTACCGCAAGCGCACTCCGGCCATCCGGATCCACCAGCCTCACCGGATTATTCAGCACATACGAGTACCGATTCCAGCTCAAATACGATCGAGAGATCAGAATGGCCTATCCAAGCCTTCCGGCGTCTGCGCCCAATTCCCGTTGATCATGATGATGTCTGCATCGAAGTCGAGATGTCTTGAATACCCTCCGGGCGATGCATTGTTCTCGTGGGCCGGAATGGCATCATGGCCGAAGCAGATCAATGTGTAGTCGGCCGAGTTGGAATAGTAGAAGATGCCTCTCCCCCAGCCGTCGTGCATGAACTCGTAAAGGCCATCGCTCGTCAAGTAGGGTGCCAAGTCTTCGAGTTTGCTTGGTGTCTGACCGTGTTCTAGTTTATGGTGTTCAATGAGTTTGGAGAGTGAATAGATGTTGAATATCGAGGTCTTCTGTGCTCTCAGCTCATCAGCCTGAGTTTGCGCTTCCGTTACAGAAAGCGAAGCGCCTAGTGAGGTCTGCGGTCCACTATCGCAGGCTGCGGGCGTGAAACCAAGCACAAGAGCGAACATGATCAGTTTGAACGATATTCTCATAAGGCCTCCGGGCCAACCCTATTCGGCGCCTGGGTTGATTAGGCTCGCATCTCTCGCCTTGTAGAACGCGCCCAGCCCAGTAGGGTTCTGGCCTAGTGGATGCGATACGGGCAGATCTGTTCCAGCATTCTTCGAGAGATTCCAAGTGAAGTCGTAACACTGGTTCGCCCCGTAGAACTCTGTCGTTCGGGCCGCCGCTCTTGCCAGTGCGGCTGGCGTTACTTCTTTCCCTGAAGGGACAACTCCCATCAGTACTGCCCCGTTGTCGGGCGAGAACGGGTTTGGTGTTCCGCTTACCTTCGCCTGGGTCAGATCTACGAGAGGATGCTTGTCACCCGTGTTGTCGGTGAGCGTTTTCTGCCAGGTCTCGCTGTACTTTGAAGGGTCCTCGTTACGGTACGCCGTACTCTCATACCCCATAATTGAGCCGTTTTTGCCTTGTCCCTGATAAGTGGCGGCGTGGCCAACGGTCGGCTCCTTACCAGGTGATGGCTTCGCTCCAATCAACAGTACGTCCCCGCCCTTCACCTCCGCAGTAGTACTCGCGTCCCATTGAAGTACCTCCTCCCCGAAAGGATCCACAAACCTCAACGGATTATTCAGCACATACGAGTACCGATTCCAGGACGAATCGTAACCCCATCGCAATTCCGGGGTTAAATCGCTTGTCCTCTTGAGGTTGCTCTCGACAAGAAAAGTCGAAAACCCGGACGTGAGTCCTGAGCTACCAGGCGCCGCGAGCTGCTGCCGGCTGACCGCATCGGCGGCCACAGGGCCGGCGGCGATCAGCGTCACGACGAGGCCGATCGTGGCCGCAAGAGTCGCTGGAGTTCGGTGAAATCTCACGGCATAAGTGTAGCAGCTAAGGTGAGAAAGCCGCTCATTCCTTAGCTGCTTGAGCCGCCTTCGTGCCAGTCGGTTCGTCCAAGGAAGTCCCCCCAGGACTTCTTTTGGAAGCATCGCTCTGTGCCTCTTCATCAGCGCGGTGAGCTCGGCGGAGTCAAGGACGGCCTGCCTGCAGCGACGCGTAGCGGCGCGGAAGGCGAGGCCGCCGAAGGGTATCCTTTACGCCGTCCGAGCCACTGCGCTACCTCGATTTTCAAGAGCGATGCTCACGAGCGCGTTGGAGTCCGGAGCCCGGGCCCTCCGCCGGGCCGGAGGTGGGCGGAGCCGACCGATGGCCCTCGGTGACCCCTAGACCTGCCGAGATCTGACCGATGGCCGCCGCGGCGATCGGTGTTTATCACGTCACGCCAGAGAGCGCACTCAGACCCCACGAGAGCGCCTGGTCGCTTGCGGCTTGGAGCACAGGCGCGGAGGCCCGAAGGGCCGCAGCCCGAGCACCGAGACGGAAGCGACGCCCTCCGGAGGAGGCCGGCCACCGGCCGGGTGGGAGCCCCCATTTTGGGGGCGGCGGGCGCAGCCGGTACGGTGACCTTGGCCTTGAGAAAAACCCGTGCCAGGTTTACATAAGGTTTTTATGTAAAGGCTTTAGCCCAAGGAGGGCCGGCCGAGGGCAAGCGCGGATAATGCGCATTATCGGCGAGCGAGACTGCAAGGCGTGTGACGGAAGGGAGGTCCGAGGAGGGACCCGCCGGCACACGCCTTGCCCAAGCGGTCTTGCCCGGACCCGAAGGGCGGCCGGCTCGCCGCAGCCTGGCACGGGTTTTTCTTTTAGCCGCTGCTTCATACCGGCTGCGGGCGGGCGGGGGTCAGGAATACAGCAAGGCCGTCCGCGGCCTTTCCCCTTTGTGTTTGGTCACGGGACTCAATGACTGATTCGATGACCTCAGTTATCACGGCGATTGAGTTCACGCACGATCATGAGGATGATCAGTAGGCAAAGTACTTCAAACATCTTGTCCTCCAAACCCCTCAAAGGAGATCAGCGAAGCGGGGCTGTCTGAATTTGATCTCAATCAATAAATACAAAGGGCGTCGTAAAAACTAAAAGACCACTAGGATTCTAGGGTTTGCCGGCTCTGGAAATGGGAGATTCGCTCACCCTTCGTGCTCTGTCTCAGCAGCTAATGAAGAAAGCAGCTCCTCTTCAGTCGGCGTCTCCTCGACGTCGTCGTCGGCCGGCGCCTGAAGCCTTTGCCTCGGGTTCGCGCCGGGATGGCTGACCTCGTGGATCTCCTTGAGTTTCCTGATCGCCACTCGGGTGTAGACCTGGGTCGCCTCAAGACTCGCATGGCCTAACATCGCCTGGATGAAACGGATGTCCGCGCCGCCTTCAAGCATCAAGGTCGCCATCGTGTGCCGAAAGAGATGACACGAGCCCTCCTTGCCGATGTTTGCCGAAGCGACGTACTGCCGCACCAAAAGCGACATGCGCTCAGGAGAGAATCTCGCCCGGTGGATCGTCAAGAAAAGCTCACCCTCGTCAGGCTCCATCACCAGGTCGGGACGCACCTCTTCGACATACCGACCGATCCACTCAAGCGCTCGTCGGCCGATGGGAATCATCCGGTCCTTCTTGCCCTTGCCCTGTCGCACCGTCAGCACTCCGCCCTCCGTGTCGATGCTGTAGAGGTCGAGGTCGACCGCCTCTTGCCGCCGGATGCCCGTCGAGTACAGCGTTTCGAGGATGGCTCGGTCCCGGACGCCGATCGGCGTCGAGATATCCGGTTGCGCCAAGACTCTCTCGGCCTCACGAATGCTCAGTACCGCACGGGGGAGCCGCTGCTCGGCTCGCGGCAGATCGACGGTGTCGGTGGGGTTCCAGTCGATGACCCGCTCTTTCAGCAGCCATCTGTAAAGCCGCTTGATCGCACTCAAACGCTGTCTCTGGGTGCTGAAGGAGAGCCGGCGTCCGTTCGTCTTGCGGTGATGGTAGAGCCGCCGCTGGTAGCGTTTGAGGACCTCCGGCGTGATCTCGCTCGGGCAGGCCAGGCCGCGCTCGTGGCACCAGACGAGGAAGACTCTCAAATTTGAGTGAAGGCTGATGATGGTGTGGTGGGAGTAGTTTCGCATCTCGAGGTCTTGCAAGAAAACCAGCGAGTAGCCGCCGAGCGTGCCGGGATCGGTCGGCACGAGGTCTTCGATCGGCCTGGCCTTGTCGCTGCGGCGATCAGACACGGGCGGCGCCCGTGGTTGTCGGTTGTTGGTTCTCGGTTGTCGGAGACGCCGCAGCGCCGGCGACCTTCGCGTATGACGGGTCGCTACTTTCGAGTCCAGATGTGCGTTTTTCGCCCTCGTCGCCGCCTTCCGGTTCCGAAGTGCTGGAGCTGCTCATCTTAGCTGCTATTTTCCTACTTGAAAATGGAGGGTCAAAAGGGGGTAAACAGGGGGTCAACGGGGGGTCAAACTCACCTTCTAAAGGGGTCAAAGCCGCCGTCGTACCTTCATCTTTGACCCCCTTTCCCAAGGCATTCACATCGACCAGGCCGACGAGGAAGTTTTCACCGCCTGAGCCCTTGCCGTCCCACAAGAGCTCGTAGACGAAGCTCTGCCCTCGTCCACCTCGATGGACGAGCACGTACTCCATCTCGACCAAACGGTCGAGATGACGGCGCACCTGGGGATAGCTCCAGCCGGTGAAATCACGCAGGTGTGAGCGGCTGAAACGAAAGTCCATCTGATCGATCTTGAGCGCCCGGCAGCGCTCAGAGACCATCTCGTGAGTGAGCTCGAGAAAGCGCCGGCTCTGCGGCGGCAGTTCGTCCAGCGTGCGGCCTAGCACCTCGGCCGCGAGCCGGTTGGCGACCTCGATGTCTTCAAGGGTGACCACCACGCAGTCCACCCGCTCACCGTCGATGTTTTCGGTCCTCACCTCGCGCTGGTGCTGGTGCACGAGCGTGACGGCTCGGATCAGGGCGAGGTACTTCTCGTGGTCCCGCCTGGTGCGCGTCTTGACGTCGAAGAAGGTCAGGTGCTTGGCATAGCGGTTGACGACGGCCAGAGGTCTCAAGAGACGCTGGGCGTTCTGGTGGAGCTTGACAAGCTTTGACCGCCGATGTCGCTGGCGCAAGCCCTCGAGGGTCTCGGCTTCACGCTGTGAGCGGTGGATGGCTCTGGTTTGCTCGCGGTCTTCGTCCACCGAGAGCACGAGACAGCGATTCAAAAGCTCTTCGTCCAAATCGATGGCGGTGGTGGTCAGCATGATGGCCACCGGACCCTCGACGGAGTACTCATGGGTCACCAGGCGACCGCTCTTGGGGTCTTTGCCGGTCGAGGCGATGGAGAGCTTGCCTTCGGACTGCAGGAGCTTCAAGGCATAAGAGGCGCGCTCAGCGCCTTCTTCTTCGGCGATGGCCAGCACCTTGTGTTTGAGGTCGGCCTCGCCCATGTAGAAAAGACTCTGACCGGTCATGGCGGAGTACTGCACCCGCTCTTCCGGCGGGATGAAACCGAGGATCGCGTCCATCAATGCCGACTTGCCGGCGGCAGACGAGGATTGCACCATGACGGCCAGCGGCTTTGCGAGTTTGCGCGAGATAGCGGCCAGGTAACCGGTGAGTTTGTTGGTCTGTTCGCCGACGAGGCCGCAGGCCTCGAGGTCCGAGACGATGCGATCGAGCAAGCGAGGATCCTTGAGCAAATTCATAGCCTCGGAGCGGTCTGAGGCCGACAGGGCCACGGCCGGCTTTTTCTTGGGCGCCCCGGCTGCCTGGATGAGCTGGTCTTGCAGCTCTTCGAGCTTGAGGAGGACTTTGGCCAGGTCTTTCTTGACGACGTCGTCTTTGACTTCGATCTCGGATGCTGCCGTCTTGACGAAGGCGAGCCGAGGCCTTGAGGCGTAGAGGTCGAAGGTGTCGACGTGGAATGCCTGGTGGCCGTCGTTTCTGGAGACGAGGAGGTTTACTTTCAGCTGCTCGTAGCTCATGTTTCGCGCCAAACCCCGGATACGCCACCGGCGATCGCCGAGTGAGATGACGACCTCTTGGTCGTTGACGTGCGCTTCGACTTCGGTCGTTGGTTTCGGAGATGGCAGGGTCGAGGAGCGAGGTGTTTCCTGGTCAATAGCGTCGTCAGGCGGCTCAGGGGTAGCAGCTAAGGGAAGAAGCGGCTCAGAGGGCTCGATTTCCCTGGTGGTTGTTGGGTTTTCGGGGGGTGGTGTCGCTTGACGGGGCGCCGGCTCGTGGCTGGTGGACGACCTGGTGGTCGGCCCGGACATCCATTCGGCGTTCTTCAGAAGTAAACCGAGGCTTCTCGACGCCGGCGAGACTTTGAGCGCGTAGGCGTTGGCGTCCATCCCCTTGGGGAAGAGCACGCGGAAGCAGCCGATGCCGACGCGTGAGAGTTTCTCGGCGACGGTGTCGGCGCCTCGGTCTCCAGCGTCGTCGCGGTCATAGGCGATGAGTATTCGCTTGGTACCGTAGGCCTTGAAAGCCTCGATCTGCTCAGGCGTGATGCAGCCGGCGCCGAAGGCTGAGGTGACGTTTCGAAAGCCCGCCACCCAGAAGGTCAAGGCGTCGATGAGGCTTTCGCAGAGGATGATTTCTCGGCTTTCCCGAAGAGCTGCGAGATTCCAGACACCTCGGTGAGGGCCGGGCAGGTAGAGGTGGTAGGAGGTGCCTTTCCGGAGCGACTGGTTGATTTTGCGGCCGTAAAGCTCGGCTACGTGACCTTCGGCGTCGTAGACGGGGATGGTGATGGCGCCGGAGAGGTGCTCGTGGCCGCTTTTGCGGTAGACGCCGAGACCTTGCAGGCGACTGCGCAGTTCGGCGCCGACGGCGCGGTTCTTGTTTGGCAGACGCAGGCCGAGGGTGCGGTTTGCGTAGCCGAGGCGGAAGGTGTTGATTGCGTCTGTGTCGTTGATGCCTCGCCTGTCGAGGTAGGCCAGGGCCTCGGGACTCGCTTTCAGGGTCTCGTGGTAGTAGTCGACGACCTGGTCGAGCAACTCGGGGTCGGAGGTCTTCTGATCGAGCGGGCATTCAAGCCGTCGCACGGTGGAGTGAAGCACCGAGCCTGGTTCGTGATCAGGCGTTGACCACTGTGCGCCTGAGCGCAGAAGCTCGGCGGCGTGTCGAAAGGAGATGCCCTCGGCTTGCATGACGAAGTCGATGACGGAGCCTTTGGCCCCGCAGCCGAAACAGTGGAAGAGACCCTTTGCAGGCGTGACGACGAAGCTGGGCTCGTCGTCCGGTTCGTGGAAGGGGCAGCGGCCTACGAGGTCGTTTCCGCGGGGCTTGAGTGCGACGCCTCGCGAGCGCGCCAGAGCTGCGAGGTCGGTCTCTCGCTTGATGCGGGAAAGTTCGGCTTCGGGGATTCGGGGCATTGGACCTCCAAGAAAAATCTACGGGTATCATCTTGTTGACTTTAGGGTATCGGTAGTATACCTTTGGTGTCAAGATGAAGACCCCAAAAGAATCCTCAATTCCGCACGACTCCCGTCAATCCGTGGTAAAACCGATCCATGAGCTTTACGAGGAACGCGCTGTAATGGCCTTTAAGGACACCTTTGTACGCCTTCGCAAGGAGCGAAGCTGGACTCAGAGCGAGATCGCCGAGAGGATCGGTATCTCTGTGGGACAGGTGAAGAAGTACGAGAAGGGCGACTCGGCGCCGACGCTTCACATCCTGGCCAAGATCGCCCTGGCTTTCGACGTCAGCGCCGATGTCCTGGTCTTCGACGACAGCGGCGGCGTCGCCGCTCAGAAGCTCGACACGGCGCTACTGAGACGTTTCGAAAGGGTGATTGAGCTTCCCGAAAGGGAACGCGACGCCGTTCTCGTGCTCATCGACTCCGTCATCGCCAAACAGGCGATTCGTGAGGTCATCCAAGGCTGAGAAGGACCAACCCAGGGGCGTGAGCCCCTGGGTTTTCAATCATGATGTGTTGGAGGTGGCTGACCTGGTGCAGGTAGTCACCGATGGATAATTGACGGGCGTTGTTTTCCAAGGACAAAAAAATTCCAACCAGCTATCGGTAGCATCCTCGTCCCATTTTCTTCGAGTTCTTTGGAAGCCACTGTGTACCGGTGTTTCTTCGAGTAACCCGCGACACCGGTCTCTCGATTTACTGCCCATGCCCCTTCACACGTATGCTCGTGGAGCTTCTTGACGACCTTTTTCCAAACGCTCAGGCTAACGGGGTCGCCCGTATTGGCCGACAAAACCGACTCAACGAGCCCGTCATTTTTCAAAGCACCGATCTTTAGCATCAGACTATCTGGATTTCTTTCCATGAACTCGCTCATATTCTTCGCTGGAAGATCAAAGTGCGAAATGGAAAACGCAATCATGTTGACTACCTCGAGATTTCCAATTGCCGATTGGAATTCACCATCAATTACCTCGAACACCCTCATCTCTGGAAAGAACTGGATCAATGCTGCGCGGACTTGAAACTGCCCAGTACAGTTCTCAGCAAACTCAAGTACTTCCGTCGGCAAACCGTGAAACTGAACAACTATCTTAGCCAAGAGAAACCGCTCCTAGTCATACTGTACATAGTGCATTTCCACACCAGCACCTTCGAGATCATTGATCGCGTCCGCCTCCCTCTTAATCGGGGCACCCGACTTTGAGGTCTTCCCGACGTTAATTCCATAACTGGATCCGTCAGGACGTTCGACGAGGATGTCAGGTCGCCTTCCAGACTTTATTCCTCCTTGGGTCTCGATGAGTACCTCAGGTAACCTCTGGCCCCCGGCAATGACTTGTCCATCAGTTACGGAATCACCAACTTCCTTGATCTTCAGGTTGTGTGGTCCAACACCTCTGGGTTTTGGTCCTCGTTTCGCGGCCTTGCCAAGGAGACCAAGAGCTCTCAGCGCACGACCCCCTCCACGTATCGCTAGCCCGATGACTGCATCCTCAGGACCAAAAGGTGCAAATACCCCCGCCCACTGCAGGGCATAACCCGCCTCAACCTTCGCCTGTTCGGTATTGTAGTTTTGAACTTGCGGCGCAGACATGTGGCTGCGGACACTCATCTCTTCAAGCGCTCCTCTGGGCGCTTTCCCATCCGGATCCACCAGTTTCACCGGATTATTCAGCACATACGAGTACCGATTCCAGGACTGTGGGGAGTTTGGGGAGCCGGCTACGGGATCGTTTGATAGGAACCGTCCGATGTGAGGGTGGTAGTACCTGGCTTTGGCGTAATACAGATCCGTTTCAGCATCCAACTCGTGTTGCGTAAACCGGTAATGATCCGGCGTTCCCGTTGACGTCGCCGGTTCTCCGAAGGGTAGATACGTGCCGGACCAGGTCACCCCTCCCACATCATCGGTGATGACCATCGCACTCCCGAGATAGTCCGCGTGGAAGAAACTGACCTCGTCACCGCCGCTCCCGTCGGGAACGACCTTCCCCACCTGCCGACCACCGGCATAGAGGTACTCCGCCATCAGACTACCCTGATCATCATACTCAGCCAGAGTGTTGCCACCGGGACCGCGCAAATAATAGGTCACCTCGGTTCCGTTGTCGGCAAAGACGCGGAGGCCATCACCGTCGTAGCGGTACGTGCTCAACACATCCGTACCGTTCTTCACTTCGAACAACTGGTCGGCGCCGTTGAAGGTATAGGTGAGCACCCCCAGTGCTGCACTCCCGTTGCTCCAGTACCGGGTATCGCCGGTCTCGAAACCGTCCGAGAAGATCTCGTCCGGGTCAACCAGGAGCGGGGCGGCAGTCACTTGGGTTCGATCCTCGTACTGCATTCGCCCAGCTGCGTCGTAACTGAACCCACGCACTTCGGCGCCGGTGAGACCGGTCAGTTGGTTGGTGCTGGTGTCGTACACGGAGGTGGTGAGATCACCGTTGAGGGTACGGGATTCCCGGTTGCCCAATTCGTCGTAGGTATAACTGAGGTCGCCCCACAAACCACCCGAGTCCGCTGAGGTGAGGCGGCTGAGGGTGTCGTAACCGAATTGTCGAGTCTTGCTGAGGTCCAGGTTGTCGATCCAGTATTCGATGTTCGAAGCGAGATCGTATTGGAGTTCCATATCGACCAGCGTTCCACCTGGACCCGTCACGTAACTGCTGTCGAGCCGGTTCCGGTCGTCCATGTCCTGGTTCGTGATCACCCCGTTGGCAAAGGTGGTGACGTCCGGCAGGCCGGTGTTGAGGTAGGTGATGTCTGAGAGGTACGCAACACCAGATCCATCCGGCCCGGTCAGGCTCGTCAACCAGTTGCGGTTGTCCCACGCCAAGGTGACCACCCGCCCGGAGGGATAGGTCAAGGTCTCGAGGCGATCGAGAGCGTCATAGGTGTAGCCGAATACCTGGTTCGTCGGACCACCAACGATGCTGAACGTCATCGTTTCCAGCCGTCCTGCATCGTCATAGACGTACGTGGTGTCGGCCGAGGCGTTCGACAAGGATGTCCTTCGGCCGGCGCCGTCATAAGCCATCGGGACCGTGCCACCGCCGTTGGGATAGGTAATCTCTACGACTCGACCAGCATGGTCATAGTCCCAGGTGGTGGTCTCGCTACCGGGGCGGGTGCGCTCGGTGACGAGGCCCAGGCAGTTGTAGTCGTAGGTGGTGGTTCCGGACTCGGGATGGGTCTCACTTTCCAGGAATCCGTTGGTACACCCGGTGGAACCCGAGACGTAGGAGAAGGTCCTATCCCCCTGACTGATTGGTGCGTTGATCGATGCAAGAGCGCCGTACACCGGGTCGTAGCCATACTCAGTCATTTCGGTGTCGGCATCGGTGACTGCCACCAGGCGACGGTCACCTGGGGAACCGAAAGCCTCATGGTCGTAAATGGTGTCGTGGAATCTCTCGTCGGTGGCAATGACCCGGTTTCCGGCGTAGTCAAAAGTTACCTGGGTCTGCGGCAGTCCGGGATGGGTCACCGCCGTTATTCGACCTAAGGGGTCGTAGTCGTAGGTGTCGCCCCATTGGGGATTCCACAACAGTGCGACCTGTCGACGGCGGCCCAAGGCGTCGTTTTCGATCTGGGTCCAATGGTTGGTCTGGTCGTTGTAGATGTCGGTGAGGGCGCCGAAACGGTTGAAGACATAGCGGATACTCTGGCCACCGCGGGTTACGGTCACGTAGGACCAGTCGACGACGTAGGCAAAGGTGGTGGGATCGCCGATTGGGGGGGTCGAGGTGGTCAGCCGACCGTAGGTGTCGTAGAGGTAGTTGGTGCGGTACTCAGTGTTGCAGCCTCGTCCATCTGTCTCCCAGGTGACGGTGCCGAGGGGACCGTATTCTCTGCAGAAGTGGATGTCGGTCGCCGTGCCGGTGGTGACCACGGTGTCTTTGGGCTGGCCGTATTGGTAGTTGGTGTGAGTTGTGACGCGGTTGTTCGGGCTGGAAACTTCGGTCTTGGTGGAGAGGTTGCCGTTAGCGTCGTAGGCGAAATCCACGCGGCGGGCTCCAAAGACGGGATCCGTTTCGCTGCAAGTGCTGACATCGTCGGATGCGGGGTTGGTGTATGTGTGAGCGAGGCGACCCAGGCTGTCGTATTGGTGGCACTGGGCTCCACCGGGATCGGGGTCGTTGCCCTGGACGTGTCCCACCATGAGGTTGAGGGTGGGGTCCTGCCAATAAGTCAGATTTGTCGTTCGGCTGAGGCCGTCATCGCTTGTCTCGGACACTAGGCCGGGGTTGCTCCAGTTGTCGAAAGCGCTAGTGACTGTGGTGTAGGTGACAGGGTCAGGGTCACCGTCATGGCGGGTGATGACCCGGGTGACAGACGTCGGCCTGGCGTACCGCTGTGGACTGTTTTGGCGGAAGCCGCCGCAGGCAACCCAGCCGCTGGTTTTTTGCGTGTCGGAGGAGATGACGTCTCCCAGCTCGTCCCAGTTGGTGGTAGTCACTGTTGTTTCCAGGTCGTTCCCAGCGTCGTCTTTGATGACGACCGTGCTCGACTTTTCTCGTCCCACTTTCCACATATTCGGGTCGTTGATGAGGTAGGGGCCCCAGCCGTGAAAGACGTGTTCTTCGGTCTTGAGGGTGTTTCCGGTCTCAGAGTCGGTGGTGATTGATGTGGTGGTTGCGTCTTCCTGGCCGCCGTTTGTGTAGGAAAAAGTGGTTGTGGCGACGTCCTCCCAGACTATGTCAACGCTGTTGTAGGTTTCGGTCTGTCGGGTTTGTACTGCCAGAAACTCCGGCACCTCTGAGCAAGCTTCGTTTCCGGTGTCGAGGACTTCCGGGCTCCAGGTGTAGGTGATCTTCGAGGCTCGAGGCGAGACGACGCTCTCGATGAGGTATCGGCCTGCTGTCAGGTCTGTCGTTGCTGGATAGTAGGTGTAGGCCCACGGGTTGCCTTCGGGCGGCTGGACGTATGTCAGGGAGTAAACATAACGAGTCCAGTTTGGGTACTGCTCTTGGAAGATTGCATCGATTGGGTCGCCGAGGGAGTAGGTCCAGTTCTGGACGGTCGTAGTGTCGTCCATGACTTGGATAGTATGTACATAGTTGCTGTTGTCGTAGTAGGAAAACTCCACGCTCCGCTCATCTGTCGGATCGTCGAAGGAAATCCTGTCGATGCGGGTGGCGTAGCCCTCAAGGTTCGGCACCTCGGAATATTCGATAACGATGGCGTTGCCGTTAAGGTGTTCGACCCTGGTGCACTCAAGGACGACGATCTGGGCACCGTTGTCGTAGCCGAAATAGTTGTAGTGGGCCCCCGTCACAGCGGAATCAAAGTAGTAGGTGAGACCATCTGTGGTGCGGATCGTGGTCTGACTGCCCGAGACGTCGTATTTCCAGCCTTCCTCGGTGATCTTGCCACCACCCGACCGGTTGTACAGTGTGTGGGTCGATCCGTCCGCCATGACGAAGGAGCTGTGGTTGTCGATGCCCGGGTTCGGGTTGATGATCTTTCCCATGTGCATCTGCCACCCCGAACCGCCGAGGCGGTCGCCCATGTCGGCTGAGGGGACGTGACGGGTTAACGCGCTGTTATCGACTCGATTCCAGATATTCGAGGTGTAGTAGCGCTGCACAACGATATCGAGTCCGGCGTTGCCGGGGAGGACGGCGTCGATCTGGTTGAGGATCAGGGTCCCGGAAAAGGGGCTGATGTGTTCGTTGAAGGCATGGTCCAGGATACCCGTGGAGATCTTGCCCAAGAATTGGTCGTGATCGAGGGGTTCGTAGTCTGGGAGGTCACGGTCCGAGGTGGTGGTCCCTTGTGCCGCTACGATCATTGGGCTGGACTGTGGCGGTGGGGTGACGCTTTTCACGACAACGATAGGCATTTTCTGAGCACTGCTCGTCACTGCCAACAAAGCTCCAACGACGAATGCCATGACCTGTTTCACGATGCGACCCCCTTTGAGGGATAGTGATTTCCTTTTTCTTATCCAGCCCATCCTACCACCGCCGACGGCTCTTTCAGGGTAGATGACATCGATGAAGGACCCTCACGAGGCAATCCCTGCCTGCGATCAAACGCCGGGCGCCCTCAGACTGCCACCTTGAACCCTCAGAGAGGCTGCGTGGCGGTATCGGCACGCAGCCTCTCTGAGGGTCGGACTTCTCCAGATTTCTCAAGCCGTTTTCGGCAATGGACTTCTCGACCGTTCGTAAAGGTGCACCCCTTTGGGGATGTGTCCCGAGATGTTCGATTTCGGCGGCAAGCGAGGGACCGGGCGGCGGGATAAGGAAGGTTCAGGGCGTGGTAGGTTCGTGGTGTGCGAAAAGGTAATTCTGATCCCCAATCATGAGTTCCATACTCCACGCCATGTCAGCGTTGGTCATGATCGGATGTGCGACGGGGACCCGGCGCCCTATACGGCGTCCTCGCGGTGGGCGTGGTGTGACCTGAGGCGGTCGACACCGGCACCATGGTGTCGATGGCGGTGACGACATGTTTCGAGACTCCCGCTGGCAGGGAGCCGGGGTAGGGCCTCCGGTAGGTCGGGTTCGACCGGTCCGTGTGGTGGTTGGCGTCGTGGTATCCGGCCTGGTGACGGTGCTCTCGGCCGCTGCCGAAACCCCTCAGCTCTCCGATGTTCCATCCAGACGAGCCTCGCTGCTGCGCGACATCAACCGCACTGTGGGCCGCGACCAGGGGTCGAAGCCAACCGGGATGATCCGCCTCGGCAAGTACGTTTACTTCGCCGCCAGCGATCCGGAGCACGGCAATGAGCTGTGGCGAATCTCATTGGAGGGAGACGGGGCCGAGTTGGTCAGGGACATCTTCCCGGGACCGCACAGTGGACTATTTCAAGAGTGGTTCCAGAGAGGTTCCAGGTACGCGCATCACGCGCATGTTGATCCGCCGGCCGACAGCGCGGCTGTGGTCGTGTCGAATAGGTTTGCCTCAGCCGGATCCGCGTGATGCGCGTACCTGGAACCTTTGTTTCCCCCGAACCTGAGCTTCTTCTTCTCCAACGGCATGGATCCCGAATACACGGTCATCGGTCGAGTTGCCCGCCGCATCTGGGCGATAGCCATCCGTGGCTTCTACGGCGGTAACGAGCGCTCCCAAAAGCTCAAATACCACATCCAGACGTCCGGCCGATCGTTGCACGCGATGGAGATCGATTTCAACGACATTCGCACGACGCTCCAGGCACTCCTCGCCCTGGCCGACAACTGCAACTCCCTCCACACCAACGCCTACGACGAGGCGATCACCACGCCGACCGAGGAGAGCGTCCGGCGTGCGGTGGCCATCCAGCTGATCAACTCCCTGGAGTTCGGCCTGCTGAAGAATGAGAACCCGATCCAGGGTTCGCACATCGTTGAGTGGCTGACCGACTGGGTTGAGGAGCGGGTGCTCGACGAGTTTGTGCGTCTCGCTGAACGCGGCGACGTGCTCGGTGCGATGGAGACGATGTACCAGCGCTCAAAGATCCAGGAGGAAAGCCTCCATTACGAGCGGCTCAAGCACAACGGCGACTTCCCCATCATCGGTGTTAATACCTTCCTGAGAGAAGGGGTGGGCGCCTCTGTCGAAGAGACTGCGCTGACTCGGGCCACGGCTGAAGAAAAGAACGCGCGGATCGCCCACGTCCAGGACTTCCAGGCCCGTCATGCTTCGGGAACGTCCGAGGCCTTGAAGAACCTGCAGCGTGTCGCCCGCGATGGCGAAAACATATTCGCCGAGCTTCTCTCCACCGTGAGGGTCTGTTCTCTGGGACAGATCTCCAATGCGCTGTATGAGGTTGGTGGGCAGTATAGGCGTTCAATGTAGGCAATTCGTC
>JAUXDC010000210.1 GCA_030618605.1 Holophagae bacterium | reverse complement strand
TCATCGAACGCACGTTCGGGGAGAGCCTGTCCTTTCGGACCCTCTGCGAGGACTATCGTCAGTGCAACGAGGCCCTCCAGCGTTTCGAGCAGCGAAGTTCGGCTGAATCGGACGTTCGTTCGCAAGAGTATGCGGACCTGCTTGTTGAGCTTGGCTCGGAGATTCAGAACTGGCTTGAGGCGATGGAGGTCGGGCCATCGTATTCGAGCCGAGGAACAGAAGACTTTTGACAACAAGGAGGATGCGATGCGAAACGTACTGACGAAGCTCCAACAAATGACTGCTCGCGGCTCGATCGGACTCGTGGTGATCCTGGCGGTCATTGCCGGCTGTGGGACCGCTCCCGAACCATCAATGACTCCCGAGGAAGCCCAGGCCATCGCCAAGGAGGCCTACATCTACGGCTTCCCGATGGTGATGAACTACAAGACCCTCTACAACTATGTCATCGACACGTCAAACCCCGAGTACAAAGGTCCCTTCAACCACCTTTCGTGCGATGCGAGGCTCTTTACGCCGGACGACAAGGCGATCGTGACGCCGAATGCCGACACGCCCTACTGCATGTTCTGGATGGATCTCCGGGCGGAACCGATGGTATTGAGCGTGCCCGAAATGGAAAAGGAGCGGTTCTATCATTTCCAGCTCATCGACCTCTACACCCACAACTTCGCCTACGTGGGCACTCTCACCACCGGCAACGGCGCGGGCACGTTTCTCTTGGCCGGCCCCGACTGGCATGGGGAGAAACCGGACGGCATCACCGATGTGATCCGCAGCGAAACGGATCTCGTCTTCAACGTCACCCGAACTCAGCTCTTCGGCCCCGATGACCTGGAAAGGGTCAAGGAGATCCAGGATGCTTATGAGCTGCAGCCGTTCAGCAGCTTCCTCGGAACCGAGGCGCCACCGGCTGCGGCAACGCCCGAATTCCCGGTGTGGGTTGAAGGCGCTCAGTTCGACGAACGGTTCTTCGGCTATCTCGACCTGATGATGGCACTGATCGAAAAACCGGGCGCCAGGGAAGAAGAACTCTGGGGTCGGCTGGCCGAGCTCGGAATCGGAACTGGCAACAGTTTCGACTTTAAGGCCCTGGACCCGGAGATCCAGGAGGCACTGACGGCGGGAGTCGCGGAGGGTTTTGGCGCGATCGAAGAGTTTGTCGCCCAGTACTCAAGCGACCCGCTGGTGAGCGGCAAGATTTTTGGAACCCGGGATTTTCTCGTCGAGAGCGCGCGGGAGAACTATGGGCTGGAGTCCGCTGATATCCTTCGTGCGGTGGCGGCTCATATGGGTCTCTATGGCAACTCGGCTGCCGAGGCCATCTATCCGATTTACCTCATTGATGCCGAGCAACAGCCGCTCAACGCCTCCACGAATCGATACACCGTAACCTTTGCAGAGGGACAGTTGCCGCCGGTGAAGGCGTTCTGGTCGCTGACCATGTATGACGGCGCGACGCAACTCTTCATCGACAACCCGTTCGAACGCTACCTGCTGAACTCCACCATGATGGAGCAATTCCAGGTGGCCAAAGACGGTTCTCTCACCCTGTACATCCAGAAGGACTCTCCCGGGAAGGCCTTGGAGAGTGACTGGTTGCCGGCGCCCGATGGTCCCTTCTACATGGTGTTGCGCCTTTACGGGCCGGAGGCCGAGGCTCTTGAAGGTGTCTGGATGCCGCCGCCCGCAGTGCTGACCAACTAAGGGTTTGAACCCAGGAGGAAAATCATGAGAAAGAGACTTCTACCCGTTGTCGTGTCCATCATCGGTCTCGTGCTGGCTGGATGTGCCGGAACAAAAATCGACTCGACCACCCCAGAGGAGGTCCAGGCCATCACCGAGGAGGCCTACATCTTCTCGTTCCCGATCCTCGACTCCTACAAGATGCTCTTCGCCATGGCGCTCTACCCCGAGTCCGGCGCCTACGAAGCCCCCCCCAACGTGCTGAAGAACAAGTCCGAGCTGCTTGGTCCGGATTACACCCTGATCGTACGGCCCAACAACGACACCCTCTACTCCGCCGCGTGGCTGGACTTGCGTGCAGAGCCCATGGTGCTCAGCGTGCCGGCGGTTCCACTCGATCGCTACTATTCGTTCCAGCTCATCGACCTCTATACCCACAACTTCGCCTATGTTGGTTCTCGCGCCACCGGGCCGGAAGCCGGCAACTACCTGATCACCGGCCCGGAATGGTCGGGTGAGGCCCCCGAAGGCATCATCGCCGTCATCCCCTGCGAGACCGCCTTCGCCACCGCCCTCGCCAGGACCGCGGTCTTCGGCCCCGAGGATGTGCCGAAGGTAGTCGCAATCCAGGAGCAGTTCGCCGTGACTCCCATGAGTGCGTTTGCCGGTACCGAGCCGCCGCCGACCGCTGCCGCGCCGCAGCTTCTCCCATACAACCCCGAGCAGGCCCGCTCGGCCGGCTTCGTGGCCTTCGTCAACGCCTTCTTGCCCTATCTCGGACAACATCCAAGCGAGACCGAGATGTGGCAGCGCTTCGCCGCCATCGGCATCGGCGGCGACTTTGACCTCGAAAACCTCGACCCCGAGATCCGCGCCGCGATGGACGCCGGGGTGGCGGCCGCACTCGAGAAAGTCGAGGCCGAGGGTGCGAATATGGGAAGTCGACAGAATGGTTGGATGCTGACCGAACCCTCCTTCGGAACCCGGGAAGCCATGCAGGGTCGCACCCTGCGGCGGGCTGGAGCCGCATATTTCGGGCTGTGGGGCAACGACCTGGAAGAGGCGTACTATCCCGAGGCCTCGGCCGATGCCGACGGCGAAGTCCTTGATGCCTCCAAGCACGACTACGTGGTTCGATTCGAAGCTGACGAGCTGCCGCCGGTGAAGAGCTTCTGGTCGCTCTCCATGTACAACCTGCCGCAGCAAGTCTTCATCCACAACCCTGTCAACCGCTACACCATCGGCGACCGCACCCAGGGCGTCGTCTACGGCAAGGACGGCTCGCTCACGGTCTACCTGCAGCACGAATCACCCGGCAAGACCAAGGAATCCAATTGGCTGCCGGCGCCCGACGGATTGTTCTCGCTGCAGATGCGCTGTTACTGGCCCGAGCCTGAACGGCTCGACCCGCTCTATGTGCCGCCGGCGGTGAAAAAGGTCGAGTGAGGTGTGAATCTGTCACCAAGGATGCCACTGATCACAACAATACAATCAGGGTCTAAGGTCTCTTTCATGAGGTGAGGCCGTGGTCGGTTGTACTCTTGAGTACCGATCGCACAACCTCCCAAAATGGGGTGAACTGGTTCAAGCCGGTATGTCTGATCTTCTCTACTGCCAGTTGCGTATCTCTCGGTCGTACGGCACGGGTTGCAGAGCCTTCCCGATTGGGAGTGATGTGCCCCATGGACAATCCGGTCAGGTCGGCCAGTTCCGCCGCCCACTCATACCTGGTGCCTCCCTTCAGGGATGAGTAGTGATAAATCCCCCTGTCCTCGATGTCCAGCAGATGGGCCACAGCCTCGGCCACGTCGTTGGTCCAGGTGGGAAATCGAATGCCGGCATCATCCAGACTCGAAGGACTTGGATCCTGAATCTGGGTCAGGGTTTTGAAGATAAATCCGGATTTTTTCCAGGTCGGTCCAGCCCCGATCAGGAGCGGAATGCGAAGTACCAATCCCGCGCCGTGCTGAAGAACGAGATCCTCCGCGACCACCTTCAGCCGGCCGTATTCACTGACTGGATGTCGTTCATCCTCCTCACGGTAGGGTGCGGCCACCCCTTCGAACACATAATCTGAGCTGATAAACAGAAGTGGCGCCGTTTCAGGCAGAAGTTCGCAGAATTGTTGAACCGGGGCCACGTTCAGACGAAAAGCCTCCTCGGGATGGTCCTCGCAGAAATCAGGATCCCGGTAGGCTGCGCAATGCACCACAACATCGGGTTTCACCCTCCTCAGAAGGCCTTTCAGAGCCTCCGTTTCGCGCAGGTCGACCGAAAACAGCCGTCCCGTTGCCCCGGAAAACCCGGTGCCCGAAACGTTGCCTATGCCCGACAGGCGAGCCGTCAGACTGCGTCCCAACAGGCCGCTGGCTCCGGTAATCAAGATGTTCTTTTCATGGTTCATACAAGAACCCCATTTTCTATGATACCGATCAGTTCATGAGGTCAAACTCGCTGATCAGAAGGCGATCAGAAGGGGACACTCTTTTTCTCATCTCAGCGACCGGGACAGTCGTCAGCGGCAGCGGCAGCGGCAGGGTCCGCGGCCGCGACGGCGTCAGCGATCTGCGACGGCGTCGGAAAACCGGGGCCGGAGCCGCATCGGGAATCTACGACCATTAAAGGTGCCGTGAGAATTGAGTTATGAAAGAACTCCGTTCTTCGTCTGCCCGCAGGTGTAGACGAGCAGCAGGATTGCCACGATCCAGATGACCGCGGTGAAAATCGCCCCTCCCGTACCCATGACCTCTACTCCGTTCGACAGCGCAAAACTGTAAATGGAACTGACGACCAGGCCGATGATTGAAATCCCGAAGGCCCACAGTGCCCATTTGCACCGCAGGAGGAGCCCGATCGAGCCGGCAAACGCGCCCCACACTCCAAAGGCCCAACCCGCGACGGCCCATGAAGGGTAGGCGTAGAAATACGCCAATTGCGCTTCGGTGAACTGAGACATGTAGAAATCCAGCTGCAACTGGGACGCCAAATAGTCGAAGGCGCCCATCGAATTCCACAGCAGGGACAAAATCCCTACGATCCACAGATGTACAGGTATGCGGCGACGCTCCTCGCCCTCGGGTGCCGTTGTACTGGTCATGCCATCCTCCTTGAATCACATCCAATTTCAACCAAAATAGCAGATTCACCTACCGCTGCTCGAGACCTTCTTTACATCGCAAATGGGGCCTGACTCTCGGATCCCGGTAGGTGGAAGGAAAAGTCGACGTGAAAGAACTCTACAACAACGTCGACCGCAGCCAAACGGCCGTCGGTGTGCAGTATATGTGGTGAGGGGCTGGTATGCTCGGACCATGAATGAGAGCGCCCCAGAAATAGTCGTTGTTTCGAGCAAGATTGACCCGCAAGAGCTGGTTCGCCTGACGTCGGCGTTCTTCGAGGACATGGTCAAGTACGTTGTCGATATTGAGCGCAGTGTTGCAGCTGTGGGCGGGGAGCTTCATGCCGATGCAGAGGAGATTCTTCTCGCAGCCGGGAGCCTGCAATCCGATCTATGGGGTGCGAACTACTACCCAGGACGGGGTGTTGACGGCTGTATCGAGTATACCTCACTGATCAACATCCGGCCCGCTCAGGGAAACCGAAGCATGCTCGTTCAAGACCCTGGCATTCGTGGGCAGATTCGTCAGTTGACGTTTTCTCTGATCGGTGAGGGAGAGCCACTGTCGTGACGCAACATTCCTCCTTGTCGCCGGAGCGATGGGCCCGGTTTCCGCACGAACATCAGCTGCTGATGATTGCCAATGAAATGAATCGGGCGACGGCTTTGATGGATGTAGATGACGGACGGAGCCGAGGCCTTGCGTACGAACGTGTACTGCGCCTTGTTGATCTGACGGTTGCGGTCAATCCGCGGCGGGCCCTGCGAAGGGAGCTCCTGCGTTGGCGCGACTTGGTGGCTGCGCTCTACTTGGAAGCGGCGCCCAACATGAGAGAACACCGTGCCGTTTTGCGTTGCCTCTTGCAGTTGGCGCCTGCTACCGCTGCGCAGATCCCGTACATCCTCGACAACACTGAGGCATCGTGAACGACTCGGCTTCACCATAGGCGGCGTCGTGATGATCAACGATCACGTCGTCGCCTTCGCCGAGGCAACCGGAAGTTGGGGCGGACTGGGAGAGAGCGGCGTCGGGCGTGTTCAAGAGGTTGTAGAATCGAGACATGATCAATCGAATAGTCAGCCTTTTATTCGTGTCGATGTTGAGTCTGACGGTGACCGGATGTCGAGAAACAACGTCGACAGCGCCTGAAGGCGAAAGCCTTTCTCCGTCAGCCAAGCTCGAAACGGTTCAGATGCTGCTCGAGGATATCGAGGCGCCGCGGCATCCGGCCGACGGGGGTGGCAGGGCGTGGCTGGATCCGGCGCCTGAAGCCGTTGTTGGTGGGCGCCATCATTTTTCGATTCATTTCGAGGCCGGGCCTGAGGGCATTGCCGAGGGCGGCGCGGTGTATTTCATGCCTTCGCCCTTTTGGGGATGGAGCGCACCCCAGACCCACAACCCGGAGACGTCGGGCTTCTGCCGAGTTTCGACCGAAGCTGAAGGCATCGACCTCGAGGTCGTAGGCGCCGGCGGCCAGTTGCTGGTTGCAACCGTCACCGGGCGGGCCATGGAGCCGGGCGAGAGGTTGTTGATCGAGTATGGCGCGGGACCGGCCGGTGCCGTCGTTGATCGATTTTCCGAGCGTGACGAGCGACTCTGGGTTGCCGTCGACGGGGACGGCGACGGCGTGCGTAAGGTGCTGATCGACAGTCCCGGCGTCGATATTGTGGCTGGGGCGCCGGCCCGGCTCCATCTTGCGTTGCCGGGTGTCGTCAGGCCGGGGGAGACCGTCGGGCTGACGATCGCGGTGCTTGATGCCCTGGGTAACGCCGGTCCGCCTTTCGAGGGTGAGATTCTCTTGGAGTGCGACGTGTCATTGGCCGGCCTTCCGACCGTGGCGCCCCTCCAGGCACAGGATCTGGGACGCACGCGAGTCGAGTTCACGGCGCCTGAAGCTGGAGTGATACGAATCAGGGCTCGGGTGGGGGAGGCCT
>JAUXDC010000129.1 GCA_030618605.1 Holophagae bacterium | reverse complement strand
CGCGTGTTAGGTCGTTGCTCAGATATGGCCTTCGCCGCGATTCAGTGTTTTCTCTCTTCGTACTTTTCATGCTGGAATACTGAAACGCGGAGGCAGCAATAACCGCCCTATCCCCGATTCAGCGCGCCTTAATTAAGAATTCAAAATTCAAAATTGGCGATCTCCCGGAGGGAGACCGCCCCCGGCACAACCCGCCCTCCGGCAAGATTCCGCACCCGGAGGGTATGCGCGCCGGCCGCTATTGGGATGTCCAGTTCGATCACCTGCCCCGGCTCGACAGCGCCGGTCCAGACGCCTCGGAAGTCGACCTGGACTTCGATGACGGCGCCGGGTTTGGGGACGACGTCGAGGGCCAGGATCAGGCCGTTGCCGGGTTCCTCGGAAACGAAGTCGAGCCAGGCCTGACGATCACGCCATTTCCACTGGAGTCCGGACCAGGCTGTTGATGCAAGTCCCGGAACCGACTGCCACCATGGTCGGGTCTGGGTATCAGCCCCGGAAAGGTCCACGGCGATTTTCTCGGCAGCCGGTGATGAGCGCAACGACCGGTTCATTCGGTTGAGCATTGCTCTCGCTCCCTGCCGATCACCCCGGGCGGCCAGCAGGCGAGCCTTGTTTAAACAGTAGGGCGCCCAGGCCTCGGTGTTGAGATCTTCGCGGCGGCGCTCGATGTTTTCGGCGCCGTTGATGTTGCCTGAAGCCAAGAAGGCCGTTGCACGCTCGGCCTCGGACAAATCGTTGATGCCGGCTGCGAGACGGTCAAAGACTACGGGCGGAAGAAACGACTCACCCCGCACGGCGGCCTCGAGACTCCATTTCAGCCAGGCCCTGGAACCTCGAGCTTCTGAAGGATTGCCCGGTCCGGGAGGCCGACGAAGCATCGCTTCGGCCACCGATTGGGCATATCTGGCATCCGGGGGCGCCAAGGAAACCACCGACGCGACGATTCTCCGGGCCGTTGAGGGGTCACCTCCGGCCAGGCTGTGTTTGATTTCGTTCAAGAGTTCTAGGAGTTTCCGCTCGACACTGAGTTCCCAACGGTTGTGAGCCTCGGTGAAACCCGGGTAGTCTCCGACTCGGCCGAAGTGGGAACGCACCAGCGACCACGAGGGCGGGTTATCCGGGATGATTTTGAACGCTTCTTCACGACCTGCGGCCTGGGCAAGCCATGGTCCAATGAAAGCCCTCAACACCATCGGATCGTTCATGGCTGTCGAGAGGGTCTTTTTGGCCGCCGGGATTTCGTCGATGGTCAGGACCGGCCAGACTTCCAGGTAGGCAGCTGCGAGAAAGCGTCGAGGCTGCGCTCGGCCCGGGGCCAATTCGGCGGCCCGCAGCAGGGGCAGTTCCCACTGAGAGCGCCGGCTCAACAGGCGGGGATCTCGATCGATGGACCAACTGAGATAGGTCGTGGCCCCTCGCCACATCGATGCCTGCCACACCGAAGGCCTCTCCCTGCCGACCTGAGCGGCAAGATCTCCTGACAGCTCTAATCTTTCCTGAAGACGTTCGGTCATCTCAGCAAGGGTCGCTCCCTCGTCACTCGGGTGATCGGAAACCGGATTCTCCCGGGACTCGGTTGCAAGGATTCGAGCCGTTCCCAAACGTGCCCACTGCGGGTCGAGTTCCCGCATCAGTCGTCGCGCAGTACCGGGAAAGGCGTGAGTGACACCGGTGGCCTCGAGAATCCCGGCGATTTCGGCCATGGCCACCGAACGCTGCCGACTGCCTTGCCATGTGGCAAAAATCAGGGTCACGGCTGCGACGACAAACGCACCTCGCACGAAGAAGGAAATGACGGGGTTCGACATGAATTTCAGAGTAGGAATCAAGCTACCGCAGGTTGATACGGAAGGTATCTCGCTGATTCTAAATAGATTAAATCATTGACAGATTGCGCTTGAGTCGCATAATAAATAAACGCTTCGCAGCTCTGAGCACCTGTCCCAGGGGGGAGATTAGCAAGATGGTCATTGCCGGTCAAGACCGGTAGTTTTCAATTTTGAATTCTCAATTTTTAATTTTTAATTGGGGACGCGTGTAAGGTCACCGCCGAGTTGTCATTGGAGCCGCGTTTCAAGGACAACAATGGGTAAATGGATATCAGTGTTCCTGTGTTGTTGTAGAGGCTGGCGTCTCGCCTGCCGGGTTTGGCAGGAACGATAATCCTCAGGCCCTGAAGGACCTGCCTACTGCGTAAGACCCACCAGCCATACCAAGAACCCCAAAACGCGGCGTTGACAACAGCTGAGCCGTGACCTATTTCGCGCCGATAATTAAGAATTCAAAATTACAAAGTGCGTTCCGCACTTTGTGGCGCTCCGTAAACCAAGGGGGGTTGATCAGGAACAACATCGGCAACAGCGAAAGCCTCACGGACCTTGTCAACGACGGCAACCTCATCGACCGGGCGCTCACCCAGGAGAACCCGAGCCAGCGGTTGCCCGGACTCTATCGGATCCCCCAGCCGGACCAGAACCTCAATCCCCCCGGCATCGTCGATGGCTTCGTCCTGCGTTCGGCGGCCGGCGCCGACCTCGACAGCGGCCCTGCCAAGCTCTTCCCCGTCGACTGCCGTCAGGCAACCCGAGGTCTGAGCCAGGACGTCGACCACCTCTCGAGGCTGAGCCAAGAGGTCGGGATCCGGATCGCCGCCGTGGGCTCGGACGAAGGCCTCCCACGCCGTGGCCGCAGATCCGTCGTCCAGGGCCTTGACAAGGTCGGCTCGTGCACTCGACCGGTCGCGACCGCGCAGTACCATCGCCTCCTCGGCCAACCGAAGGGTGACCTCGCGCAACGGTGCGGAACCGCGGCCATCGAGGATCTCGATCGCCTCGCGAACCTCACAGGCAGTGCCCAGCGCCGGACCCAGGGGTTGGTCCATTTCGGTGATCAGCGCTTCGCAGGCAACTCCCGCGCTCCTGGCGACGGACCGCAGGGCCTCGGCCAACTCTTGCGCCTCGGGCAGGGTCTTCCTGAAGGCGCCTGAGCCGCACTTGACGTCCAGGATCAGGGTTCCGGCGCCCAGGGCCAGCTTCTTGGACATGATCGACCCGACGATCAGAGGCAGGGAGGGCACGGTGGCGGTGATATCACGCAGGGCGTAGAGGGTCCGATCGGCCGGCGCAACATCGTCGGTCTGAGCAACGACGGCGGCGCCGCAGCGCTCGAGCAGATCCAACATCCCGGCGCGGTCCCAACTGACCCGGAAACCGGGGATGGCCTCCAGCTTGTCCAGGGTGCCCTGGGAGTGGCCGAGGCCACGGCCGGCCATCATGGCAACGGGAGTGCCGACGGCTGCCATCAAGGGAGCGAAGATCAGAGATACCGTGTCGCCGATGCCGCCGGTCGAGTGTTTGTCCACCGCCTCGGGGACGACGTTGGCCAGAGCCCACATCTCACCGGAATTCAGCATTTCCTGAGTTAACCAGCCGGTTTCCTCAGTGGTCATGCCCCGAATGCAGATCGCCATCAGCAGGGCCGCGAGTTGCTCGTCAGGCAGCCACCCGTCTCCGGCTCCCCGTACGAACAGGGCGATCTCCTCTCGGGTCAGGCTCTTGCCATCTCGTTTTTTGGCAATGATCTCGGGAAAGGTCATCTCCGACCTCGAAAATCAGCCCAGTTCGCCCAACCTCTTGTGCGCCTCAGTTACATAGCCCGACTCCGGGAACTCATCCACGAGTTTCTGGAAGTACTCCCGAGCCTGGTCCGGTTTCTGTTCGGCAACGAAGACCTCGCCAAGTTCGAAGAGAGCAACGTCACGAGGCAACTGGGTGTTGCGGCCCACCACCATCTTCTCCAACTCCGCGGCAACCTCGGCGCCCTGGCCGGAGGCTGTGCGAAGCCGTACGAGGTCGAGCGCCGCCAGACGCCCAAGGGCATCATCCTTGTGCCGGTGCACCAATCGAACCAGGGTAGCCCTGGCAGTGTCGGCTTCGCCCCGGCCCAGTTCGATCCGGGCCTGGAACAACCTGGCAATATCGCCTTGGGAAGTCCGGCCGTACTCTTCGATGACCTCGGCAAATCCAGCCTCGGCTTCGGCCAGGTCACCGGAGCCATTCTGGGCAACAGCCTCCTGGTAGGCAGTGATGACCTCGGCGAGCCTCTCCGACGCTGCATCTTCGCGGGAACCGGACCACTGCCCGATCGACCACCAGATAAAGACCGCAACCAGAAAAGCGCCAAGAACGGCCAATGCCGGTTTCCAATATCCGCCGAACCGACGGATCAGCTGATCCATGGTCGAGACGAATTCGTCTTGTTTCATTTGCTTTCGGGTGATACGACGACCCATTCAATCCTCCTTGAATTATCCGGGCTCGCAGAAAGGCGCATCCGGACAAACCCCACAGGGGTGAGTACTCTAGGTCTGACGGGGCTCGGTGTCAATGAAGTGCGTTCCGCACTTCATGATTTTGAATTTTTAATTGAACGCGTGTCTGGTCCTGACTCGCTTGTCGTTACCCCCGCGTATCAGCATTGGGGCATGAACACATCCTGCAAAGTTCGCTGAAACGCGGCGTTGACGACAGCTGAGCAGTGACCTATTTCACGCAGCTCATTCAAAATTGAGAATTCAAAAATTTCCCCTCCCCGGTCGCGGGGGATTTTCCAAGTCGTTCGGGGGGAGGCCCAACGCGTCTGCCGCGGATGCCGGATCCCGGTTGTCCAGATCGCGCGACGGCGCCACACGGTTCCCCTTGCCCTTCAGGACCCAGCGGAAGGTGCGCACGGTTTGGCCGTCCATGTTGAACCAGTAGTCTGTGGGCACGCCGTCCTCGGCGACCTTGACCAGATCCCCGGTATCCATGTCCTCGAGCCACATCTTGGCCATCAGAGCCTCGCCGCTCTTCACCCTGTGGGTGGTCCACTGCCGCTGGTTGTTCTCGTGTGACCACAGGCTCTGCAGCATCGTGAGGTTTTCCCAGGCGAGACGCACGTCGCGCCAGGGGCTGTCAGATTTCACCTGGAAGACCCACTGGTCGGCCTGCTTCCAGTCCGGGGAATGGAAGTCGCTCGCGTAGTCGCCCGCGTGCTCGCCCCAGTCCTCGTGCGGGAAGACGATGGTGAGGTAGGGTGTGGCGAACGGCGCCATCTCCGGCAGGTCCCGCGTATCGAAGCCGTCCTCCGAACCGATCAACTGACCGAGCACGTTGCGCGTGTCATAAAGGCCCTCGGCGGGTGTCTCAGCGATGAGGCGCACGTACCACTCGTCGATTCGCGTCGGTGGCTTGCCCTTGGTTGGCACAAGCTCCCCATCCATCACCTTGGGCGGGATCGGAGGCCCCCCGAGTGGGTTGCCGTCGGGGATCAGAAGCTTCACCGTATGCCCGGAGGCGCCCTCCTGCACCAGGACCCAGATCCCTTCCTGGGACTCGAGTGTGCCCACCAGGCCCGGCGTGGCGTCATCGTACGAGTCGTAGGCGCTGCCGTTGTACTTGAAAATGGTCTTGGAGACATAACCCGCCGCCTCTGCGTCGGAGGGCGTGTAGAGGCTGCCGTCCACCAGAACGCCGACTGCGGACCAGTCCGTGCTCTTGTTCCCGGGATGTCCGACAAGGTTGGGGCGATACCCGGAAGTTGGGGTGGCCGGTGGGACGAGCGTCACCTCATAGCACCCCTTCGGCGACGAGCAGAGCCCGCTCTGCACCCACTGGGTCAACGAACCACTGACGTCCCACACGCCCCAGTTCGAGCTCTTGAGCCAGTAGCCCTCCCCCAGTTCCAGGATGGAGGTCAGATTGAGCCTGACATAGCGGTCCGTGGCCTCGTCCCGTTTGTAGAGCACCCAGGACAGACCGTACTGGGCCGGCGTCAGGTTGTCGCCGAAGACGTCTTCGACCGTGTTGGATGCGCCCATGTCGCAGGGAATGCCGATCATCGTCCAGCGGCCCGGGGCGATGCCCCCGCCGAAGCCGCATTCGAAGCGGTTTGCATAGGCGGAACCAGCGTTTAGGATCCCCTCAACGGAGTGATGTCTTGCGCCAACAAGGGCAATATCTCCAGAAACGGAGACGCTGTTGCCGTATTCTGCATCGGGTGCCGCGTCGGAGGCCGTCAGCTTTGCAGACTCGAGCCACCCTGTTCCACCACGGACGAAAATGTACGCGGATCCGCTCTCGGCCCCCCCGTCATCGTCGAATGGGGCCCCGACCAAGGCAGTGCTCCCCTGTAGTGAGACGCTGAAACCAAAGGAGTCGTTGGCTGCCTCGTCGAATGCCGTCAGCTTCTGCTGCTCAGCCCATACGGTCCCCAAACGAACGAACACATACGCGGAACCGATCCCCCCGCCGAAATTGGCTGTCTCCCCAACAAGGGCAGTATCCCCTGCAACGGAGACGTCCGCGCCAAAATAGTCCCATTCCCCGGCGTCGGAGGCCGTCAGTTTGGCCTGCTGACTCCAACTGGTCCCCGAACGCACGAAAACATACGCTGAACCGCTGTCGAACCCCCCAATGTGATCGTCGGATGACGCTCCAACGAGCGCAGTATCCCCTTCAATGGAAACGCTGGAACCGAAATAGTCATTGGCCGCCGCGTCGGAGGCCGTCAGCTTCGCCTGCTGACTCCAACTGGTCCCCGAACGCAGGAAAACGTACGCGGATCCGCTCTCGCTCCCCCCTGCGTGAGTGTCGTAATACGCCCCGACGAGGGCAGTATCCTCTGCGATCGAGACGTCCGTGCCGAAGAAATCTCCGGTCGCAGCATCCGAGGCCGTCAGCTTGGCCTGCTGACTCCAATTGGTCCCCGAACGCACGAAGACGTACACAGAACCACTGGAGGCACCCCCGTCGTCATCGCCCCAGGCCCCAACAAGGGCTGTATCCCCTGCAATAGAGACGCTCGAGCCGAATTCGTCGGAGATACCCGGATCCGAAGCCACCAGCTTGGCCTGCTGACTCCAACTGGTCCCCGAACGCACAAAGACGTACGCAGAACCGCTATTGGGACCCGCATCGTCGTCGTTTATGGCCCCAATGAGGGCAGTATCCCCTGCAATGCAGACGCTGTATCCAAATTTGTCGTTGGCCACGACAACCGCCAGAAGCTTTTTCTGCTCCGACCATGTCGTCCCCGAACGAGAGAAAACGTACGCTGAACCGCTGAAATCACCATTGTATGGGTTATTTTCGGTGTATTTGTAGGCCCCAACCACGGCAGTATCACCCGATACGGAGACGCTGTAACCGAACTCATCACCGCCCAACCCGTCGGAATCCGTAAGCGTGGCCTGTAGACTCCAACTTGTACCGGTCCTCAAGTACACATAGGCGGCTTCGCTGCCCGGGACCCCGATGACTGTGGTATCCCCCGAGATGGAGGCGCTGACGGCGCCCGAAACCGAGAGAGTCGCCTGGGACGCCCAGGACCCGCTCGTCCGGAGAAAGACGTCGACTGCCCCGCTGTCCCCAACCACGGTCGTCTCCCCGTCGATGGAAACGAAATCGGCGCCGCTCGAAGGCGTAATCTGTTGTTGCAGGTTCCAAGCGCTCCCTGACCAGAGGTACACATGTGCGGAGCCAATACCAGGAAACCCAACCACGGCCGTACCCCCCGAGATTGAGACACTTTGACCAAAATAATCATAGGGTGACGTCCCCAACGCCTGAAGCCAAGCAGACTGGTTCCACGTAGCCCCGGAACGAGCGAACACGAATGCCGAACCGCTGTCTTCAAACCCGTAAACTAAATCATCGTGATACGGTGCTCCGACGATGGCGTAATCCCCCGAAATGGAGACGCTCTGGCCGAACCTATCGCCGGGATTTCCCTCGATGGTCTGGAGCGTATCCTGGTAGGACCACACACCCGCCGACCGAACGAAAACGTACGCAACACCAATGAGAAAATCCGCACCATCGCCGTTCGGGGCCCCGACAACAGTGTAGTCCCCAGATACGGCAACACTGTAGCCGAACTCTTCTCCGCCTACCGGAGTGGGAGCCCTGAGTTTCGCCTGAAACGACCACGTGCTTCCCGATCGGACGAACACATACGCAGCGCCGGTATTGGAGTCATCGCCACGGGACCCGATGAGAGCAGTATCCCCCGAGACGGAGACGCTGTAGCCGAAATTGTCGTCACCCGCAGCGTCGTCGTAAGCATCCAACTTCGTCTCCGTGGAGATGACCGGGTCCACCGTGACCGGCCACGGGCCGGCACCGACCTCGAGCCGGATGTCGAGCCGGCCGTCGGCGAGCACGAGTTCAGCGGGAAGCTCGACCCCCTCGGCGTCGAATGCCTTGAGCCCTTTGTAGTCGAAGGCGTGGCCCCCGTCCGGCGTCGCGAACGACACACCCATGCCATCCCCATCGACCGCGGCGGTCAGTCCGCCGTCAAACCTCAGTGACAGAACGACGGGCCTCGCCGGGTCGTAACCCCCAGGCCTCTCGATCGTGAAGCCCTGCTCGAGCCCCCGCGGGTCGTTGACGTACCACTCTGTCAGCCCGCCCCGCCGGTACTCGATCCTCCGTCCCTCGGCCGTCAGCTCGGCCGGGGCAACTGGTGCAAGTGAACCCTCTTGTCCGAAGGCCGCAAGCTCCATCGTGAGCATCCAGTCTTGGTTCGGTACGCCAGGTTTCACGGTGAGACCGCGCTCACCGAAGCGGAATACCAACTGGTTCTTCGGGCTCTGGGCGTGGAAGGTCCTCACGCCGTCACTCTCTTCCGGTTCGATGAGATGCCGCGCCTCGCTGAAGGCCTCCCACAGCCCCTTGGGCATGTCGGGCTCGGTGGCAGCACCCGCGATACCTGTCGCAAGCAGCAACACAACTGAAAAGACAACACAACTGAATGTCACAGGTCTTATCATCATCATGCCTCCAATTGAGAATGATCCTTGTTTTCAGTCTCACATATTGCTATCTCTTGGATAATTTTAGCACAGTCATGAAGGCGACGATGCCACAACGGTACAAGCAGAGGTAGGGAGCACCTTCAGGTAATTTTGAGTTTTGAATTCCCAATTTTGAATTATTAATGAGCGCACGGCCATCGTTACGGTCGGTACAACGATGCCTCCGTGTATCACACCTCACAAATCGCGGAGCCGACGAAAACCGAACTGACCATCAATCGCGCCGATAATTCAAAATTAAGCAGGCGCTTGCAGAAATACCCCTCACGGCCCAATGTGCCTGGTTCGTTTGAAAACGGGCGGGGTTAATCCCCGCCCGGGTGGCCTTGGTTATTGCAAGCGCCTGTCAAAATTCAAAATTTACTGCCCCGCCGCTTGCAAAGCGGCAGGCAGTGAAATTTGAGGGAGCGCCCGATAGGCCGTCGCGTCCAGACTCAAGGGAGTCAACGTCACCCATCCCCGGTGGAGCGCGGCCGTGTCACTTCCGGCACCGTTCCCCGTGGCCGGGGCCCACCGGCTTTTGAGGTAGCGCACACCGTCGTGTTCGCGTTTGAGGTCGAATCCCGCCACCTGGGGCGGTTCCATGCCTTGACGGCAGAGCCGGTAGCCCGTGATCGATGCCGGATCCTTCGGAATATTGACGTTGAGGTACACGCCCTTGGGCAAGGGCTGCAACCTCAGGTTGTCGACAACGGGCTTGGCCCAGCGCGCAGCATCCTCAAAATCCGGCTGAGGATCAGCCCAGTTGAGCTGAAGGGAAAAGGCCACTGCGGTCGAACCGGCGAGAACCGCCTCACGAGCGGCGCCGACGGTGCCCGAATACCAGGCGATCCGACCGACATTCTCGCCCTTGTTGATGCCGGAGACCACCAGATCCGGCGGATCGTCGACCAGCAAAAATGCCAACCCGATCCGGGCAGTCGTCGCCGGCGTCGCATCGACCGAGCACGCCTTGGCACCCCCAATAAGTCCATGCGGCCGAACGGCAATTTCACCTGTGTAGGTCAGGGCCGAACCCTTGCCGCTCTGGTGATCTGTCGGCGCCACTACCGTGACCCGGTAGGCCGGATCTGCGTGGAGCACGGCCGCCAGCGCCTCGAGCCCCGGTGCGTCGATCCCATCGTCATTAACCAAGAGAATATGGAACGGTTTCGTCTCGCCGGCCCATGCCACCGAGGTCGCCAGGACCAGCACTACTGCCAAGATCGTCATTCGTCGCATCGATACGCCTCCAACAGAGTTGGGATTCTAACGCAGCAGGGTGAAGTGCGTTCCGCACTTCACAATTTTTAATTTTGAATTCTCAATTTTTAATTGTAGACGCGTGTGAACTCCTGGCTCATCCATCATCGCCCCCGCGTATCGAGACCCCAAAACGTGGCCATGACCTCAGCTGGGCTACGAACTGAATCGCGTGAACCAATTAAGAATTAAGAATTCAAAATTGCGAAGCGAAGCGAGCTGTCCCCCGCGGTTCAACATCCCGGAATGAATAGAATATCAACAACCCGAAAACGCGGAACCGACGAAAACCGAACCGTGACCTTACCCGCGTTCAATTAGAAATTAGAAATTCAAAATTCAAAATTCAAAATTGCGCATCGAAGCGCGCTGTCCCCCGCGGTTCAACATCC
>JAUXDC010000128.1 GCA_030618605.1 Holophagae bacterium | reverse complement strand
GGGGAGGAGGGAACAAAAAAGGGGGGGGGGGGGGGAGAGGGGGGGGGGGGGAGGGGGGAAGGTTCAACTTTTTCGTTTTGGTTTCTTCTTTGGTTTGGGCTCAGGGAGTTCTTTTTCCGTCAGTCTCACCAGCTCGCTGATCCAATCCTTGTCTTCGATCTGCTCTTCGATAAGAAAAGAGGGTTTGGCTCCAGGATAGGGAGGCGCCTCCACAACATCGCCGATAAATGATCGTCCAGCTTCTGTTGGTTTGATAAATAACTGGTTATCACAAATGAGTGCTACGACCTTGCCTTCACAATAGACCGCATATTCCCCAAACATTTTTCGGCAGGAAATAACACCGGCATTTTCTATTTGATCAACCACGAATTTGACAAAATCTAGATCTGATGCCATGGAGGCTCCTCTTGTCAGTGTATAACGTTTGAACTCAGCGGCGCCGGTTGTTGGCCCTACCTCGGTTTCTGCCTTCAGCCCCGAAGGGGCGCATTTCGTTCGACGAATTGCCTCAGAACGTCCCCATGCCGGTCCGTTCCTGCACATCTGCCTGGACTCGCCGGAGCACTGAGCGGTCCTCGAATGTCTCGAAATCGACGGTAGCATGGATCCCCTCGTTGAACCACAGGCGATCGAACCACTGCTGGAGTTCGGCGTCCGGTGGACTGCCGATCGGGCACCGGAGCCTGACATCGGCTTCGAGGTTGAAGTCATCGAGGTTTCGGCGGGTCATGTTGGCGGAGCCCATGATGACCGTGCTCTCGGTGGCATTTCGGATGACGATCATTTTGGGATGGAATTGCTCGCCGTGGGTGTCGTACCAGCGTACGGTGATCTGTCCCTGGCCGTGGGTCATCAGATCCAGCGCGGCCTGGCGGTTGGGGATGCCGTTCTTCGTCCGGCCGAAGGCGTCCTTGGAGGGGTCCAGGATCAGGCGAATTACCGCCCCGCGTTCGGCCGCCTCGATCAACGCTCGGCGTACGCCCCGGTGGGAGAGGTAGAAGAAGGCGCCGTCGACCGAATCGGCCTGACCGGCACGGCCTAATTCAGCAAGGATGGAATCGAGGATCGCGCGCTCGGTCAGTAGACTAGCTTCACAGGAGGCGTCTTCGGTCGTTCCTGGTGGGGTCGGCAGCGGCAAGGCGGGGATCTCTGCGCCCGAAAGCGCGAGTACGGCGGCCTCGGACTGCCACACCTGGTGTGCCAGGGCCGTTGATGTGATCTCCACCGCCAAGTTGCTATGTCTCGAGGACCCGTCGTGGGCGTTGAGGGAACTGACGATGACACCCCAGTTTCCTTCGCCGTCGTCTGTCAAAAGGACCTTGCGGTGATTGGCCTTGAAGTTGAGCAACGAGAGCCAGGAGCGGATGCCGACCCGGGCTCCGTCAGCGCTGAAGGGGTTGGGGAAACGGCCGCCGGGGGCAGGACGGCCCAGCCATCGAGGTCCCATGCGCCACCAGGCAGAGTAGGCAGGGTTGGAATCCCGGAGTTTTTTCAGGTCGGTCATGATCAAATTGATGCCGGCTTCCCGGAGGGCTTGAAGATGAGGAGGTTGGTGACCGCCATAGACCGTATTGATCGGGTCGGTGATCACGACGACGATCATGTAGGGGTAGCGGCCATTGGCCGAAACCAGGGCGGCGGTCAGTTCCGAACACAGATGGCGGTGGGGGCCGTCGTCGTTTCCGGTGATGGTGCTGAAGAAAAAGTTGTCGAGCAGCACAAGTTTGCGAGCTGTGCCGATGCGGGCCAGCATGTGGTCGAAAATCGTCTGGGTGATCACAGGTTGTCCCTGACCGTCGATGGCCGTCACATCTGTCAAGATGGAGATATCGGATGCCGATACCGCAACTGAGGCGCCCTCCATCCCCAGGCCGGCGGGAAGCGGTTTGTTGGCGTGCCACAGAAACACCAGGGCCCACAAAATCAGGGCGAGGGTCAGAAGGCATCCCGGACATCCGCCGCAGCAGCTGCATCCGCGGGATCTTTTGCGTTCAGCCATCGGTCCTCTTACCGATCGGGAACACAGAGCAAGGGATCAGGGGACAGGGGTCAGGGAACAGGGAGGCTGGGTCCGGGGTAGGGTGGGCCGTGGCCCACCACCGAACTCTCACTGGTCTCTCCTGACTTGATGGGCAGCGATGACAGGGGCGATGCGTTTGGGATCATCGCTCATCAGGCCTGTGGCACCCATTTCGAGCAATCGATCGGCTTCCTCGGGGTCGTTGATGACCCAGTAGTCGGACCTGAGACCGAGCCGATGACACCGATCGATGAACGCCGACCGATCCAATCGTATCGGTCCGGCCGATGGGGGAATCTGGGCCGATTGGCCCCGAATCATCCGCCTACTGAGTTTTTCAGGAAGGAGGCGCAACCAGGCAACCTCCAATCGGCTGAGGGCCGTTCGACCCGTCCAACCCGATCGGTGGACCTCGAGCATGACCGAGTGGTGGAAGCTCGCCACCGTTACCCATTCCTCGGCGCCCGATCGATTGAGGCGGTCCAAAAACAAGGGAACCAACGAGGAATCTCTTGGTTTCAAATCGATGCTCATTGTGGTACCGGGGAATGCCTCAAGGACCTCGTCCAAAGTTGGAACCAGGGCGTGACCGGCGAGGCGCCAATTCCGGACGGCTTCGAGGGTCAGGGACCGGATGGGGCGCCTGTCGCCTGCGAGACGTGCGCCGTGGGCATCGTGCGCAACGACGAAGCGCCCGTCCGAGGTGGCGTGGACGTCCATTTCCAGGGCGTTTGCGCCGTCTTCCAGCGCCAGTCGAAAGGCTTCCAGGCTGTTTTCGGGGCAACGGAGGCAGGCGCCACGGTGGGCGAAGAGGCGGATTTTGGGGGTGGTCATCCGCCGACCAGGCGGGAAAGGGTACGCCGCAATTGGGCAACCAGCCCCTGAGGGCTGACGACAGCGCCGCTCTCGTCTCGGAGGGTTTCACCTTCCAATTGTCGTTCGGCGATTCTCTGTGCCAGCTTATCGGTGAGGTCTGGGTGCTGTTCCAGGAGTGTGCCCAAGGCCGTCTTGCTGATCTGGATGACCTCGAGCGGGTCTTTGGCGGCCCGTACGGTGGCTGCCCTGGGGTTACCCGTCAGGAAGGCGCCTTCGCCGAAGATCTCGGTCGGATGGACTCGCGAAATCTCTTGACCGCCGACCCGGACCACGGCCTCTCCGGAAACGACCAGGAACAGGGCGTCGGAGATATCACCCTCGTGCACGACCGCCTCACCGGGGGCGTAGCGGAGGAGCCTGGAGTATTCGGCAACCGTTTCCAACACTTCCACCGGGATGCCCGAAAATAGCTGGGCTCGGCCCAGGTGTTCGAGTCGCCTCGCCGGCAAGTCTGGGTCTTGCACAGGGCGAGGCCGGTGAAGGGTCCGCTGGGGAAATGGAATTTCCATGCCCTCGCGTGCAAGAGCAGCATGGGTTTGGGTCAGGAAGGCATCAGTCAGATTGACCCGGTACCAGGGTACCCTGGTCCACAGCCTGCACTCGTACTGGATCGATGAGTCAGCGAATTCTTTCGTCAGGATTGTCGGTGGTGGATCCTGCAGAACGTCAGGTGTGTCGATCGCGACCTCAAAGAGTAGTCTCTTGACTTTATCCGGAGGAATTGCATACGAGAGCCCGATTTGAACGGGAACGGCGACAGGCCGTCCGCCGCCGCTCAGCAGGGCGACCCGAGCTGCGGCGACGTCTGAGTTTGGAATGAGAACCCGGTCACCCAAACGGGTGCGAACCAGCATGGACCGCCATCCTGACTCCTCGATCTGGGCGACCTGGCCTTCGATCTCGATCCAGGACCCATCAGGCAGACGCTGTTCCCAGGCCAGAGCCAGGCCGGCCAGCAGATTGCCCAGCGTTTGCTGGAAGGCCAGACCGATGACGACGGTGAGGACGGCCGAGGTTGCGATGAGCCCAGTGACTTCGACTCCCAGTGTTCGGAGAAGCACGACGGCCAGGGTCAGGTAGACGATAAGAGCGGCGACGTCCCGGATCAGCTGGGGTGTTGAAATTCCCATCCGGCGCTTGAGTCCCCAGTCGAAGAGGAACAGAAGACCGGCTCGGGCAGACAGAATACCGACCGCCGTGACCAGAGTGATCCTCGCCCAGTAGCTCCACGGATCACCGGCACTGAGGACGTCTATCAGTGCAGTTCCCATGGCGGCGCATGCCGTCAGCAGCAGAGGCAGGGCCAAGGGTTTCATGGAGGGCACACGGCCCGTTTGAAGGAACAGAGCCAAAAGAAGTGCCAGGATAGAGATTGAGATGCTGATCACATAGGTATAGTACCGAATCCAGAAAAACCGGATTCGGTTGGCTAGAAAGCTGGGAGGCCAGGAAGCCAGGAGGCTGGGCAGCTGGGAAGCACGGCGGGAGCGCACGACTCCGGTAGGACAATGTGACGATGGAATTACCATTGCCGAAACGACCAAGGCCAGACGGCTTGGCGTTCTTGCGTCCCAGCATCCCAGCCTTCCAGCATCCAAGCGTTTTTGATCCAGGAACTTCTCAACTAACCAGGAATTGAGTATCCTGGGGCATGTTCGAAACTGCCGAATTGGGTCGTAAGGTCTCCAAGGACGAGTACCGCAAGGTCGAGCCGGAACTTCGCACCGAGCTGATCGTGCTGCAACAGCAGCTTCGAAAGGCGGATTTTCCGGTTCTGGTCTTGTTCTCGGGAGTCGACGGCGCAGGCAAGGGCGCCACGGTCAATTTGCTCAACGAGTGGATGGATCCTCGGTGGATGGAAACTCGTGCCTACGGGGAACTCTCCGATGAGGAGCGGGACCGTCCACCGTTTTGGCGCTACTGGCGGGACCTGCCGCCTCGAGGTACCGTCGGTCTGTTCTTGAGCGCGTGGTATTCGCGCCCCCTCCTGGAGCGGGTCTACTCGACGATTGACGACGGCGCCTTCCACGACCGCCTGGATCAGAACCTGGGTTTCGAAAAGCTCCTTGCGGATGACGGTGCGCTCATTCTCAAGTTCTGGATGCATCTGGGACAAAAGGCCCAACACCGTCGATTGAAGGTCCTCGAGAATGATCCGCTCCAGAGTTGGCGCGTCACACCGACGGACTGGGAGCACTACGAAAAGTACGACAGCTTCGTTGAGGTGGCCGAGCAGCTGATCATGCGGACCAGCCAGCCCTTCGCGCCGTGGAAGATCGTCGAGGGCGAGGACGCCCGCTACCGGTCGCTGACGGTCGCCTCGATCTTGAGGGATGCCATCCGGAGGCGGATGGGCGAACGGCGGGCCGGCGCCGATGTCGGTTTGGCAGCGGGTCTCGACGAGGGCATGATGGCGGACGCGTTGAAGACCGCCCGCCGGAAGACAGTCCTCGACGGTCTCGACATGAGCAAGAGCGTCTCGGGAGAGGACTATGACGTTCGGTTGCCTGAGGCCCAGGCCAGACTCAACACCCTCTACCGAGCGGCTCGGGACGGCAAGCGTTCGATGGTGTTGGTCTTTGAGGGATGGGATGCCGCCGGGAAGGGTGGAGTGATCCGCCGCATGACTGCCGCGATGGATGCCCGGAACTACCAGGTGATCCCGATTGCGGCGCCGACCGACGAAGAGCATGCGCGCAACTACCTGTGGCGATTCTGGCGGCATCTTGGACGTGCAGGAAGGGTGACGATATACGATCGATCGTGGTATGGCAGAGTCCTGGTCGAGCGAGTCGAAGGATTCGCCACCGAGGCCGAGTGGCGCCGCGCCTACACCGAGATCAATGACTTTGAGCGACAGTTGACCGAGGCGGGCATCATCATCGCCAAATTTTGGATGCACATCACGCCTGAGGAACAACTGGCCCGCTTCGAACGGCGCAAGGAGACCCCGTTCAAGGCCTGGAAACTGACCGATGAGGATTGGCGGAACCGTGAGAAATGGGCGGAGTACGAGCAAGCGGTTCACGAGATGGTCGAGCGGACCTCCACCGTCATCGCCCCCTGGCACCTGATCGAGGCCAACTCCAAGAAATACGCCCGGCTCAAGGCGATCGAGATCGTTTGTGACACCCTCGAGGCCAAGCTCGAAATCGGCATTTAAGAGGATAGGTGGATTGATCAGCTTCTTCGCTTCCCAGTTCACCATGCACGATCGGAGTCGTGCGCTCCTCTCCTGCTTCCCAGCGTCCCAGCCTCCTGGCATTCCAGCGTCAAAAAAGTAGCGAGCCCTTGCGGGCTCGCCGGAGGAGGGGGGAGGTACTTAGACTACCCCCTGATCCCATTCTGTAGGGTGACCACCGTCACCAAGCGACTGGAAAACGCCAGGAATTCAGGAGTAAGTCTGGAAGATCCGAGTGGACATTGTGAAAGGGTGGACTCCGTGGACTGTCCACTGCGTCCAGATCGTCCACTCTGTCCACCTCTTATTGAGCCCAGCCTTCTTCCTTCGTGCTCTTTGTGTCTTTGTGGTTCATTTGTCTTCGTGTCCTCGCTCCTCAGTCTTTTGTTGCCTTTTCCCCCACCATGACCGCATTGCGAAGCTGATCCATGATTGAATCCAGGCCTCCCGGTGAGTGGGGCAGGAGGATCGTACTGGCGCCCGCCCGGCCTCCGACTTCTTTGAGCATATCGAAGTACTGCGTCATCAGGATGATCTGGAGCACGTCCTCGGTCGTGATGCCCGCGACGCCCTCCTGGAATTCCTCGACGCTCTCTCGCAGTCCGTCGACGATGGCCTTGCGCTGACCGGCGATGCCCTGGCCCTGGAGAATGACCGACTCGGCTTCTGCCTCGGCCTTCTTGACCATCAGGATCTTCTCGGCTTCGCCTTTTTCTTCTGCAGCTTTCCTCATTCTCTGGGCTGCGTTGATCTCGTTCATCGCTGCCTTGACCCTTTCGTCGGGGTCGATGTCGTTGACCAGGGCGCCGATGATGCCGTAGCCGTATTTCTCCATCGTTTCGCGGAGGTTTTCCTTGACCGCGTCGGCGATCTTGTCCTTGTTGCGGAAGACCTCATCGAGTTTCATATTGGGGACCGTCGAGCGGACCTCATCAAAAACGTAGCTCTCGATTTGCTGAATGGGGTTGGCCAGTTCGTAGTAGGCCTCTTTTGCCCGGGCAGGAATCACCGAATATTGCACGGCGATCAGGAGCTTAACGAAAACATCGTCCAGGGTCTTGGTCTCGACAGTCACCTGCATTTCCTGGACCTTGAGAGAGAGACGGGAGGCAACCGATTGCCAGGGGAGGACCAGGCAGGGACCGGCGTTGACGATCTTGTCGAAGCGCCCGAATGCCTCGATAATGGCGACCTGTTTCTGGCGAACGACGGTGAAATAGGGAATGATCATGAACTCCTCCTTGTGTTGAGTGTGATTGGCTTTGGCGCCGGTTGTAGTCTCAATGAGAAGTACGGAGAAATCGGTGTTTTGTTGCAAGCTTGGGGTCAGGGATCAGAGTACAAATCTGAACCTGTGATCTGTGAACTGCAACACGATGCGGGGCAGGAGCCCCGCGCTCCCTTCGTGAGTCCCAAGGAAACCCGGGGATGGACATGGGCAGGTACAGGGATCCGCCCCTGCAGCTTTGCAGATCACCTGTAGGGGTGGACCCCCGTGTCCACCCGCGCCTTCGATGCAATTCATCCCTTTATTGAGGTCTTTTCGAAGATCCCGGCGATCGCTACCCGGGAGAGTGTGTGGTAGCGATCTTTCATCTCGTCGAAGATTTCCTGCGCGAATGGGCGCAGCTCTTCTCTTTCGAGCAGCTCTGTGTACAGGGGGCGCAAGAACTTGGCTCGGCCTACGGTGGTCAGGACCTCTCGCACTCGCGGTAGAACCTCTTCGTAACCCGACCGGACCGCGAGGGTCAACCAGGCCACGAGGATCTCGTAGTTCCCGGATGAACTGAGTCCGAAGGCGCCATCCAGTTCCTCACATCCCTTGATGGTCATGATTTTAGGCAGGGCCTTGAGATAGAGCAGCCACTCTTCGGTTGACCAGGCTTGCGCCTGATCGCTGCCAGGGCGAACGCCTCTGTCCCAACCTTCGGCCAGAGAGCGAAGTTGTTCCAGGGCAGGTGACGTAAAGACCGGCGCGTTTGCCGGCAGACCCTTTTGGTAGACCCACTCCTGGACGCCGATCCGGTCCAGGAGGCCTGGCGCTGCTTCTTCGAGGAATTGCAGGAGTTCTTCCGTCGTAATCGACGTGAACCGGAATTTCTCCATGTAACGACCAACGACGGCATCAAATTGTTTCCGGCCCAGGGTCTGTTCGAGGAGGGTCACAAACAAGAAACCCTTTTCGTATGGCACCAATGAGTAGACTTCATCGGGGTCCACGCCCTTCATCGGGGTCTTGAGTTGTGTGTAAGGTGATTCCGGCCCGAAATCTGCCAGGGCCGCTTCGAGGTCAGTTCGTCCATTGGCGGCGTGCAGAGCCGCGAAATCTGTCCCCTCAAGGGCTTCCAGGATGCGCCTCTCGGCCCAGACGGTGAAGCCCTCGTTGATCCAGAAATCCTCCATCGTGGCGTTGGTCACCAGATTTCCGGTCCAGGAGTGGGCCAGTTCATGGGCCACGACGTTGACCAGAGAACGGTCCCCAGCAAGAAGAGTCGGTGTCAAAAAGGTCAAACGCGGATTTTCCATGCCGCCGTAGGGGAAGGAAAAGGGCATGACGATCATGTCGTAACGGTTCCACTCGTAGGCGCCGAAAATGCCTTCCGCGAGACCGATCATCGGGTCGACCTCGCCGAATTCCCACGCTGCAGAGTCGATGACCTCGGGTTCGGCCCAGATTCTGACCCGATCAGACAGGTCGCGCGAGACGATGTCGCCGACGGCAAAGGCCGTCAGGTAGGACGGTATGGGCTGCGGCATCTCAAATGTGAACGTGGTGGTATTGGCTTTCTTCCCGGGGTGAGATCCGGTTGAGGCCGCCGCCATCACCGCCGTATGGCCTTCGGGAACGGTGATCGCAGCCGTGAACCGGAAACGGGCTCGTGGACTGTCCTGACAGGGAAAGATCGAGCGGGCATGGTGCGGCTGACACTGACTGTAGAGGTAGGGCAGACGCCTCCCGGCGGTCTGCTCCGGCGCCAACCAATCCAGGGCGGTCGAGCCATCCGTCGTTTCGAATTCGATGATGATTTCTTGAGTTTTCTCAGGCAGGTTCAGGCGCAGTCGGGAGCCGAAGATCGGGTCGTTGTCGGCCAGCTCTGAGGGCACCTCGTGGCCGTCGGCGGTGCGACATGAAAGAATTTCTAATGCTCTGGTATCGAGGTCCAATATGCCCTCGGACGGTTCAGTCAGGTGGATGCGAACGCTGCCCTGAATGCGTTTCGAGTCAAAATCGACCACCAGGTCGAGGTTGATGTGTTCGGTAATACCTTGCTCGAGATCGGTGTAGCTGTGGGGATCTTGTTGTGACATGTTTTCCTCCCGGGCTCCACTGTACACGACTACTTTGGTCCCGCTCCCGAGCCCGTGCCCGGATTTCCTAAGGACTTGCGAAGCGCTCCGGAGTGGGACATGGGTGGACACGGGGGTCCACCCCTACAATGACATTGACCACGCCAGGACGGCATGTAGGGGCGGACCCCTGTGTCCGCCCGATCTTGCTTTATCGGGAGCGTTCCACCCCCACCCTTTCACACAGGTCCTCGAGAGGGCAGGTGGAACAACGCGGTGAAACCGGGTGGCACTGGTTCTGGCCGAAGGTGACCAACAGATCGTTGATTGGGATCCAGACGTCTTTGAGAAGCAAGAGCATCAGGGCCTTTTCGGTCTGCTCGGGTTTGAGAGTCTCGATCATGCCCATGCGGTTGGGAATTCGATGGACGTGGGTATCGACACAGATCGCCGGTATGCCGTGGCCGATGCCCAAGACCAGATTGGCCGTCTTGCGGCCGACGCCGGGCAGGGCCAGGAGGTCGTTCTCGTTCTTTGGGACATCGCTGCCGTGCTCGGAGACGAGGATTGCTGAGATCTCGCGCAGTTGCCGGGCTTTGGTGTTGTAAAAGCCCGCCGGGAAGATTGCCTTGGCGATGACGCCTTCGGCCAGTTGGGCCAGTGCCTCAGGTGTTTCCGCCAGGGCAAAGAGGCGAGCTGAGGCTTCGGCGGTGACCTGGTCTTTGGTCCTCAAAGAAATCACACATGCCACCAGGACATGAAAGGGTGACCGGGTCGCGCGTTCGACCTCGACAAGGGTCGTCACCCGGCAGCTCTCGCGAAAGAGTTCCAGACGGGCGACCAGATCGCGGATTGTGGGTTGGTCCCATATCGTCGTCATCAGGGGGATATGGTAACTCGGATCTTCAACCCCGGCCTTCGGGAGCGCGCTGGGGTCACCGCCGGACCCGCCGCTGCCCCGGCCACCTGACGCCGCCCCGGACCCTGTTTTCCATCCCCGGCCTTCGGGGTTGCGCAGGGCACGCCCCCGCTCGGTGCATTTCCCGGAGGGGCGGCATGGCTCGAACCGAAAGGTGGCCGCCCCTCCGAGAAATGACCTCGGCGGCCTACGGCGTTGTTGGGAGACT
>JAUXDC010000215.1 GCA_030618605.1 Holophagae bacterium | reverse complement strand
GGTGAGGCCCGTGCGCCGATGGCAATCGCCACGGCCGGCGGCATGACGACCTCGACACTGTTGACCCTCTTCGTCGTGCCCTGTGTCTATGCCTACATGGACCAGGCGACATCGTGGATGAGGAGAGGGCGGGACAAGGCAGGACGGAGCGCGGAGGTCGAGGAGACGGAGTGATGAAACCTCTGAAAACAGATCAAGATATTGACGGAGTACGGACCAACTGAGGTCCTTTCCAGCGCTTGTGCACCCAGGTCCACTGCTCCGGGTGCCGCCTTATCGCGGCTTCGATCACCGCCGTGTATCGCTGGGTGTTGTACTCGATCGTCTGATCCCGGTCTTCGTGTTCTTCGAACGCTAACGCCGGCTGGATCTCGATGGCATGAGTGCCGTCGACGTGACGATGGGTGAAGACCGGTACAACAGGAGCGCCGGTTCGCTGGGTCAGGACCGCCGGCGCCGCCAGCGTCGAGGCCGGTCGACCGAAGAACTCCACCCAGATTTGTTCTGCGCTGGCGTACTGGTCCAGGACAAACACCACGGCCTTGCCGTCTTTCAACGCCTTGAGAATATCCCTAATGGACCCATGATTGAGCCTGATCTGGAGCCCCGATGCCGACCGCTCCTCCATCCAGAATCTCTCCATGCCTCTCGCCTTCAACGGCTTGGAGACGATCATCACGGGAAAACCCCGGAGGGCCAACGCGGCTGCCGACACATCGAAGTTGCCCAAATGAGCACTGAGAACCAAAGCCCCCTTTCCCCCGGCCAGTGCATCCTTCAGGTGGTTTTCACCTTCGAATTGCACGGCCGACTCAAGGGGAAATTGACTCAGGAGTCTGATCCGAAAGATTTCCACGACCAGCAGACCGTAGTGCACGAAGTTGGCCCGAACCAACCGCTTGAGATCGGGGTCAGACGGCGTCAGGTCAAGGGCACGGCTCATCTGCTCCTCGACAAGCCCTCTCCGGACCCGGACAACGTGGTAGCCGAAAAGACCCAGTGCCGTCCCGATCCTCGTCGCCATCCGGGGCGTCAACCGGACCATCAGAGTCCGAACCAAGCGAAGCAGTGTCACCATGAGAAATTCATGTCACCCTGGATTATCAAGGTATGACAGGACAATCCCGGCGGCAACGGCAACATTGAGGCTCTCGACCTCCCGCTGCAGGGGAATCGTGACCACACCGTCGGCGGCAGACATCGCCTCGAGGGAAAGGCCCTGGCCTTCGGCGCCAAGCATCAGGAGCATCGGCAACGAGGCACTCCATTCCCTGAGCGGCCGGCCTTCGCTTCCGGTGGCCCAGAGCTCTCCCTGATGGCGTCGGAGTCGATCGGCAGCCCTGGACAACGACACCTCCCGTTCGACCGGGATCCGGAACACCGCACCGGCCGAACCGCGAACGGCGGACGGACCCCATGGATCGGCACACTCGGGCGCCAACAGGACCGCGGCTGCCCCCAAACCGGCTGCCGACCGGATGATTGCCCCGAGATTGCCGGGATCCTGAATCCCCTCGAGGTAGAGCCCGAAACCACCCGACGCGGTCCAGACCGGCCACCGCGGTTCTTCGACCACGGCCAACACACCCTGAGGACTGCGGGTCGGGGAAAGGTTGGCGAGGACCTCGCGATCCATCTCGAAGACCTGGCCCGCCGATGCGATCCAGGTCTCGACCTCCACCGAAGTTTCCCGTCCGGCCTCGATGTAGAGTTCCCTTATTGGCACTTCCCACCGGATGAGATCGTGCACGAGCTTCGCACCATCGATAATGACCTCACCGGGAACCCGCCGACGCACGCGCCGCCTGAGTTCCTTGACCCGTACCGAACTCTTCCCGAGATGCTGCATTGGCGATGAATCCTCCAATTGCTTCAAAAGACCAGCTCAGGTTACAGGTTACAGGGTTTAATAGCCTCAAAAGGTGCCCGGAACATGAATCTTGCGTTGTGGACTGGACGCCAGGGAACTCGGTGACACGGTGATCCGAAAACCCTGTCTCCCATCCCCGGCCTTCGGGAGCGCCTGGTGGCACTCCCGCTCGGTGCACTTCCCGGAGGGGCGACATGGCTCAAACTGGGAAGGGGACCGCCCCTCCGGGAAGTGACCTCGGCGGCCTACGGCGTTGGCCGAGACTCGATTGCTGACGGTGTCGCCGTGGGTTGCCACCTTAGACTTTGTCCGCGGCTTCACTCTCGCCAGAAGGGCACCCTGTGGACAAAATCAAAGATGGCACGCCCCGTTGGAGGTTTTGGGCGCTCATGGTTTCCGGGGGTAGCGTTGCATTCACACACCCATGCAATTCGTTCGACGAAGTGCCTTGTGGCTTTTTTCACGAACTTTTGGCATAATCCGCCTTCCTAAGAGCCGGATCCAACCGGCGGAAGGGACGGCCTATGAGCCTGTCGTTGATTGCCCAATCCATCGGCGAGTCCGCCACCCTCAAACTGAACGAGATTGCCTCGATTCTGCGCGCCAAGGGGGATCCCGTCATCCACCTCGGCGGCGGAGAACCCAAGGGCAAAGCACCGATGGACGCCATCCTGGCCGCGTCGGCAATGCTCAACTCCGGGGAGGTCAGATACACGCCCCCCGACGGCACTCCGGCCCTGAAGAAGGCGATCATCCGCTACACCGACGAGTTCTACGGTTGGCGGCCGGCCCCCGAAAACGTCATGGCCTCCGGCGGTGCCAAGCAGGCGATCATGTCGGCCCTGCACGCCATCATCAATCCCCAGGAAGAGGTCATCTACCCGGCGCCCTATTGGGTCAGCTATCCGGAGATGGTCAAACTGGTCGGAGGGGTCCCGGTGCCGGTTCACCCGGAGGACGGCGGGTTCATCCCGCGCATCCAGGACATCGAGCAGGTGACCGGATCCTACACGCGGGCGGTCATCATCAACAGCCCCAACAACCCATCGGGCGCGGTCTACCCGGCGGAGTTCATCGCCGACGTTGTGGACTTCTGCGAACGCCGCAGCCTGTGGTTGATCATGGACGACATCTACCATCGCCTGATCTTCGACGGGCGCGAGCCGGTCAACTGCTATCAGTTCACCAAGGACCGTTCCAATAACTCCAAGTTGATCATCATCAACGGCGTCTCCAAGCAGTATGCGATGACGGGTTTCAGGATCGGCTGGGCGGTCGGCAACACCAAAGTGATCGAGGCGATGACCAACATCCAGGGGCACGAGACCTCGGGCCCGTCGGCCCTGCTGCAGCACGCGGCGGTGGGAGCCATCAACGGCATTCAATCGATCGTCAAAAACATGCGGCTGACACTGGAAAACAACCGCAACATCTTGATGGAACAGCTCCGATCCTTCGACGGCGTGATCATCGACGAACCGGGCGGCACCTTCTACTCCTTCCCGGACTTCAGCCACTACAACAAAGATTCGGTTGCCCTGTCGAAGTTCCTTTTGGAAAAGGTCCAGGTGGTCACCGTGCCGGGTATCGAGTTCGGCATGGAGGGGCATCTCCGCATTTCCTACTGCGGTTCAATCAAGGACATTACCGAAGGCATCGAGCGCATGAAGTGGGCTCTCGATCCCAACTCGCCCAATGAGCTCTATATCGGCGAACGCAAACTGGTGAGGGACTGGACATGAGCAAATACCTCAAATTCGACACTCCGGCCACGGGCCAGGCCAAAGACCTCAAGAGCCGTTACGGACTGAGCAATCACGGGCTGACCCACCTCGATCGCGTCTTCTGGAATCTGCCGGAGGCCGCCCTCTACGAAGAGGCGACGATCCGCAAAGAGGGCAATGTCGTGGGCGGCGGACCCTTCGTCGTCAACACCGGCAAATGGTCGGCACGCGCCGCCCAGGACAAGTACGTCGTTCGTGAAGCCTCGACCGAGGACAAGATCTGGTGGGGCGAGTACAACCGTCCCTACGAACCGGAGAAGTTCGATGCCCTGTTCGGCCGGGTGCAGGCCTATCTTCAGGATGAAGAACTCTTCGTCCAGGACTGCTATGCCGGCGCCGACCCGGAATACCGCATGCCCATCCGCATCATCACCGAGGATGCCTGGCAGTCGTTGTTCGCCCGGAACATGTTCATCGTCCCCGAAACCCAGGACGAGTACCAGAACCACGTGCCGGAGTTCACCCTGATTGCCGTACCGTCGTTCAAGGTCGATCCTCGTATCGACGGTACCCGGACCGACACCGCGATCATCATCAACTTCGCCAAGCGGCTGGTTCTGGTCTGCAACTCCTCATACGGCGGCGAGATCAAGAAGAGCATTTTCACCGTGATGAACTTCCTGCTGCCCATGAGGGAAGTCCTGGCGATGCACTGCTCGGCCAACGTCGGTGACGAGGGCGATGCCGCCCTCTTCTTCGGACTCTCGGGAACCGGCAAGACAACACTGTCGGCCGACCCAACCCGGCAACTGATCGGCGACGACGAGCACGGGTGGTCCTCGGGCGGCGTCTTCAACTTCGAGGGCGGATGCTACGCCAAGGTCATTCGACTTTCGGCCGAGCACGAACCGGAGATCTACGCGACCACCCGGCGTTTCGGCACCATCTTGGAGAACGTGGTCTACGACAAGACCTCCCGAAAGCTCGACCTCGATGACGACCGCAACACCGAAAATACCCGCGCGGCCTATCCGCTGGACTTCATCCCCAACGTCGTTCCTTCGGGTATGGTCACCAGCCACCCCAAGAACGTTATTCTGTTGACCTGTGACGCCCAGGGCGTCCTGCCGCCAATTTCACGCCTGGATCCCGAACACGCGGTATACCATTTCATTTCCGGCTATACCTCAAAGATCGCCGGCACGGAAATCGGCTTGGGGATCGAACCGGAGATCGCGTTCTCGGCCTGCTTCGGTGCACCCTTCATGGTCCACCACCCATTCACCTACGCCGACATGCTGCGCGCCCGGATGGCACAGCACGGCGCCACCTGCTGGTTGGTCAACACCGGCTGGGTCGGCGGCGGCTTCAACGTCGGCAAGCGCATTTCGATCCGCCACACCAGGAATCTGCTCAACGCCGCATTGGACGGCAGGCTCAACGAGGTCGAGTACCGCAAGGATAAACTCTTCGGCTTCGACGTGCCCTTGAGCTGCCCCGACGTGCCTATTGAGGTGCTTGATCCTTCGACTTCGTGGGGCAATAGCGACGACTACTGGCGTCGATATGACGCCCTGGCCGCACGCTACATCGAGAACTTCAAGCTCTTTGCCGACGGCTGCCCGGCAGAAATCGCCGCGGCGGGCCCGAAGAGATTGAAGGACGTGAAGTAGAAGCTGTCAGCTGGACCGGCTACAACTTTGAGGTCAGGGGCGAGGATCAAGACGGTTTTCTGTCTTGGCCCCTGATTTTCAACCCCGGCCTTCGGGGTCGCGCGGAGCGCGCCCCCGCTCGGTGCATTTCCCTCAAGAGGCAACAGGATCAAAAAACCGAGAAAGCACCGCCTCTTGATGAAAATGACCTCGACGGCCTACGGCTCAGCCCGGAGACTCGGCCCCTGAGGCGCTCCCCGAGGGTTGCCAGGTGTCGACTTTCTTCGCAACGACGGTCCAGTCGGGAATTCTGCCCGATGAAGAAAGTCGCACCAGGCACGCCCCGTCCGAGAGGAGCGCTCATGTTCTTGGGGTTCGGGCTTTGAACCCGGATCTGGAGAACATTGGCTCAACCGAGTCACTTTTCCTATATTTGACATCTGATGCAGTGTTCTTTAACATCAGATGTATGAGTAGAACAACCGTTGATATTGAGGATCCAATCCTGGATGAAGTCAAACGAAATGCCGCCGCCGAAGGCCAGTCTCTCGGTAGAGCCGTGTCACGACTCCTTGCCGAGGCACTTGCAAGCCGTCGTGCTACAAAGGATGGAGCGCCTTCCTTCAACTGGCGCACCGCTGCGATGGGCGCCAGGCTCGATTTCACTGACAAAGAGGCCCTCTATTCTGCTCTCGACGAAGGTAGGCAGCCGTGAGCATTGCCGTTGACACAAACATCCTGCTTTATGCCTCGGACACCGAAAGCCCATTCCATGAGTCCGCGCTGGCATTCCTCGAGGAACGGTCCGCCGGAAGAGAACTTTTCTACCTCCCCTGGCCGGTCATCATGGGCTACCTCCGGATCTCTACCCATGGTGCGATTTTCAAATCTCCCATGACTCCGGAGACCGCACACAGCAATATCGCTGAACTGCTCAGCATGCCGCATTGCCGATCACTGGGAGAAGGGCCGGATTTCTGGCGGTGTTATGAGGAGATCAGTCGTGCCGTCGTCATTCGGGGCAACCTGGTTCCCGATGCGCACATCGCCGCTATCCTCCTCGAACACGGTGTTCGTGATATTGCCACCAACAACTCCGATTTCAAGAAATTTGAGTCTCTTCGAGTCCACAATCCTCTCACGGCCTCGTCCTGATTCTGGGTATGCCCCGGTTGAGGTTTTGGGCACTCTCGGATTCTGGCATGGTTGGGCGCGTCGCCGACGAGGCCGGATTGTTATGACTATGGTAAAATGACCAGGTCATTAGTTTGGAGAGTGGCACCATGGAGATGATTTCAAAATCGGCGA
>JAUXDC010000369.1 GCA_030618605.1 Holophagae bacterium | reverse complement strand
TGAACCGCCAAGACGCCAAGAGCGCGAAGGTAACGCGCTTAGAAGCTGGGCCGGAGCCAAGGACAGATATCACCGCAGCGCCTTCCGGATTTTCTTCCAGGACTGCTGGACCTCTTTCGAATGAGTGCCCCCCAGACGATCGGCACCGTACAGCTCATCCTCGGCCAGAGATATCAGGCGTTTGATTTCCCGAGAAGCCGGCGGCCACCGCCCGGCCGACGTCCTTCCGATCCAACCAATCGTGGCCCACTCCGCCACCTCGACGCCCGCCCTCTCCAGCTTTCCGGCCATCCGGGCGACAGCCCTGGCCGCAGGGGGGCGTCGGACGCCCGGCGCCCACTTCCGCGCCACCGGCACCACGAAGACCGCTGAAACCAGACCTCCCATAACGGCAATCCACCACCACCGAAAGGCCTCGACAACCCAGTTGCCCGCACGAACCACCACCTCGCCAACAGCCATCAGAACACCAATTTGTTCACCCAGACCGAAGGTCAGAATCCGGCGGTCAAAGAAGTCCTCAACTGCCTGCCACATCAGACGGCCGCGATCCAAAAGCCCGAATCGCTCGAGTCCGTCGATGCCCTCCGCCGGAGTTGGGTCGAACACCACCCAACCCCGGTCTGTCCCGACCCAGGCCTCAACCCAGGCATGGGCGTTGGACCTGCGAATGACAACCCGATCACCGCCGGAACTTGCATTCCCGCCGTGATAACCGACGACCAGCCGCGCCGGAACACCTTCGTGGCGCAACATCACAACCATCGCCGAGGCAAAATACTCACAATGGCCCTGACGGCTCTCAAACAAGAACCACGACACCGGATCCCGGCTGCCGCCGACCCCTCCGGCCAGGGAATAGGTGTACTCGCTGGAGAGAAAATTCTCGATCGCCGCAGCCATCGCCTCGGCGCCTTCGGCATCCCCCACGACCCGCGTAGTCAAGCGGGCCGTCTGAAGATCGGGGTTTCGCAGCCTGAGGTCTCGTGGCTCCGGCTGGTCCATACGACGCATCGTATCCGGAGCGATCCAGACCCGATAGCTCGGCGGGGACCCACGGCGGGTATTGAGGACCACCCCTCCCGGAGGATCGATCATCACTCCTTCGTCGATTTCGAGAGCGACCACGCCCTGAGGCAGAAAGAGAAATCTCTCTCGATCTTCCAAACTGATATCGAGGGCCCTCAGCCCCTCGACCGACCTCCGACTTGGAGCCAGCCAGACCAAACCATCCTTGATGACCGGAGACAACAACCCGGTCTTGCGCGGCGCCCAGGCTGCCTCGCGCACCCGATCGAAGGCGCTTGCCCTCAACCTCAACCACACCGCCGGTATCGTCCTCCCGTCGACGGACACCAGCGTGGCGGCCGCCGCTTGCGACTCCGAAATCTCCCCCCGTCGCCCGAGTTCCACCGCCTCCGAAAAACCCGACTCTCGGGCCAGGGCCGACCCGACCAGGGGCGAGTGCAATCGAGGCAGAAGCATGAAGAACGGCACGGTCAGAATCGAGGCGACAACGGCAGCGACCACAACGTGGCGCCAACGAGGACGTCCGAGTTCCTCCCCGCACTTTTCGGACAGCTCGAACAGGAACACCTGCATCCCGGCGTACCACCACAACACCAGCGAGCCGACCAGAAAGGGCACGATGGAAACATGCACGGCGGACACCACACCGACAAGACCAACCAGAAAGACGGCCGGCAAGGCCCGACGCAGGTCCTTGAGATCGTTGACGGTCGCCACCCGAACCGCCGTCAAGAGCAAGAGCAAATGACCCAGCGGCCTCAAAGGGCCAACCCGGAGGCCTCCGGCGACGATGACCGCGAGCAGGATGGCGATCGCGATAACATTCAGGGTCAACCGCGACGGCTGCCAGACGGATTCGGGCCTCAAAACCCGCCAAAGGCCGACAGCGCCCGCCAGCAACCAGAACGGTGGCAAAACGATGTAAAGGAAGGGGAATGGCACCAACGACCATAAGAGAAGGCCGCCGACCAGAAGATGGATTTGCCGCGATTGGGTCATCACCCTTCACCGACAGGCCGAACCATCGCCAGAGGCTCCAGAAGGCGCCGGGCGCCGGCTCGCCTGTGCTCGGCCGGGAAGATCATATCTCCGATCGCGAGGATGACCGGCTCCCCATGCTCGAGCCGCCTGAGGATGGCGGCCGTTGCGGCACTGATCCTCTTTTCGAAGAGTCGAAGAGCAGCCGAGTCCGCCGGATCGCTCAACGACGGATCCAACCGAATGATCAACGGCTTGTCGACCGCCCGCCGCCGGTCGACCGCAATCATGCGCTGTTGGCGAGCCGTCTGTTTCCAATGAACCTGCCTGGTGTCGTCACCGTCCCGGAAATCACGGAGTTGGAAGACATCACCCTCCCGCCCTCGGTCCACGAAACGCTCGACACCCCGATCAGCCTCATCACCCTCCCGCCCGCCGACCGTACCGGGGACCGGCGCGGGATAGACCAGAATTGACTGACCTTTTAAGATCTCCTTGGACTTGACGAAGAAACCCAGAGGCAGAACGACCTCGAGACGCCAAGCCCCGAACTGCCGTCGTCCTCGCCGGTCAAAGCACCAACTGACCGTTCTCTTAATACTCTCACCCGGCCCGATATATCCTTGAGCCAGCACGATCGTCCCATCGGCACCCTTGATGACCAGACCGTAGGCCGGAAATATGCGACTGGCATTGACCAGTTCGATCTCGAAAAGAGCCGGTCGGCCGGCAAACGTCTCTTTCGGAGGACGTACGATGGCCGATACATTGCCCAGGACCTCACGCGACCAGGCGCCACTGACGACGTAGGACCCCAATGCCGCCCCCAACACCGCAATCAGCCCGTTGTTGCCCGAATTGACCGCGGCAAATGCCAAAACCAGTATCAGAACCAGGAACAGTGCGCCCCACCGCGTGAAACGGAGCCTGAATCCCGGGAACATGCGTTGCCAGCGGTGGGTCAGCACAGACATGTAACAGGCCTCAGGAGAAACTCGATACTTGACTCCTCTTCGTGTTCTTTGTGTCTTCGTGGTTCATTTTTCTTTGCGTTACCTTTGCGCCCTTTGCGTCTTGGCGGTTTAATTGCCTACCGCGGAACCGGCACGTTCTCCAGGATC
>JAUXDC010000176.1 GCA_030618605.1 Holophagae bacterium | reverse complement strand
CGCTACAACGTGCCCCGCATCGCCTTTGTCAACAAGTGCGACCGCTCCGGCGCCGACCCGAAGAGGGTGTCTGCGGCCCTGCGCGACAAGCTGGGCCTCAACTCGGTGATGATGCAGCTGCCGATCGGCCTCGAGGAGAAATTCAAGGGCGTGGTCGATCTGGTCGAAATGAAGGCGATTTATTTTCACGGCGAGAATGGCGAAGAGCTGGAGATCACGGAGATCCCCGCCGAGATGCTTGGCGAGGCCGAAGATGCGCGCGCCGAGCTGATCGATGCCGCCAGTATGTTCTCAGACGATTTGATGGAAGCGGCGCTGGAAGATCAGGCAACACCCGAGCTGATCAATCAAGCGGTCCGTTCCGGCGTGCTGGCGTTGGAGCTGACGCCGGTGCTGATGGGCTCCGCATACAAGAACAAGGGCGTACAACCTTTGATGGATGCCGTCATCGCTCTCCTGCCCTGTCCGGATGACATCCCGATCGAGGCGGTGGACCTGGATAACGACAACGCTCCGATGGAACTGGTATCTGATACGACAAAGCAGACGGTTGCGTATGTCTTCAAGCTGGATGAGGGGCGCTATGGTCAGCTGACTTTCATCCGGGTTTATCAGGGCACCTTGAGCAAGGGTGACACCGTTTGGCAGACCCGTACCGGAAAGAAGATCAAGATTGGTCGTCTGGTCCGGATGCATGCGGACAAGATGGAAGATATCCAGACGGGGGAGGCCGGCGATATTGTCGGCCTGTTCGGTATTGACTGCCACACCGGCGACACCTTCGTTGGTGAGGGACCGCGCCTTGCCATGACATCGATGTATGTGCCCGAGCCGGTGATTTCTCTGTCGGTGACGCCGATAGATTCCAAGGCTCAGACCAATATGGGCAAGGCCCTGTCACGCTTCACAAAGGAAGATCCGACCTTCCGGGTCGGCCTCGACCAGGAGAGTGGTGAGACGATCGTCTCCGGCATGGGTGAACTGCACCTCGAGGTTTATATTGAGCGTATGCGGCGTGAGTACAACGCCGAGGTCGAGACCGGGGCGCCTCAGGTCGCCTACCGTGAGGCACTCAGCCGACGGGCGGACTTCGACTATATCCACAAGAAGCAAACCGGTGGCTCCGGTCAGTACGCCAAGGTTGTCGGTTACCTCGAACCCTGGGATGAGGGCGACTATGAGTTCGCCAATGAAGTCCGGGGCGGCAGGATCCCGACGGAATACATCGGCGCCTGTGACAAGGGTTTCAAGAGTGCCCTGCCCAAGGGTGGTTTGATTGGATTCCCGATCGTTGGAGTTCGCGCGGTTCTGGAGGACGGAAATTCCCACGCGGTGGACTCGTCAGACATGGCCTTCCAGATCGCCAGTCTCGCGGCGTTCAAGGAGGCCTATAAGAGGGCCAAGCCGCGGATTCTCGAGCCCGTCATGCGGGTCTCCGTTGAAGGGCCTGCGGAATTCCAGGGTGCGATATACCGCTCATTGATGCAGCGTCGCGGCGTTATCGCCGGTTCCGCGGACGATGGCGGATTCACGCGGGTGGACGGAGACGTGCCGCTTGCGGAGATGTTTGGCTACTCGACCGATCTGAGGTCGGCGACCCAGGGCAAGGCCGAATTTACGATGGAATTTTCAAGGTACGCCCCGGTGCCGCGTGAAGTGTCCGAGGAGCTGCTTAAAGAGTACGGTAGCAACAAAGGTCAGGAGGACGGATCATGACGAATCTGATGTTTGGACTGCGGCGATCCCCGAGGACCCTTCTCGAGCGCGATGGTCATCCTGGGCCCGGTCCCGGGAAATTGGCCCTGATCCTGGGTCGAGCCGGTGTCGGCAAGACTGCCTTCGTCGTCGGTATTGGAATTGATGCCCTCCTGTCGGGCCAAAAGGTACTCCACATTTCGCTGGAGCGGAGCGTAGACAAGGTTCGGACCTGGTACGACGATCTGCTGATGGAAATGCTTCGGCGTGAGAAGAAACTGGAGCACTGGGCGGCCATTCAACTCGAAGTTGAGCGGCATCGCCACATCCACACCTACGGTGGCGGGTCCTTCTCGATTGACCGCTTTCGGCAGGCGTTGGATCTTTTGCGGTCGGCGATGGATTTCACGCCTGACGTCATCATTTTTGATCGTCTGGACTCTGCCGAGCTGAAACCCGAGACGATCGAGGCTCTCCGCGCGATTGCAGGGGAAGTCGGCGCTGAGATGTGGATGGCCTACAAGACGCATCGTGATGATCCTAAGCCTGGGCCCGGGCATCTGCCGGCCGGCGCTCAGAGCTTCGAAGATTTCGTGGACCTTGCGTTCAGCCTGGACCCCCACGACAATCGCGTTCGGCTCCACGTCATCAAGGATCAGGATGAGGTGGTCGACAAGGACCTCAACATCCTGCTCAACCCCAAGACGTTGCTCCTGAAATCAGGGGTGAAGCGGTAAAGAAGCTCTCAGCTCTCAGCTCTCAGTTGAGGTCGGAAGCCGAGAAGAACCGGTTTTTTGTTGAGGTGGGCGTCTCGCTCACCTCTTTTTTAATGAGTGAGGTCAGGGCCCTGCGACCGCCTCTCAGTCAACAGGCATCAGTTACCGGTCACCGGTAACTGGGGTCGGTGTCGGACACCGGCCCCGGCATCGGACGCGGTTCCGGCCAACGGTCAACGGCCGACGGCTCCTGCCTTCGATCCTGGTTTCCTCGTGGAAGCGATCGTGTTTGGACCATCCTGTATCGGAACAGGTGTTGACCGACGGGGCATGTGGTGTTAAATTGAGAAGAGGAGGCTGCGATGTCAATAAACAGTAAAGTTTTGAGATTGTTTGCTCTCTCTCTCTCTCTCTTGATGATTCAGAGTGTTGAGGCGGCTAAGGTCTTCATCGAAAAGCCCATTGCCGAACGGGCCTCGGATCAGGCGCCTTTGCACTTTCTCCCCATTCCGACTGAAGTGATCGACAGTCTTCAGGTCAAGGTGGTGGCGGAGTACGGCACGAGGGTCCTGGTGGAGGCGCCCCAGGCGATGCTGGATGGATTCGTCGAGAGGGTCCGCGAAATGGGCTATAGGGCTTACGAGCGACCGGAGTTCGACCGCATTCGGTTGAACGGATATGACTTCGAAGCTGCATCGGGCGAGCCCTCACTGCCTGAGTCGCTGACGATTACAGACTATCGGGGCGAGGTTGGGTTGTATGTCGTCCAGTTCGAGGGACCGCCGTTGAAGGAGTGGATCGATCTGCTTCGATCCCAATCGGACATCGTTCGGTACTTCGCCGAGAACACCTTTGTCGTTCGGACGCGGCCGGGCAATCAGGAATCGCTGCGGGCCATCCCGAACATCCACTATGTCGGCGTGCACCAGCCGGCGTTCAAGGTGCATCGATCGGTCCTCGGACGGGCTTCGTCGAAGGTCGAGGTCGTCGTGCAATTGGACGAAGGTCAGGAGATGCGGTCTTTTGAGTCGTTCTTTGGGAAAATCGTCGGCCATGGGGTGTCGATGCCCCATTCGCGACCATTCATCAACCACCGTGCCGTTTTGGACATTCCCCAGATCGAGGCTGTAGCAGCCCGTCCGGAGGTCCTCTATATCGGCCCTTACGGTTCGCCCTCACCCAGCGACGAACGGCATGCGATGGTGTTGGCAAACGAGATCGAAGGACCGAGGCCGAAGCCTATCGATCCGAATAATCGTTATGGCCATAAAGAATGGCTGGTGGACAAGGGGTTCTGCGCAACCGACACCTCTCCCACCGGCTGCCTTGAGGCCAATGGCAAGATCGCCGTCTTCGATACCGGCCTCGACAGTAATGCTTGCGAGAATCCCGTCGCACAAGCCCCTCTTTACGACATGGCTTGGGGAACGTGTTATGACCTTCTCGGTATCACACAGATGTGGACCAGGAGCCGACATGAAGATTTTGGGGGTAACAACTGGGGATCCACCCGGCAGGACAGCTTTTTCTGTATTCCGAAGATCGATGAATACGGTAACGACTACGACCCATGTGATTCCGGGAACTATTGGGAACTGAGATGTTACAGCAGGCCGACAACGGGGCAGGGTACGATTCACAGATTTAATTTCAGTGACTCAGTCACACACGGTACGAGCGTCAGCTCCTTGGCGGCCGGCAGCGCCGCCGAGGGGGGCTGGGACATCGACGGTGAACTCTACTACGAGGGATGGGGGATGGCCCCTCGGGCCCGACTTGTGGCAGCCAAGGTCCTTTATGGAGGCCATCATTTTGGGACGGTGGGCTACGGCTGCGTGGTCAATCGGGTCACCGGCGTCGGCGCTCGTTTTTCCAATCACAGCTGGAATCAGAAGGCAATACTGGACCCCCAAGATCCCGAGCCCGACATCATCGATTATCTCGAGTTCGCCCAATTGATGGACAGCCTCGTGCGAGATTCGGATACCTATAACCAGGACTTCGACGAACCCATGACCATCGTCTTTTCCGCCGGGAATCTGCAGGATCTCACCAGCAATCCCCTCTCTCGGGTTCAATCTCCGGCCAACGCCAAGAACGTCATCAGCGTCGGCGCCTCGGAGGGCTGGGAGGGGGCCGACGAGGTCAACCGGGGTTGTTGTGATCTATATACGACCGGTGCATTTCCCTGTCATCCTTGTCAATGGCCCGGGGGGACCGATGATGTTGGCAACATCTTCGGGCAATCCCTCCGTGGGACGCCGGACGGACGGATCAAGCCCGATCTGGTGGCGCCGGGGACACGTTTGAGAACGGCCCACTCTCTTGGGGTCCCGCAAGGGGGTGGACACCGGTGTTTCGGTGGCACCAGCGCGGCGGCCCCCCTGGTCACCGGCTCGGCCTTCCTGATCGACGCCTGGTACCGGGAAAATTTCCCCCAGGAGAACGACCCCTCGCCGGCCCTCCTCAAGGCCATGCTGGTGGCCCACGCCGAGGATCTCGATGGCGGTCTGGATTGGTTGCCCGTCACCACAGGGGTACAGGGCACGCCGGACGATCTGGAACACAGTCCGGCGCCCCCGCAGGGTTGGGGGCGGGCCAATTTGGATGTGCTGAGTGCCGACGGGGGCGGTCCGTCTTCGGGCCGGTTGTTCCATGATCAGGATGACGCCGATCCCTCCCAGGGGGAGACCGTCGAGCGGCGTTTTATCCAGGGAGTGCTCTCTCAGTGGTCCCAAAGCCTCCAGGTCGTGCAAACGGGGCAGGACGTCATTTTGGTGATGGCCTACACCGATGCCCCCGGCAGTGTTGGGGCGACGACGCCTGCGGTCAATAATCTCAATCTTGCCGTCATCGATGGCGGTGGGCCCGGCGCTTCTCGGTATTACGGGAACAAATTTGATACCGGGAATTCCTATTCTCGGCGATTCCCAGGCTATATCGGTTGGGCATTGCCGGACTCCCTCAACAACGTAGAGGTCATTCGAATTAGGCCAAACGAGATTGTCAACAACGACTTCACCGTCGTCGTCTCGGCGGGGACGCTCGGAGGCGTTGGTGTTCCGAGTCTCGACGGGGGGGTTCATAACCAGGACTTTGCCTTGTACATCATCAACGCTGAGGAGGTGGGACCATGAGAAGGCGTCCGTTGTGGATTCTTGTCTCTGCGTTTCTGGCAGCTGCAACGGTAACGGCGGGGGAGATCCACGTCCTGCCGGTGGTTGCCGACAAGGTGCCCGGTCGCAACGGCAGTCTCTGGGATACCGAGGTCCGGGTTTTCTCTCTGGAAGCGCCGGGGGAGGACCTCGTGGTTCGCCGGGCCTGGGTCGCTCTGGAGGGGGGCGGCTTCGAGGAGGATCCCCAAACGGCGCCGGAGTGGCGCCTCAGCGATCAACTTCTCGGGGGCTGCAATGATCCTTATATGGCATTTCCAGAACCGGAGCTGACCCCAGATCGACGCCAGGTGATGATTCTCGACGCCGCCCTTCTCCTTGGCGGGGTCGGGCGCAACATCGGCGCCGTCGGTCTGGAGATCGAGGGCGAGGCGATGGTCATGGCCCGGATCACCAATGTGGCCGGGGAGGGGGGCTTTTGGAGTGGGAGTCAGCTGCATTTCCAGTTGATGGGCCTGGGTCAATTGGTGCCCGGGCAGACACAGGCCTATGAGGGGCCGGCGGCATATCCCTGGCTAACACCGGACAACAACCCATATTCAGGTGGAGGTGGAGTGGGTCCTCCTCTCAGTTGGCGGAACAATCTTGGGATTGTCAATCCCAGTGGGGAGTCGTTGACCGTGGACCTGGTGATCATCCCCTATGGCGCCGCCCCCTTCTACCTTGAAGACCGTCTCTGTGAGCCTTCGGATGACAACCAGATCTGGCCCGGGGTCGCCGGGGATGTCTTCCCCGACAACGCCGGGCGCCTTCTCGAAGTGGAAATTCCACCCTGGGGATGGGTGCAACTTAACGGTGTCGATTACCGTTTTCTCCGAGATCTCCCGGTTTCGGGTATGTATGCGTGGAATGGATTCACGTCCCTGATGTCCCTCAATCTGATTCCGGAGGAGGACGACCGACCCTATTACACCTATCTGTCCCAGGTTTATACCGGGGTGCACGAGCGCAACGATCCGGCCTTCATCCTGCCGATGCGGGGACGTCTGGTGGACCTTTCGGACCTTCCCAAAGCGGTGGACTGAGACACCGGTCTACAGGGATCCATCGGCGTTTATAACGGGCCGAAATGATGCAGAACACGGAAGATCTGAGAAAGGACTGACGGGTCGTTGGCCCCAAATCAATAGGGGGCACAAGAGATGAATGGTGTCCCCTTTGGATGAGGTCGCTGGCCCGGACACCTGCCGGCAGGCGACTCTGGATACCCGGAAATTCAAGAGCGGCCCTCTTCGATGGTGCGTGCCAATATGTAGCGTGGCCGATGCTTCGAATTTTTCCTGGGCAGTTCTCCCGATTCATGTCCCGCCCCAGGAAAAATCGAGCTTGGCAACACTCGGCGGTCGCTTCAGCAACCGAGTCTCGGCCAACGCCTCAGGCCGCCGACGGTTATTTTTCTCAAGGGGCGGTGCTCTCCTGTCATCTGGGTTGAAGCCCCTTGAGGGAAATGCACCGAGCGGGAGTGTGCTTGCACGCTCCCGAAGGTCGGGGCTGGAGGTTGGGTCAGGGGCAGGGGGCGCGTTGGCAGACAGCGACGGCGACAGGCTCAGCAATCACCGGAAGAATCGGCCTCCGACCGCCATCGCCCTTTTGCTCCAGACGGTGCCACGGTACACTCTCCAACTCGGAGGCGGCGATGAAGAATGTCCTGTTGTTTGGTGTTGTTTGCTTGTTGGTAGTCCTTCCCGTGTCGGCGGAACTTGGTGAGGAATATCAAGACTGGGCGGAGGGCCCGGAGACTTTCCTCTTGACTGACGCTGAGCGCACAGCCTGGGTGCAGGTCGGAAACGACGAGGCAGCTCAAGACTTCATCGATCTGTTTTGGGCCAGGAGGGATCCGGATCCCTCAACCCGGGGAAACGAGTTTCGTATGCAGTTCGATTTGAGAGTTGCGCACGCCGATGCCGAGTTTGCCGAGGAGGAGCGTCGGGGCGCGCTGACTGATCGTGGCAGAACCTTGATCCTCCTTGGGGGGCCAAAAGAATATCGTCACGTAGAGATTGGTGAGTACCTGGCCAGGCTCTATCGAACCGGTCAGCCTCCCCGTCCCAGCTCGTCGGACAACGACGCCCACATCCAGATGCAGGGTGTCAGTTTCAACCTCAACAAGGGCAGGGCAGGCCTGTGGGGTTATGCACAGGACCAGTTGCCGGACGGTATCGAGTGGCCGACCAAGAGCGATCTCATTACCTTTGCCTTTTTCGATCACGAAGGCATTGGCCAGTACCGTACCCAGTTGGGAATTCGCAAGTCGGCCGATGCAGCATCGGTCCTCAATGCGGCGCCGGAAGCACTGTTGGTCAATCCGGACCTCGAGTCCGTACCGGTATTCGGTTTGATTCCTGATGTGCCTCCGGCGACGCCAGAAGAACTGGTCTGGTTGGATTCGGGAAAGATCG
>JAUXDC010000209.1 GCA_030618605.1 Holophagae bacterium | reverse complement strand
GCTCGAGCTGGGGGTCCGACCTAGAGGCCCGGCCGAAAACCCCGTCACGGCTGCAAATCGCGAATGAGGCACAATCTGCGATGCCGTAAGTCCTTGAAGTAGAGAGACTACGACTTCGGCCTTCCGACGCCACATCTCGCACCTCCTCGCGATTTTCGCTTCGAGGGGGGTTTACGGCCGGATCTCTAGGTTCCGAATCCAACCGGACCCTCATTCCGTCGTGGATCATCGAGACCCCCGCAGTGACTATCTTGTCTCCCGCGGAGACGCCGTCGATGATCTCGAGGCCCGCAGCGGTCACATCGCCGACCACGACCGGTCGACGATGGATGATTCCGACGCCGGGTTCGTTGGTCTGGCCAACTGAAAAAACGAAACGCCCTTGGGAGTCTTGTCCGACAGCAACCGGCGGCAGGATGATCACCCCGGTCGGGGTGGTCCCTCCGGTGAAGTGGAAGGTTACCTCTGCGGCGAGGCCGGAACGCAGATGCCGGTGGCTTTCCTTGACTTTCAATACGACGGCAAAGGTGGCGCCCTCTGTCGATGTCACGCCGACCTCTGCCACCTCGCCGGTGAAATCGACCCTTGGGATGGCGTTAAAGTGGATCTCTACCTGCATGCCTTTCTCGAGGTCTGTGATCAGGCTCTCGGGCACAGCCAGCAGAACCTCGTTGACATCTCCGCACACGACATCGACCACGGTCTGGCCCGCCTGTACATTCTCGCGGACCTCAATCTCAACCGAAGCTACGAGGCAGGGATCAGCAGTGGTGAGCTCGGTGTCTGCGAGATTGAGTTGGGCGATTTCGAGGCTCCTGAGAGCCGAGGCCACCAGAGCGTCGGAGCTTTCGGCCGCGGCACGGCGGGAGTCCAGCTCACTGCGAGAAGCGTTCGCGCTTTCATAGAGGTTGCGGACCCGCAGATACGCGGCTCGGGCGTTCCGCTCGTCAGCCTCGACCTGGATCAGGGACGCCCTGGTCTTCTGGAGTTCCAACTCGTAGTTGCGGGGGTCGAGCCGGGCGATGACCTGCCCAGGCCGAAGGCGATCTCCCACCTTGACATGGATCGCCTGCACGGTTCCCCCGACGTCAAAACTCAGCCTGGCCTCCTGTCCGGCCCTTGACGTGCCCGAGAGCGTACGAACCCGTCCGGTGGAGGCTTCACTGGCCACCACGTAGCGCACCGGCCTCAGTGCCGGGCCTGTTGCTTGCTCTTGATTTGACCCTCCACAAGCTGTCGAAAGGGCCAATGCCGGAACGAAAGCCAACAGGAAATGCTGACGGATACTGAATTTGTCCGATATACGTTTCATTTCATTCTCCAATGCCGTCTTTGGCGGCGTCGAGGATTCTCTGACGATCCGAACTGTCGAGGAAGAACTCAAACACTCCGACGCTGCGCTGAAGATTCATGAGATCGATCAGGAACTGATAGGACGCGTTGGCGGCATTGAATTCGGTTGTGACCGCCGAGCTTTGGGCGTCCAACATGTCGATGACTCCTGCGGCTCCCTCGCGGTATAGCTCGGAGACCAGGCGGAAGTTCTGGCGCGCCGCCTTTGCCGCATTTTGGTTGAGCCCGATGGAAAGGAACGATGCCTGAGCGAGGTGCAGGTTGGCGCGGATGCTCTGGTCGATGAGAAGACGGGTGTCCTCGAGCTGCAATTCCAATTGTTCGAGTGTGAAGCGGGCGCCGGCAACCCTGTTCGGCCGGGCGCCACCTTCGTAGAGCGCAAGGGACAGATTCACTCCGACTCGCCAATCGGTGGTCCCTTGGGTCGAGATCGGGTCATGGCGACTGTCATGGAGAATTCTGGAGGTCTGGCCCGCGAGACTGAACGTCGGCAACCAGTAGCTTCTTCGGTGGCTGAGCAGCAACCGCTCCTGGGCGGCGACCTGGGCGGTCCGTGCCGCGATCTCCGGCGAGTTTTCGAGTCCCTGTTGAACCAATACTTCGCTCATCCGCCTGAACCCCGCCGGATTTCCGATCCAGTCTGAAACCGCCGGATCGTTGATCAACAGGGATGGGTTATCGACGGTTGCCGGTACAACCCGGAAGGACTGGTCCAGGGGCCGGTTGAGCAGGCGATTCAGGTTTTCTTCGCCCCGTTTCAGCCGCGCGATCGAACTCATCAGGTTCGCTTGCCCTTTGGCGAACTCGCTCTCCCAACGGAAGACGTCGGCCTGGGTGGCGTAGCCGACCCGGACCCGATCATGGGCCAGGTCGAGATTGTCGCGGGTCAGCGCGACGTTCTGTCGCTGGATTTCGAGCAGTGTTCGTGCCTGGAGCACGTCGAGAAAGGCGACCGTTGCGTCTCGAGTGATATCGAGTTCGGTCTGTCTGTATTCTTCTGTGCGGCTTTCCTGACGCTGTCGCTCAATGGCCAGGTTGGCCCACGCGGACTCGTCATAGAGGATTTGACTCAAGTTCAGCGAGACGTCGCCGAGATCTTCTGCCTGGACTCCAGAGACGACTCCCAAGCTGTTGCCGTCGACACGGGAAAAATCAGAGCTCATGTTCAGCTGGGGAAGCAGCCGGGACCTGACCTCTTTGACAGATTCCCGTCCGGCCTCCACAGATTTCAATGAAGCACGGGCCACGAGGTTTTCGCTGATGGCTGTCTTGGCGACTTTCTCCAGTGTCCAGACCGGCCCGGAGGAAGCCGCGACCGGATTGAGCACGTCGGCTTCCAGCATGACCTCGAATGACGGCGAGATTCCGATACGGCGAGCGGTCTCCATGTTCAGCGTCAGGCGCCGGCGGTTTTCAATTGCGATGGGCAAATCGGCCAACCGGTCACCGAGCAGCACCGATTGCAGGTCGAGCGCGATGCGCCGGGTCAGCCGTTTCCAGTTCTCTCCTGGCATCGAAGCGAGCAACGCGCCCTCGTGCACGACGTGGGCGCCCATCAGGCTGTAACTCGGAAGGCCTCGCTCGGCGAGTTGATTGAGAAGGGCCTTGCGGTCACCCTCGTTCATTCTCGGCAGGGCGCCGATCATGACCGCATCGACATCAGGGGGCAACCGAGACAACAGGTCGTCATTCTCATGCCTTTGAACGACGGTCAGAACCTTGAATCCCAGCTTTTCCGAAATCTCGTGTCCGATCGTCTGCAACTCGGGGGTGACCCCCATGACCACGGCATCGGTCAGGATTGCAAGCTTGCGAAAATTGACGACTCTCCGAAAGGCTGCAACCTCCGCCTGGAAATTCCCCTGAAGCGTCAGGTACGTGAGGTTAGGTTTACCGGAAGCTGCTCCGGCGCGGGGCGCCCCGATGGCGCGGTCATCGATCAAGAAGGCAGCGATGGTCGGTTTTGGATGGTGTTCGAGCCGGACTGCCGCGGCGGCGGATCCGAGACCGAGGGCAAGCACGACATCCACCTCCGGGTCGTTGAATGCCTGATGCAGAGCAGACTGGATTCCGTCGGTGCTCCACTGGCCGTGCAGGATTTTTTCTGAGGGGAAATGGACCTCGTATTGCCCCTCAGTCAGCAGGCGAGTCTCGTTTTTGATCTCCGCCATCACAGACTCAAGGCGCTCGCTTGGTCCGTCGGCAACCACACCGACTGTAATCTGGCCCGACGAACCGAAGATCGACCCGGCCAGCAACGTCGTGAAGAGAAAAACAATGACGGTCAGGTGATTGTTATGGTGACCTGCCGTGTTTCTCATGCGGCGCCGTCACCGTCCTCGGAATCGATGGCCGCCAGCTTGAGCAGTGGAAGTCCGAGATCCCGGATAATGGCCAGCAATCCGTGAAGAGCGGCCTGGTCGGGTACCGGTCCTGTCAGGAATGTGTCACTACCGTCGTTGGTTACGGTGAGGTCGCCGAAGTCCTTGGCCCAATACTGGTCGAGAACACCCTTGACCCTGATTTGATATTGCACTTCCTGCGCGAGATCCGGCTTTGCGTTTCCATGAGGCGCCATGGTGAGTCTCCCCTCGTATCGGCCGGATGGTAGTGATTTTCAAAACCGGGGGCGTCCCCCAATGGGGGATACAGGTGGGGGATTTTTCAGGGGATTTCCTTAGCCCTGCCCTTTATCCATAAGTTGCCCACTTCAGTGAATCGTTGGGCAGTCGGCTGCAGGGCGCAGCCACATGGCGTTAGTGATATGGTCGGGTTAGATGAGCCCTATCAGGCGGGCATTGGAGAGAGCCTCGTGGCGGCTGTGGGCGTCGAGCTTGGCGTAGATTCGTTTGAGGTGGGTTCGCACCGTGCTGACGCTGATGAAGAGCTCCTCAGCGATTTGCCCGCTCGACAGTCCCCTGGACATGGCCTGAAGGACATCCAATTCGCGCCGCGTCAACGATTCTTGGCCCGATGACGACGATTGGGTCGGATCCACGGAATCCGAATTTTCCTCGAGCGGATGAATGGCCCACGGCGGAGCGTCGTGTTGGAGGGCGGCGTCAAGAGCTTCGCGTCGAGCATCACAGGCTTCACCAGATCGGCCTTGTTTTCCCAGGATACGGACCAACGCAGTCCATCCTCTGATGGCCTGAGTGGTCAATCCGGCCCACGCCCTACAGAGCTCGATGCCCTTCCGTAACAGGTGGAGGGCCGATTGCAAATCATCTTGCCGCTCTCGAATGAGGCCCATCGCGATGTAGGCCATGCCGAGAAGAGGGAGCTGAGGTGCGCCTCGGCGGTCTGTGCACTCGACTGCCTCGGCGAAGGCTGATTCCGCCTCGGTGAGCAACCCTTGCACTGCATAGAGTTGTGCCACGTGACCCAGCCCGGCCACCAGCCCGGTGAGACTGTCGGCCCGGCGCGCCAGGGTGATCGTCTGGTTGGCCAAGTCGGTCGCTTTCTTGATGTCACCGCGAGCTTCGTGCGCCCATGCTTGAGTCGAGAGTGCCGGCATTCGGATGAACAGGTTCTCCTGAGGTAGCCGATGAAGTGCTTCCGCGCCGTACTCTATGCTGCGGTTGAATTCCCCCTGAAGATATGCGATCCAGGCGTGGATGGCGGCCAGTTCACCGAGCTCGGTTTCGCTGGCGGCCTCTTCGAACCCCAGTGGTCCTTTCAGTAACTCTGCCTCGACCTCCTTGTGACGTCCGGTTCGTAGCAAGACCCAGGATTGGGCGAGAAAGAGGGGCACTCTCGCTCGGATTACATCATTCGGAAGGGCTGAGAGCCAGTTCGCGAGCGTCATCATCTTTCCGTTGCTGAATAGATGATGGGCCGAATCCTCGATCAGGGATGCGGCATGATCGAAGTCCTCCGCTATGAGCGCGTGACTGATTGCCTCTTCGATAGAATCGGCGGCTTCAAACCATCGGCTCGCACGCCGGTGGAGGCCGGGCACGAGGTCGGGGTATTCCCTCTTCAATCGAAACCGAAGCAGATCCCTGAAAAGGTGGTGATACCGGTACCAGCACCTTTCGCTGTCGAGGGGAACGAGAAAAAGATTCTCCGCCTCCAGGCGTTCGAGAATTGCTGCAGAGTCCCCCGCTTCGCGGGTTGCCTTGCCTTCAAAGAGGACCGCGTTGCAGAGAGGTCCGCAGAATCGATCCATCACCGAGGTCTTGAGAAGGAACTCCTGAATATCAGGCGGCTGCCGGTCAAGAACCTCCTCAACCAGATAATCAGCGATGTGCCTGTGGGTGCCGGCAAACGCGGCAACGAATTGCCGGCGATCGCCGGTTTCGACAGCGGACGACCTCAAAGCCACTGCGGCAAGCTGCAGACCTGCAATCCAACCTTCCGTTCGGGTCTCCAGCGAGACAAGGTCTTCCTGCCGGAGCTCAAGCCCCATGACTCGGTTCAAGAAGAGGGCAGCTTCCTGGTCCGAAAACCGAAGGTCGGATTGTCGAATCTCTGCCAACTCGCCTTGTGCCCGAAGGCGAGCCAGCTGAATGGGAGGATCCGCGCGTGCAATCAGTATGAGGTGTAGCGTCGAGGGGATCTGTGAAATCAAGCCTGCCACGGTGTCGTGAATGCTCTGGGCCTGGATCGAGTGATAATCATCGAGCACGAGAACCATCGGCCGTTCGAGCGCAGACCCCCCCGCGAGATCACTGATCAGGGTGTGAACGAAGCTCGCTGCAGCCAACTCGGGCGACTCCCTGAGTATTGCCAGCGCGCGCACTCCCACGGTCGGTTCGAGGGTCCGGATCGCGGCCAGCAAGTGGGCGAAAAACCGGGAAATGTCATTGTCGTCGTGATCCAGGGACAGCCAGGCACATCTCGGTTCGCCCTCTTCCTGAGAAAATCTGCCGGCCCATTCCGCAACCAGGCTGGTCTTTCCGAAACCAGGAGGTGCGGACACGAGCGTGACCCTTGCATCCAGCCCGGCGTCGAGCTTCTCCAGAAGACGGGGACGGGAGACCCACGATCCACGTACAGCGGGAATGTGGAGCTTTGTCGGCAGCACACCGTCAACTATTGCGGAATGGAGCTTCCGGTCGGATGTGGGCAAAATTCTGATTCCTTCCTGCGCGAGCCCATAGTACCGAAGCGCACGATGAGTTGATTCGTCCTCGTGACACTTCTCTTAAGGGCCAAACAGGCGGCAAAACGACTGTGTGACCTCTGGGGAGGCAAAGGCGCTGAATTCGTCGGTAAAGGTTGAGTGGAAACCCTCAAGGGTGTCCTGGAGAAACCGCTGATGCCGGTCGATGGCGAGGGCCATGTTCGGGTCGAGTTTTTCTTCCAGACTATCGAGAGCCTTGAGCTGAGTCTCCCGGTCGTTGATGCCTCCGAGGACATCTTGCAGGCGTTTGAGGTCTTCGATC
>JAUXDC010000351.1 GCA_030618605.1 Holophagae bacterium | reverse complement strand
GGAAGTCACAATGCACGAACGGAGTCGTGCGCTCCCTCCGTCATAAAATTCGATCAAGCCCGCGCGCTGGAGAAATCCCACTCTTCTGCTGCCGTCACCAAGCCCGCACGAACTGGGTTCTCATGGATGTAGGCCACCGTTCTGTTCATATGCTCCCGGTCACGAATGAACCGGTCGAAATAGGCAACCTGCCAGAGGCGACCGTTCCCGCCAGACATCCGGTTGATTCGTGTCGCCGAAAAGCGTTTCCATGACCCTATCAGTTCACCTAGCGTCCAGCCCTCCCGTGGTCGAACCAGCACATGAACATGATTCGGCATCACGACCCAAGCCGCCAAATCGTACCGTTGCCCATCGAAGTGCAGCAACGCACCTTCCACGATCACTGCAGAATCCGGGTCGCCGAGGAGACATGAACCATGCCCCTCGTCCAGGTACCTGTCCACCAATCGTACGAGGCGTCGATCGGTCTCAGGCTCTTCCTCGAGTTCCCGCTTCCAACGGTCAACCACCAATTTCGGCAAGGCATCCGCAAGGCGAAACGTGACAAACTGCCAGACCTCTGGAGCATCCAGGTGCGGAAGATATCCCCGAGAGAACCACCCTCGTACCTCATTGCCAGTGTTTCGTTTCGTGTCACTCATTGCTCAGTCCTGAGTATATGCCTTATGGAGCGCAGGTCCCCGTACCTGCATCGTGACCTTGGAAAAACACTGCTTATGGAGCGCAGGTCTCCGTACCTGCATCGTGTCCACAGAGAATTGGGAGACATTGCACGATCGGAGTCGTGCGCTCCCTCGCCGCGTCCCAGCCTCCCAGCGCCCTCATACAAACCCCACCGGTACCGCCACCGTCGCTTCATCCACGAGGTACAGCTCCTCGCCACCGTGAATGACGATTCTGGGGCCGAGCGGCAGCCTTGGATACGTCTTCGAGAAACTCCGGATTCCTCCAAGGTCCCGCCTTGATGGACGCGAAGCGAGCTTGATTTCAATCGGAATGAACGTCCCGTCCCGCTCCAGCAATAGATCAACCTCGGCCCCCGCCGAGGTCCGCCAGTGCCAGAGGCGCGGCCGCAGGTCCAACGCCTGAACTCCCTTGACCATCTCGGTCACCACGTAGGTCTCGAACAGCTGACCCAGAACCGGATGGCTCCCCAACATATCCGGTGACGAAATGGCGAGCAGATGGCACGCAAAACCCGTGTCGCTGAGGTATGCCTTCGGTCTCCCAGAGATCCTCTTGACCGTGTTCCCCGAAAATGCGTCAACCAATACCACCTGGAACGAAGCCCTGAGCGTGTCCAACCAGGCCTTCGCCGTCCGCGACACAATCCCAATCTCCCGGCCGAGATGGGAAGCGTTGACTTCTTGCGCCGTCAACGCGGCCATCAGCCGAAGAAAACGGGAGAAATCGTGTGGTTCGTCCAGGGCCCGGAGCAAACGTACGTCTCGCTCCACGTAGGTCCGCAGGTACGAGTCAAACCAGGCCGGCAGGTCCCCAATCGAGAAATCCATCAATCCCGGGAAACCTCCCCGGAAAATTCGCTCCAATAAGGTGCCCGACCCCTGGCCCGCAGTCCCCTGACTCCGCAGCCGATTCAGGAGATCCTCCGCATTCCTGGCAGGCACATCCTCAAAAAGAACCTCCAACAGGCCCCCCTGCAAATCATCCATCAACTCCCCGCCCGACATCGGCCAAAGGTCGAGGAGAAGGGCCCTTCCTGCGAAGCTCTCCTGCACCTCCACCAACATCTCCAACTGCTGCGATCCGGTGAGAAAGTACTGTCCCTTGGCCTCTGGTTTTTCATCCACCAATCGCTTCAACACCGGGAGCAACTCCGGTGCGTGCTGGACCTCGTCCAATACGAGAGGCGGGGGATTGAGCCGAAGAAAGAGCTCAGGATCCCGACGGGCGTTGCCCACGTCAGTCACGGGGTCAAAGACAAAGACCCGTGCACGGCTCTCGAATAAATGACGAAGCAAAGTGGACTTCCCGACCTGCCTCGCACCACTGACAACCACGATGGGAAAACGTGAGGCCAGCCGCACGAGACGGTCCTCGACGAGACGATGATGATACTTCATTCTTGAATTTTAGTACTCCAAGGTCTATTTTTCAAGGTTTCAACCAAAACTCCTCCGAACACCGGTTCCCGGAGCGCAGGTCTTTGACCTGCATCGTGGCCTTTGGTAACTCGGTGCTTTTCAACGTCACATGCACGAACGGAGTCGTGCGCTCCCACCTTGATTCCCAACGTCTCTGCGATCCAGCCTCCCAGCTATTCGCAGATTGACCTCGGAGACCGCTCATCTCATACTCGACTCGGGAGGCGCTCATGTCGAACACACGATCGTTATTGCTGATCACAGTCTCAGGCTTGCTACTCCTGCCGGCCACCCTCCCGGCCGCCCAGAGCGACCCGGACCCATTCAGCCACCCCCCTCTCAAACAGGCCGAGAAAAGCTGGGTCGTCGAGAGCGATGACGGCGCCCAATCGATCGAAAACATCACCACATATTGCGTCGAGTGCCACAACAACCTGGAAGAAAACGGCAAGGGAGAGATCCATGGGTCCGGTTCGGACGTTCATTCCCACCCGGTCGACCAACCCTACCCCGCAACCGGCGCCGGCCTCGTTCCCCTGAACGAACTCGACAAGCGCCTCCTCCTGATCGACGGCAAAATGACCTGCATCACCTGCCATAACCACAGCACCCCCAACCACCAACTGGTCATCCCCGACGCCTTCGGAAAACTCTGCATCAGTTGCCATCGGAAGTAGGGACCCGTTTTGGCCAAGCCAAAATGGGCAAAGGACCCGTTTTGGCCAAGCCAAAATGGGCAAAGGCACGATGGTGGGCCAAGGCCCACCCTACAAAAAACCGATCCCCGTAGGGTGGGCCTTGGCCCACCATTTTCTTGAAAGCATCGCGGGAGCGCACGACTCCGTTCGCCTGGTTCCATCTATACTCACTGACCGTTAGGGGGAATCTCTTGATGATCTCAAAGACTGCGGCGTTGGTATGTGCTCTGGCGGTGTGTGGATGCAGCGGGGCATCGGAAATCGATGACCTTCTGTCCCGGGTCGAGGGCGCATACGGCGGGCCGGAGGCGGTTGCCAAGATGGATGCCTATCGGGTAGTCGGCCGGCTGACAAAGATGATGGGAACCGGAGAGGGCCGGATCGAACGGGACTACCGGGCGCCGGGCGGCCTTCGGGTCGAAATCGCCTATACAACCCACAACGAGTTGCGGATCCTCGACGGCAAGCGTGGCTGGCGTGGTGACGGTCCCGCAATGCGGCCGGCAGAGGGACCACTGTACGACTCGATGGTCTACCACCTCCTCCGTTCCGATTTGCCGGGCGCCCTGCTCCGGCACCGGGAGCGGCTGGTCGATGAGGGCGTGCAAGAGAGGGAGGGCGCGCCCTACCGGGTACTGGTTCTACCGTGGTCTGAGACGCTCGAAATGCGCTACTGGATCGATCCGTCGTCTGCCCG
>JAUXDC010000395.1 GCA_030618605.1 Holophagae bacterium | reverse complement strand
CCCGGCGATGCCCTTGGCCGAATTTATTGATGGCGTCAGCACCGATGCATGCCGGTGACGGTCCCACCCGGCGGGCGGGGCGCTCAGGGGGATGTGGGCACGATCCAGGTTTTCACCGGCAAAGCGCAGTTGATGATTCGGCGGCACCTCGACCACAAAGACGCCTTCGCTTCGCCAATGAATGTGTCCGAGACGCGACAAACGAATGGCGGTTTCAGCGGCGGCGTGCCGGTGGGACTTGCCCTGAACCAGAAAAAATTCCGACTGCTCGAACCGGGGCACGAACGCTTGACCGAAGCGGGTCTCACGACCTGGCGCAAGACGGTCGGCAACCAGCAGGCCACCAGGAACCCGATAAGTGAGGACGGACAAATCGGGGCGCACCGGGTGGATGTCCTCAACCGTGGTGGCCGACAGGAAGGAGAGGCCTGCAGCCTGGGGGGTTACCGGCTGCATAAGAGCAAAAATGAGCAGGGTCAGGCTGACGATTGATAATATCGGTTTGGTTTTCATGGTTGCGATCTTGTCGGGTTGTGATAAACCAATCCCTTCCAGACTGAATCGCTTCTATTCTAGCATAGTTCACAATGCCTCGTAGAGAGTATTGCCGCTGCGTAGTTCGTGCGGTCGATTGAAGTTGTCGAACTTCTCCGACCAGGCCGCTGGTCGTCAACTATTTCAGCAGAAGTATTTTCCCCTTACCCACTTTTCCACCCGCTTGCAGTCGTGGTTTCCGCTGCAGCTAACCCCCCGGGGGGTTGTTTTGAGGCAATAATCCACTGTTTAAAACCGATCGTCAAACCGTCCTGGATTGGGGAGTTCTTTTCACCCAAAGCGCCGGGCTTTCCAGGTCAACGATCCCGGCAGAAAACACATTCACGACGTGTGGCTAGAATCTCCCACCGCCAGCCTCCACCCCGACCGACGAAGCCCAGCCAACCCGACTATTGCCCCAGCCCCCGTTGCCAGTCCGTCACCAGATGCAGATAGGACACCTCGGTCCGGAAGGTTGGATCCGTGCCGGCGCGCAACAGGCGTTTGCCGTCCGGATGCAGGTCGAAGCGGCGACCGCTGTCATCCGGTTGTGCCACCCGCAGTTCTTCGGTGTAGCGGCCCACCCGAAAGGTTTGGCCGGTGCCATCGACTTCATAGGCTCGCAAGTCGCCACTGAAACGACTCACCCAGAGTCTCGTGCCGTCGGCGCTCCAGCTGGGATAGACGGCCCCGTCGGTGGAAACCTGCCACTTGCGCGAGCCGCCGACAGCGGGAATAACGAACACATCCCAACTGGCGGCGCTGGTCGTGTGGTAGGCGATCCACCGCCCGTCGGGCGAATAAATACCGCCGCCGAGATTTTCCTCGGGCAGTGACGCGACCGTTTCCGGCTCACCTGCGTCTGCGGCCAACGACAGGCGCCGCATCTCGCTCTTACCGTTCTCGCGTATGGCGTCAAACAACAGCAGCTGGTCCGCAACGCTCACGCTCGTCGGGTAGAGACCCAGGGTAGATTCGAGCAGAATCGCCGTGCCGCCCAGTCCTTCGACGGGTTGTTCCATGATGCGGTGGGTGTTCTCGTAGTCCGAGGCGTAGATGATCGATTCGCCGCCGGGCGCCCAGACGGCCGCCACTTCATTCCCCGGCGCAAAAGTGAACCGGGTTCTCAGACCCGTGTCCAGATCGACCAGCCACAGGTCGGTGCCTTCGTTGGAGGCCTCCCGAACTTCGACCACGGCCCGCCGACCATCGGGTGATAATCGCACACGCCCCAGATGCCCGGGCTCACCCAGGGTCTGCTCTGCTCCGGAATCCAGGTCCATCCACGTCAGTTGTTGTCCGGCCTGGGCGGAGGCCCCGGTCTGATAAACCAGCATGCCCGCCGGTGAAACGCCGAATACGGCCACGGATGCCGCCCCCAGGGTCAGGACGTTTTCGACCAGCGGTATCCCGCCGGCGATGGCGCGTTCCTGGTCGGGCGTGAATGGGGTGGCCATCAGCACACCCTCGCGCACGGTCAGCAGGTTGCCGTTGTTGTAGTCCACATTGGCCTGGGAATCGGTGATCACCCGCGGCGCAACCGTGGTATCCAGAGAAGCCAGGAAGATGGCATTGTCCGCCCCACCCGAAGTTCGGCCGACAAACAGGAACTCGCGCCCGTCGGGCAGGAAACGGGGGTGACGATAGGAATCATAGCCCTCCCCGATGGCCACCAACCGCCGCGGTTCGCCACCGATCGCCGGGACCACGAAAATGCCCGTGTCGTGACTGGGCGCAAAAACGATCTCGCCGGCTTCGTTCCAGGTACCGCCCTTGCCGTTTTCCGCCAGGCAGACCGTCACCGGCGGTCCACCACCGACAGCCACTTTCTTCAACTTGTTGCCGATTTCGTCGAAAAAGCCGATGAAACGATTGTCCGGCGACCAGAACGGATAGTTGGCCGACTCGGTCCCCGACAGGCTGACGGCTTCACCCTGGTCCAGATGGCGCAGGTACAGCAGTGTCGTGCCCGCCTCGTTGACGGCGGTGACCTGATAGAAGTAGGTGACCCCGTTGGTGAGGCCA
>JAUXDC010000370.1 GCA_030618605.1 Holophagae bacterium | reverse complement strand
GCAAATGGCTCGCGCGCTCCTGAGGACCAGAGTTAGATTCAGTAGCTGAAGATCGGGGCTATCAGCCCATCGACCTCGCAACCAGCTCAATGACATCCCAGGTCTTGGCTTCTTCGTGCCCGGTCTCGTTCTGGGCGTCGGAGAGCATCGAGAAACAGTAGGGACAGGCCACGGCGACGTCGTTGGTGCCGGACTCCTTGAGCTGGGAGAAGCGCAGCTGGTTGATCCGGGTTCCCAGATCCTCTTCGAGCCACATCCTTCCGCCACCGGCGCCGCAGCACATTGAGCGTTCTCGTTGGAGTTCCGCTTCGTGCACCTTGAGACCGGGAATGACCTTAAGGAGGAACCGGGGCGCCTCATATTCGCCGTTGGTCCGGCCCAGGTAGCAGGGATCGTGGTAGGCCAGCACCTCATCAACGGTCTCGGTCAACTGAATCCGACCGGCCCGTACGAGATCGGCAACCAGTTGCGTGCCGTGGATGACTTCGTAGTTCCCGCCGAGGTCCGGGTATTCGTTCTTCAAGGTATTGAAGACATGGGGACAGTTGGTGACGATCTTCTTGACGCCGTAGCCGTCCATGGTCTCGATATTCTGCTGGGCGATCATCTGATAGAGGTATTCGTTCCCCAGGCGGCGAACGGCATCACCGGAGGTCAGCTCCTCCGCACCCAGGATGGCAAATTTGACGCCCGCTTCATTGAGGATCTTGACCAGTGATTCGGAGACCTTTTTGCCGTGATCGTCGTAGCTGCCTGGAGAACCAACGAAGAACAGATACTCGAAGTCACCAACGGACGAAGCCGCAAGCGGCACTTCGAGCCCGTCCGCCCAGTTGGCCCGTTCTTCGGCCGGCAGCTGCCAGGGATTGCCGTTGACCTCGTACCCTCTGAATGCCGGCTGGGCCGCCTCGGGAAATTCCGCCTTCTCGAGGACCAGATTCCGGCGCATCTCAACGATCTTGTCGACGTAGGAGATATCCAAAGGACACGCCTGTTCACACATTCTGCACGTCGTACAGGCCCAGATGATCTCGGGATCGACGATGAGCGGCAGCAGTTCATTCTCGGACTGCCCGCCGTTTTCTCCCGGATCTCCCAACAGACCCTTCTGCTCCGAGTAAAGCTGGTTACGGAGGGCCTTGGTCAGCAGGACCGGCTGCAGCGGCTTGTCGGTCAGGGTCGTCGGGCAGAATTCCCGGCAGCGCCCGCACTCGGTGCAGGTATAGAAGTCCAGCATCTGCTTCCATGTGAAGTCGGTGACAGTAGAAATTCCGAAACGGGTGTCGTCCTCGATGTTCTCAAGATCCATTGTCGGCAGTGCACCAGGCGCATCCAACTTGGCAAAGAAGACGTTGGGAATCGCCGTATAGACGTGGAAGTGCTTGGAATAGGGCAGTTCGTTGGCGAAGTAGTAGAGAATGAAAAGGTGAATCCACCAAAACGACGTGTAGATCAACTGCAGGGCGCTCTCGGACATCCCACTGAACAGAAACCCGACTGCGGCGGAAACCGGCAGGAAGGATCCGTCGATGGCCCCGCCCGCGATCCTGGCGCCCTCGGACACCAGATCGGTGATCATCAAGCCGCCGATCAGACCAACCACCAGGAAGGCGCCGAAGCTGTTGATCACCCGGTCCTTTTTCTGAATGGTTCGCCGCCACAGAGCGAAGGCCAACCCGACCAGGACCAGTAGTTCAAAAATATCCTTGGAAAAGAGGTAGGCGTGGCCCACCGGTGTGTGCAAAAGCGGAAGCTCCCACCCTGCGAAGAATCCCTCAATGACCATCGACACCGTGCGCAGGCTGACCACCAGGAATCCGTAGAAAATCAACAGGTGATAGAGCCCGGCGAAGGGATCGTCGAACATCTTCTTCTGGCCGATCGCGAAGACCAGCATGTGCTTGATGCGCTCACCCCACCGATCAAACCGGTTTTCCTCTCGGCCCAGTCTGAGCATCTGGAAGCGCTGGCTCAGGGAATATACGACCCCCCCGATGCCGAAAATGCTGATGATCCAGAACCAGACCACTCCAGGAATCCCGAGAAAAACACCTGCTGTCGCGTGATGCATGTCCCCTCCTCCGATCGGATGGCCCAGAGCGCTCCAGCGGCAGGGAACGCACAGGCCAAAGCCATTCACGGCCGAAGTATAACAGAGAACTGAATCGTGGTTCATTGATTTTGCCGCACTGCGGTGTATCAGTTTTTGATATTATTTCTTATTGATTTCAAGGGCTTTATGGAGTTTTTCGAAGAGACTTGATGTCCCTCCAACAACCTCTCCGGGGCGAGACCATTGCCACATTGCGGCGGGGAGATCGGCGTCCTGGACAAGGATGAGAACCGGAACGACTTCAATGCGCCGGTGGGTGATGTGGTGACGAACGGCACCGAACACGGCTCCGAATTCCACCATCAGCCCCTCAGGAGTGAGCCCCATCGCAACACCGACGGGATCCACCTCAGCTTCGAGGTCGGCCAGGGGCGGCAACCACAAGCCGCGGAGAATCGGCCCCTCCTGGACTCTTCGGAGCAGCCATCGCCCGTCCGGCCCGATGAGACACGCGGCGACCCAGCACATGTGTTCGGTCTCCCTGACCTTACGAGGAGGAGGACATTCTTCCGGCCGCCCCGCCTCGTACCCCTTGCACTCCAAAGCCAGAGGGCATGCCTCACACCGGGGCCTTGAAGGCGTGCACACCGTGGCGCCCAACTCCATCAGAGCTTCATTGACGACGCCCGGATGATGCCCCGGAAACAGTTTCATGACCCAGGATTTCATTCGAGTTTGGGCAACGCTGGTCCGAGGATCCCCGCCAAAGGCCGTCATTCTGGCCACGACCCTCTGGACGTTACCGTCAAGCACCGGCGCCTCCAGCCCGAAGGCCAGGGAGCCGACCGCTGCGGCTGTGTAGTCCCCGATTCCTGGCAGGGCCCGCAGCGCCTCGATATCCTGAGGCAATCGATCCCTGCCCGATCCGACGACCTCACGAGCCAGTCGGTGGAGTAAACGAGCCCGTCGGTAGTAGCCCAGACCTGACCACACGGACAAAACGTCATCTTCAGATGCCACGGCCAGGGCCTCGAGGTCCGGCCATCGATGGACAAACTCAACGAAGCGC
>JAUXDC010000311.1 GCA_030618605.1 Holophagae bacterium | reverse complement strand
TCATCGCCGGAAACGAACAGGGCTACCCCCTCGGAGTCGAACCCCTTTTCCCGGCTCTGGGAATTGCCCTCTTCTGTTGGGGCATCGACCGATTTTGGGAGCGTTTCACCGCCTGAAGTTGAAAAATTTCCCTGACCCCGCGCGAAGCGCACTTTGCGATAGGAGGGTGGAACGGATTGGCCTTGAGGTTTCCAATCGGCCTGACGACGCTCTCGAGGGCCAATTCGGAACGCCCTTTTATCGCAGGGACACCGCAAAAAGAATCGCCAGGAAATGCAACACACTCCCTGCAAGCACAAACAAATGCCACACCATATGACTGTAAGGCAGGCGTTTCCATCCGTAAAACACCAGGCCTGAGGTATAGGCAAGACCCCCAGAAACAAGCAACCACAACGGTACGGTATCCATCATCGTGATCAAGGTCTTGCCGAAAGTCACGACCAACCAACCCATCGTTACGTAGAGGCCCATTTCCAGCCACTTGGCACCCCTGAAACCCCATACGGTCACCACGACGCCGAGGGCTGCAAGGCCCCAAATAGCCCCAAAAAGCACCCAACCCTCTGTCCCACCGATAACCACAAGGGCAATCGGCGTGTAGGTTCCGGCAATCAGAAAGTAGATCGCCGTATGGTCGAGCACCCGCAGGATCCTCTTGACCTTTTGACCTGGGAGAGCGTGGTACAGAGTGGAAACTCCGTAGAGAACTATCAGTGTTGCACCGAAGACCGAAACGGCTACGACTTCAACCGCCTGTCTGTTGATTGCGGCAAGTGTGACGATCAGCCCCAGTCCGCCGGCGCTGAGCAGCCAGCCCAGGCCGTGTGTGATGCTGTTGGCAATCTCTTCGCCGATGGAATAGGTGGGACGAAATGATACTTCCATTGCCGAATCCTATCGATAATGGCGCAGCCTGGCAAATAAATGGCCCGAACCGGGGAACAGGGGCTCGAAATTTTGGAATCAACATTTTTTGTAACTGCGAAAGCAACGTTTACAACGTTCTCTGGTAAGAGAAAGGGGAAATATTGAAATTTACAATATTCGGGGTTGCAATATTGAAAAATATGATACATCATGCCCGCGAAATTGAATGTGAATATTTTCACGTTCAAGGAGGTGCCGATGCAAACCCTCAGGATGAACACCGAAAATCTCCCGGAGTTTTTGGAGGCTCTCAAGGACTGGGGAAAACTCTGGGCGCCGGTCGAACGGGAGAAGAAGGTCTTTTCCCTCGAACCGATCGACGATGTCTCCAAGGCCCGGCCGGACGCCTTGACCACGATTGTCCCCTTCAAAAAACTCCTTCTCAAACCGCGGTTCACGATGATGGAAGGACCCCCAGGCGGCACCGTCAAAGACAGCCGGGATAACGACGCCGGACCACAGGTCTTCTTCGGCGCCCATGCCTGCGACATCCACTCCCTCAAGATCCTTGACCTGCTCTACCTCTCGGACTTCGTCGACCCCTACTACGCTCGAAACCGCGAGCAATTGACCGTGGTCGGCTACGGGTGCTGGCCGGACGAACAGTGCTTCTGCGATTCAATGGACACCTCGAGCGCTGATGACGGATTCGACCTCTTTCTCTCGCCCCTCGAAGGTCGATACCTGGTGGCGATCAACACTTCTCGAGGAGACGATATCGTCAGGGCAACTCCCCATCTCTTCGAGGAAGACTCTCCCGAAGATGCGCAGGACTACCTCGCCTACCTCAAGCGCCGCAAAGAGGCATTCACCCTGAAAATGGACGTCGATGATTTGCCCTACATCCTCGAATTGAAAAAGGACGATCCGGTGTGGGATGAGCTCGGCAAGAAATGCCTGTGCTGCGGTTCATGCTCGATGGTCTGCCCAACCTGCTCGTGTTTCAACGTCATCGATGAGCTTCACGAGGACGGCATCGCGCGCCGAGTCAGGGTCTGGGACGCCTGCCTCTTCCGGGACTATGCGGTCGTCGCCGGCGGTCACAATTTCCGCAAGGACCGGGCCGACCGGGTCAAACATCGCTACTACCACAAGCAGGAAGCGTTCGTTCGAAAATTCGGAATGCCCTCATGCGTCGGCTGCGGCCGTTGCATCGAGTACTGCCCCACCGGCATCAATGTTGTCGAGGTCTTCCAGCACGTGCGAGGTGAACTGTGAAAAACTTGCTTCCAACGGTGGGCCAATGTGCTCCGAGCGTTCTGCCGACCGGTCAAAATCCCTATCTCCCAGCCGACGCCAGAATCCTCCGAATCCAGGATCTTGGTGACGACATCAGACTTTTTGATCTTCGATTTACCGACCCGGTTCTGGCCGAGAATTTCTCATTCCGCCCCGGTCAGTTTGTAGAACTTGGAGTCATCGGCGTCGGTGAGGGGCCTTTTTCCCTCCCCTCCTCCCCCACACGGAAGGGCCTTTTCCAATTAGGTATTCGCCGTGCCGGGGTTCTGACGGACTATATTTTCGACCACCTCACCGAGGGAGACAGCGTCGGCATCCGTGGTCCGCTGGGCAACGGCTTCCCCGTGGAGCGATTCGAAGGAGGTGACGTCCTGGTGGTGTCCGGAGGCCTTGGCATGGTGCCGCTGAGAGGCCTGATGCAGTACCTGATTGACCAACGTCATTTGTTCAACCGGGTCGTTCTCCTTTATGGGAGCAGGAGCCCGGAACATGTGCTCTTCCGGGAAGAACTGGAGAGCATGAATCGACGGGGGGATGCCGACATTGTGCTCAGTGTCGATGCGGTTGAAGGCCAACCCTGGTCCGGCAAGACCGGATTCGTCACTGATCTCCTGTGCGATGTTGACCTCGACCCCTCAACGACCCACGCGGTCGCCTGCGGGCCTCCAATTTTCTATAAGTTCGTCTTGGATAAATTGGTACATAAGGGTTACGCCAAAGACCGGATCTTCCTCAGTCTCGAGCGTCGAATGGAATGCGGCGTCGGCAAGTGCGGCCACTGTGGCGTCGGATATACCTTCACGTGCCTCCATGGTCCGGTGTTCTCATATTGGGACGCCCTCAACCTACCAGAACTGATCTACAGCTAGGACTGGAGCCAGCAATGTCGACAACTCTAAAACCACAAGTCGGAATCTTCGGACTGACCGGCTGCGCCGGAGATCAGCTCCAGATTCTCAACTGCGAGGACCAGCTCCTTTGGTTGGCTTCCCAGATTGACATCGTCGACTGGGTGATGGCCAAGTCCGAGAACGATAATGAATGTCCGCTGGACATCGCATTCGTCGAGGGCGTTGTCGCTACGGAACGGGATCTGGACACCATTAAGAGCGTTCGGGAACGAACGGCTTTTCTGGTTGCCATCGGCACCTGTGCTGTCTGGGGCGGGCTGCCCGCCATGCAAAACCAAATTCCCAGGGAACGTCTTCAGGAGGCCGTCTACCACGAGAAGGCAACCTTCCTCGATACCATCGAGGCGCGTCCTATCACGCATTTCGTTCAGGTGGACTACCTGCTTCCGGGCTGCCCCATCGAACGCCACGAGTTTCTGGCCCTGGTCCGTGCGTTGCTTGCCGGCACCACAGCCGAACTGCCGCAGTTCCCGGTGTGCTGGGAATGCAAGAGCAAGGAAAACCTCTGCCGGGTGGTGCACTTCGGCGAAGTCTGCTGCGGCTCGATGACGCGCTCCGGATGCGGCGCCCGGTGTCCGTCCCACGGCGTTGCCTGTTCGGGCTGTCGCGGACCTCTGGAAGAACCCAACTACGACGCCAACATCACAATGTTTGCCGATCGGGGCATTTCGTGGAAGGAAGTCGGTCAGAAGATGGCCAACTTCTCGGCTCCGGTCTGGATGACCAAGGGCCTCGAGCAGGAGGTGAACGATGACAACCGGTAGAACAATCACAATCCCCCACCTCGGCCGGGTCGAGGGTCATGGTGGCATCTACGTCAAGATCTCAGGAGACACGGTCCAGGATGTCAACATGGACATTCACGAGGGCAGTCGGTATTACGAAGCCCTGCTCAAGGGAAAGCATTTTCTGGAGGTCCAGGGCATCATAACCAGAGTCTGTGCCATTTGTTCCTCAAGTCATACGGTCGCGGCGTTGACCGCGCTGGAAAAGGCTCTGGATGTGCATGTCAGCGACCGGGTTCAGCGACTCCGAGGACTGTTGCTGCTTGGAGGCACGATCGAGAGCCATGCCCTCCACGTCTTCGCCCTGGCTCTGCCTGATTTCCTTGGCTTCGACTCGGTCATCAGCATGGCTTCGAAATACCCGGACCAGGTTGCCTTCGCCCT
>JAUXDC010000067.1 GCA_030618605.1 Holophagae bacterium | reverse complement strand
GAAACCATGTATGCGGACAAAAAAATAATTGTCGTGATGCCGGCGTATAACGCGGCCAAGACCTTGGAACGTACTCATCAAGAAGTTCGTGCCCAGGGCGTCGTAGATCACATTGTCGTGGTGGATGATGCCAGCAGTGACGAAACGGTTGCAATTGCCCGGTCGTTACCCCAAACCACCGTTGTGGTCCATGAGGCCAATCTGGGTTATGGCGGGAATCAGAAGACCTGTTACCAGGCGGCCCTGGAGCAAGGGGCAGACATCATCATCATGATGCACCCGGATTATCAATACACGCCGCTCTTGATCCCCGCAATGGCAGCGCTGATCGGGCGGGGTTTATATCAGTGCGTGTTGGGGTCCAGAATTCTCGGAGGGAGCGCTGTCGATGATGGGATGCCGTGGTGGAAATATGTGGGGAATCGCTTTCTCACTCTTGCAGGCAATCTCCTCATGGGAACCAAGATCTCGGAATTTCATACTGGATATCGAGCCTTCAGCCGGACGCTGCTCGAGCAGCTTGATCTGAAACCGAATTCCAACGATTTTGTTTTTGACAATCAGATGTTGGCGCAGATTCTCTGGGAGGGTCATCGAATTGGTGAGATCAGTTGTCCGGCCCACTATTTTCCGGAAGCTTCTTCGATCAACTTTGGCGTCAGTGTCAGGTATGGGTTCGGGTGCTTGAAAACCGGAATAGAGTACCGGCTGTGCCGGATGCAATTGATGCGAAGCATCCGATTTCCTCAGTGATGCCGTCAGAGAACTCACACCAGGAGTCCGCCGCCCGGCCTGCTGGTTCTGGACTGAATCGGCTCGTTGACGAGTGGCCTCTTGTTCTTGCCGTGGGGTTTGCGGCCTTCTTGCGAGGATTTCAGTTGTGGGACCAGATTCCGATTGGAGATGAGTGGCACGCCCTGGATGCAGCCTGGCGGCGGCCCATCTGGGAAATTCTTGCGTCCCTGGATGCGCGGTATTCGACGCCCATGGTCCTGTATGAAAAATTGGTGATGGGAACGGCCGGGATATCCGAGTTGAGCCTGTATCTCCCGCTGTTCATCGCTGGAATCGCCATTGTTTGGATGTTCCCGTTGATCGTGCGGAACTGGGTGGGCAGGCGGACTTCAGACCTTTTTGCATGGTTGCTTGCGATATCGCCGATGTTGACCCTCTATTCCCGGTTCTTTCGCCCCTACATCCTGACGGTCTTTCTTGGAGGTGCGTGTCTGTACCTTGCCTGGAGGTGGAAGAGAGAGCATCTGGTGGTCTACGGAGTGGGGTATGCGATCTGTGGGGCACTGGCAGTGTATCTACAAATCGTCTCCGTTGTCTTTGTCGCTGCACCCTTTCTCTTCATTGCTGTGGAGGACCTGCGGCTGAGCGGTCGCCGGCTCGGGCTCCGGGTTGGATGGCAGTTTATTGGTGTAGCCGGACTTTTTGCTGCATTGCTGAGCATTCTGGTTGGACTGCCCCTGGCAGGCAGTGCAGAAATGATCACCAAGAAAATGGGGCAACAGGCAGTTGGCCCGCACACGATCATTCGGGCGGCAAGCCTGTTTTCGGGAACGGTGAACGTGTGGGTTGTCGGCGTTCTCGTCGCTCTGGCCTGCATCGGACTGGGGGTCTTGTATCGGCGGCATCGAATGCTTGCCGTGTTCGTCCTTTCGGCGTCGGTTTTCCAGTGCCTGGCCGTCATTGTGGTCGCACCTACCAGCATCGGTTCCTCCCTGGTTTTTGCTCGATACATGGTGCTTGCTCTTCCGTTCTTCTTGCTGTGTGTGGCCTCCGGGTCTGTCCTTTTGATGGAATTGCTGATTCGACCTGGTTGGGGCCTGACACCCAGGATGGTGGCGGGGGTTGTTTTCATTGGCGGCCTGTTCTGGAGTGGGCCAATCGTGTCCGTCATGTATATACCCAACAACTGGACGAGCGCCGTGTTCCAGGTTGAGATGATGAAGGAAGACCCGAAGAGCAGGATCCGGCATTTTTTTGACCGCTCCGAGGCTCTCAAACAGGAGATTTCACCGTTTTATCAGTTCCTGAATGCTCAGCCTCCTGGGAGCCTGAGGATTGTGGAGGTCCCGTGGTTTTTCAGGCTGACGCTGAACCGGAACCCCTGGCTTCAACAATTCCATCGGCAGAGCTGCAGTGTCGGGATCAGCAGTTGTATTTCAGGTCACACAGTCGGGAAAGGCGAGTTTCCCTGTACGCCGGATCAGTTCCGATTCAAAAACATCCTCTTTCTCGATGATCCGGAGACCTTGAGGGAGAAAAGAGTGGATTACCTCATTGTTCATCGGGATCTCGTAACCGAGGTCAGGGCTGGAGAGGTCAAAAGGCCGGGACTCGTTCGTGCCCTTGTGTCGCGGAGTCCGGAGATTCCGGAACTCCTGAAGAATTTCCGGGCGACCATCGGCCCTCCGTGTTATGAGGACCAATGGGTCACCGTCTTTGGATTGAATGCCTCGAGTATTGAGTTGATACAGTCATCGTCCTACTCTAGATAACCCAACGCCTCCAAATCAGACCTCAGTTCATCATCAATCACCGTCATGTGAGAATCGAGGATTCCGGATCTGGTGACCTCGAGGGCGATCATTCTCTTGAGGGTCTTGACGATTTCCGGGTGGTCTTCGACAAGGTTCGTTGCTTCAGGATGATCAGCATTCAGATCGAGAAGACTGAGGGCGCCACAGTCCTTGGTGAAGATCTCTGACTGGGACTCAACCAATTTCCAGCGCCTTGTGTTGACGGACATGCCGATGCGTCCCTGCTTGTCAACCGACGAAAATGCAACTGTGTTGTCTGGGAGCTTCTGTTGGACCAAATTGACACCCCGAAGGTTGGTGGCGGGAGGCGTGCCGGCCAAGGCCAGGAAGGTGGGGAGGATATCAATATGCTGTGCAAGTCTGTTGGTACGAACACCGGTCAGTTGGCCGGGTACCTTGAGGATAAAGGGAACCTCAATGAGGGCTGACGTCAGAGAACTTCCGTGGCCCCAGAGGCCGTGTTCCCAAAACTCCTCCCCGTGGTCTGATACCAGAAGTATCGCTGAAGAGTCGTACATTCCCTCGGTCTGAACAGTATTCAGGAACTCACCGAAGAGGTGGTCCACAAAGGCAACTTCTCCATTGTAAAGGGCGATGATGTCCTCGACCTGTTTTTCGGTCAATCCGCCCCCGTATCGACTGTCCCTGAGAGAGTCTCGGGATCCGAGTTCGAGATCAGCCTCCGGCGCCCAACGCTCAAGAAAACCTTCCGGAGGAATGTAGGGAGCATGAGGGTCGCTGATATGGAGGTAGAGGAAGAGTGGTGTTGCGGGATCCTGGGTGCGCAGGATCTCTTCGGCGATGTGCAGTGCGTTCGAACCGTCGACTTTTTGGGGGCCTCCGGCTCGATGGAATTCATCGAACCCTTGCGCAAACCCGAATTTGTCGCAGACGTTCCCGTTGGTGATGACTGCAGCGGTTTGATATCCAGCAGCTTTCAGCCGTTCGGCAAGAACGTCCGCAGTTTCGGGAATTGCATCGTCTCGATCAGTTACCCCATGTTCATTGGCATTGAGTCCTGTGAACATCGAGGCGATGGAAGGTCTGGTCCAGGGTGATTGAGCGATGGCGTTGTCGAAGACCACCGCCACCTGGGCGAAGCCGTCAATATTTGGGGTTGTGTCGGCCTGATACCCATAGGTGCCGACATGGTCCTTTCGAAGAGTGTCAACCATAAAAAAGAGAATGTCCGGCTGTTGGGTACTCTCCGGAATATCGGCCAGATTCAGGGTATCGGTGGTCACCTTCCGGAGAAGAACCGGCAACTGAATTCTGATGCTGCCCTCTCCGTCTCCTCTGGAGATCAACTCTATCTCACTGAGTTCACTGAGTTCGGGGCCGGAGGCCGGAAATGGGTGTGTGCCTGCTTCTGCCGGCGCCTGGATCGTGAGTGTCTTTGAAGAGGGTGGGTCGTCGAGGCGCCGTACGACCATCTCAAGAGAGCCTTCGTGCCCATTTGAAGTGCTGATTCCCTGATGGGAGAAGGCTGTGGTCCTGCCCTCGGAAAGGGCAAATGCCCTGTGTTCACCAAAGGGAATTTCGAGGATTGTCTCCGTTGGAGAGAGCTGGATGTGATCTTCAAAGAGGTGAGAATCAGCATCCGCGCCGCCGCCCCAACACCCTGTCGACAGGATCAAGAGCAATGGGAGGAAGAGCCATGCGATCAGGTTCTTTTCTGAAAGGAACATAGAATTTTCACCTTTATCGGTTTGGAGCAGCACCTATTGCATCCATCTGGAAATCATGAAGGCCACGAGGAAGAGGACGGCGATGCCCACGAGGAAAGCGAAACCCAACATCCATGGGTTGAATAACCTCCCCTGGGCGCCATCCTGGGCCCAGCCCCCGGCGGGACCCTCCCAGTAGAGATTCAAGAAACCACCCCCGGAGCTCATCACAGAGCCATCTCCCAAGTCGAAGTGTAGCTGAGCCAGGGTGGCCGGACGGGACCCTTCGGCCTTCATGCTCACCCAGGCAGATTTCCAGCGGGGTCGGCTCAGTGTCTGGTTGACCCATCGGGGAGTGTGGTCCTCCTGGGGATTCCCAAAGAGGCCGATCAACCCGTCTGAATTTCTGAGGGAGAGTTCTCCCTGGAAATCAGCTCGGTGGACAACCGTGACGGTGCATGGCCCTGAGTTGCAATCCGGCATGGGAATTGTCAAATCCAGTCCAGGGAGGACCTTGATGACACTATTTGTCGACCAAAAGAACTCTGGGGTTGAGGGGGCGGAGAAATCACCCCTGATCGGCAAGAAGCCAAGGCGACCGATGTTGAATGACTCTGAACCGATGCTTGTGATCGTGATTCTTGCAGGATCGGTTCCGTCGCCCAAAAACCCGGCTGCCAGAATCTCGTGGGTCCACTGCAATTTTGCAATTCCTGAATCTTCAATGACCCCCAATTCAACGCCGTTGACGGATACGGCCGCCTGCCTGCCGGGCTCAGCCAGAGAGTGAATAAAGAACCACGATGGTGTGTCGGTCGGATGTTCGATCTGGATATTCAGTTTTTGGCCGGGATCGATACCCAACCAAGGGAAAAGGCCTTCCTGCCATGCCAGGTTGGGTCGTGTTTTCTGGGAGACAAGGAAGGGTGCGGGGGTCATCTCAGCCATCTCGAGCTGATGATCGAGAATCTGGTATGTCAGCCTCTTGAAGCCGGGGACGGAAGGATCAAAGAAGAGGACCCCTGAAAAGACGTTGTCCAGCAGTCGTCGAAGGACATCCTGGTTTGTCCATCGGCTCGAACTGGCGTGATTCTCGGAAGTCGTATGGAGAACCCTCAAGGAGCGAAAATGGTTTGGGGCGCTCAATTTCACGAGATGGGCAATACCGTTGTGAAAGGAAAAAATCTCAAAACGGGGGTCCAATACTCGGGAGGTGGGGTTCAGGATAGAGAGGCGATCGATCTCAGGGTTCTCGGTGACCAGGAGACGCACCTGGTCTTGAAGGTCCTTCGTTACCCGATCTACACCAGACCAGACGGCTTGGGCCTCTCTAATATCCCTGACACTCGGAAAAATGAGAAAAACGGCGCCGAAGAGAAAGACCAGAACCGAAGCAAGGATTTTGGAATGCTCCGGGCGGACCTTGCCAAGCCGCTGAACCGCGGCGAAAAAAATTCGGTATGTGACCATGACCACGAGGATTGTCGCCGGGATACACGGCAGGTAGACATGGCGGATTGAAACGCCAATCGCCATTTGCATCATCAGCAAATGACCGAGGGTCCAACACAACAAGAAGCGTTCGACAGGCCTCAAGAACCACATCAGAATGGTCAGGAAGATGGCCCCCCCAACGACAAGCAAAAACATGAGAGTTATGGAAGGTCTGATGCTGAGGACAGAGGTCAACGCAATGGCATCTCCCCGGAGGCTGAAACTGTGCAGGATTCCACGGAACAGGGCCGTCAGAAAAAAGAGCGGGTCTTGACCGAAGCCGGCGACTGCAGCCTGGGAGCTCATCAGCACCTTCATGCCGACGAAAGCGCCAAGAACTCCAAACATCGATGCAACCCTTTGCAGGGTGCGTCGCCATGGCATCCACTTGAGGAGTTGTTGGAGGCCATGGCCGTCCTCGGCCTCGAGTACCAGCAGCGAGAAGGCGGCACAGGCCGGAAGCAGGGACAGGGACTGCTCATGGCTCAGCAGGGCCATGGCAAACAGCAGGGGGATCCACCAGGAGCTGCGGCCGTCCTTTTCTTCGTTGTTCCGGATGAAGAGCATCAAGGCTATGAGATAGAACATGCCGGAAACAAAATAATTGCATCCGACGATTGACCAGAGGGCAACCTGATAGGAGGAACCCGCTCCAGCGAAGAGTAAGCCCGCAAAGACGGCCAATCCTCGATGGAGACCCAGGCGCCAAGCCAAAAGAAAGGCCATCCCGGCCATAACTCCATGCTGGACGAGATTGACGACCTGGTACGCCTGTTGGTGGCCTCCCAGGAAGAGGTGTTGAAACCAGATCCAAAGGCTCGTCACCGGCATGTAATGATAACTGTGGTCCCAACCCAGTGCAGAAAAGAGACTCTCGGTTGCATTTCTGAAAAGCACAAACGCATCGGAATTGAATCCGAAGCCCATTGACGGCCTGTAGAGGATCAGTACCAGGCCGAGAATTATCCCCAAAAACGGCACATCGCTGAGGCGGATAACCGGGGACGTTGATTGTCGATGACTCGGTGGCCAGTTCATCTGATGCACATCGGGGATTCGCGGATAATCGACACGATTTCCATTGTAGGTGAGCCCCGGGTCGGCATCGGAGTGGGGGGAGTCGAGAGAGGCATCGACGGTGATGTCTCCTCGTTGATTTCAGAAAAAATTGTCAGTCTCCGTTGCTTGAGTTGGCGCACACGCCTCAGAAGGTTCTTGCGGCGTGAAGCGTCTTCACTCTGGGGGTGAAAAATCTCATGGAGACCGATCAAACAGCTGAAATCGCCGGTTTCGGGATAGTGAAGGAAACAATTTTCCAGATCCTGGGAAATAGATGAAGGTTCCCTCCAAGAAGAATAATTGCTGTGAATGTAGAAAAAAGAAAGAACCACGGAGGTGGCTATGATGCTGAATTTGAGCCATCGTCGAGACGCCGTCTTTGGTTCTACCTGGAGCAGTTGCGCCACGGCGAAGACCAGGCTGATCCACAAGAGGGACGAGTAGACCACATAGCGGGAAATCAGGGCCTGGTGACTTCCGATATATGAACGCGAAATTGTCGCGAGGAGAGCAGCCCCAATGGCAAAGACCCCTGGTGCGATCCACATCAGTGAGCTCCAGCGCTGGGGTTTCAGCTGAAGGATGCGGCACCAACAAAGGCTCCATGTGACGAGTCCAGATAAACCCCAAAACGTTGCGACGGGTATCCATTGACTCCCGGATTCCACAAATGGGTTTCCAAGAAAGGTCAGTGCATAGATGAGCTTGTCGCCGAGGGAGCCATCGGTGGGATCGTGTCCCTTGAGGATGAAATTGTGAAAATAGATGGTGATACTCAAGCAGGTAAGAACGGCCCAGATCAGGATTTCCTTGGTCTGTCTGTCTCTCCTCAGGACAAGGATGCTCCCGACGACCGGCCAGGCCAGAAGACCTGTGCCGACGGAGATCGTCGCACAGAAACACCAAAACGCCGTCACTGCCAGGACTGCGAGGCCGCGGGGCAGTTTCTGAAGGCTGAGGAGGCCCAGCAGCAAGAAGAACACAACGAAAAGGTGCTGGTTGAGGAAAGAATTCTGCCAGATACCCCAAAGTCGCAGAGGAAGAACGAGGTAGGCAATCGGGACCAGCAAGAACAGGGAGAGACGATTCCTTGGGCGGGGGAGCAGAAGAGCGAAGAACACCAGGTTGGCCACGGCGAGAACGATTGAGAGGGATGCCTCGAGGCGGAGGTTCCAATGACTCGTTCGTGCCAGTACGGCCGTTACGAGACGGGTGAAAAAAATACGATGTTCGTTGTGTTGTTTCCAGAGGTCCTGGAATTGGAGATCGCCGTCATAGCTCTTGATTGCAATCCTGAGAGAACCCAGCATCTGGTCGGCAAAGGGAATCCTCGGGGCATGGTGGTAGGAGTAGAGAGAAACAAAAAGGAGGGGAATGACCAGGAGACCAAGGACAATTGCGATCTTTAACGACTCTGAATTTCTCATTCTCAGTCTATCCGATGCATGCTGGAGGTGGGTCGTTCAATGTCGAAAACAGCCATCAACCCTCCTCCTGCGGCCGCATCTTCGGTCGGTTGACAAGACTTGACTCGATGAAGATGAAAAGGACGACATCTGGACGGAACGCCTCGACCAGGTCCTTGTCCAGGGTGTTGCGCCGATGGTGGTCGAGCATGATTTCCGAGAATGACCGGGCGAAGAAAGGAATCAGTTCGGTGGTGAAAGAGTCTCTGAATATCAATACCCTGGGCGCATCCTCTACGCCTGTCTTGAGAATCGATACATTCATCATCGTGGTGACTGCATCCGTGTAGCTGCACTCTGCCCAACCCGTATCCGTCTTGAGTTCGGCCGACTGAATTCGAAGAGGGGTGTTGACTCTGATCCCGGTATATGGCGGCTCTCTAAAGCCCCGGAAGGTGTTGAGCATCCTGCTGAGATCGCCTCCGTTCTCAGGTTCGATGTCGATCAGTTTCACGTCTGCCCTTTCGAGCACCGGAAACGCCGGGAAGTCTTCCCTGACTTTGTCCATGATCGTGCGGTAGGCCAGAAACCCGCCGAGAACGTTCCAATGGGTGTCGGTCTTTCGGTACAAGAGCGCATTCGACCTCGCCTTCTGCTCAAGAATAGGGGTGCGCAAATCCACGAAGCCAAGGTCAGGGTATTCGGCAAAGAGTCGGCTGAAAAGGTCAAGCCGGTTAGGTGGGGGCCGTCGGGCCCACGACGGGAGGAACTCGGGGTAGATGCTGTGGGTGGAAGGGACCACCACGGTGATAAGACCTGCGCCTTGTGCCTCCAACCAGCCTTTGCGTCGAACTGTGGCCTGGATCCATCTCTCCATTTTTCTGTCGGTGATCGGACGCTTCGCACGCCCCTCGTTGCCGATCAAACGCGGGTCTCTGACAAAAAGCCACCCATCTTCGCCGATGATGACTTTCTTCGAACCGGACGTGCCGAGAAAGGCCAAGACAGTATTGTTGAGCGTGCTGAGCCACGCCCGAAAGCCGAAGTGATCGTTGATGAAGGTCTCAACCTGGGCAGGGAACTCTCTCCACCGCTCGTGCTCCGAAGGCCACTCTGGGCGGGGTGCTGGGTTTCGCAACTCGGTCATCTTGATGAACCCGGTGTCCGAGAAGCCTGCGAACTGGCCGACAGACGGGGTAGCGATAAGGACCAGGAAGACGATGATGATCACCCATTCCCGAGTGGGTGAAGGACGGAGGTTCGGGGTCTCTTGAGGCATGAGAGGCACCTCAGAAGCGGAAGTAGATGAAGGGGTTGTAGGATCCTGACGCGAGGCGCATGCCGACCAACACCATGAGTACCACAAGCGAAAACACGGTGGCCGATCCGTAGGCCGCTTGGAACAAGCCGCTGCCGAATACGGACGTTTCGTCACTGATGAGCGCGCGGATGCGACGTGTCACGACTGGGATCACCGGCGCCGATCCGATGAAGCCAAGGATCATCGCAATGGTGATTTCGGGGGCCAGGTACCTGCCCAGAGGGTGCAGAACCGAGTCGCCGACGCTCAGCCCCGCCATTGCTTGCAGAAAGCCCACGCCGTAGCCGAGGGTCTCGGCCCGGAACAGCACCCAGCCGACAATGGCCACGAGCATTGTGTACACATGGCGCAGTGGTCTTGGGGTACGGGCCAGAACCCCGGAGAGCCACATGCGCTCGATGACCAGGAAGGCGCCGTGGAAAAGGCCCCAGACCACGAAATTCCAGGCGGCGCCGTGCCACAGCCCGCACAGGAAGAAGACCGTCACGAGGTTGAAATAGGTCTTTGCCTTTGATCCCCGGCTTCCGCCCAGCGGGATGAAAAGATAGTCGCGGAACCAGCTGGACAACGAAATATGCCACCGCCGCCAGAAGTCTTGAACGCTCTGGGCGATGTAGGGGTAGTTGAAGTTCTCGAGGTAGTTGAATCCGAACATCCGCCCGAGGCCGATGGCCATGTCCGAGTATCCGGAGAAATCAAAATAAATCTGGAGCGTATAGGCGAGGATTCCGATCCAGGCCAGGACCGGGGTGACCTCGTCGGCCGGAATGGCGAAGACAGTGTCCGCCGCTACCGCCACGGTGTTCGCGATGATCACCTTCTTGGCAAGACCGACAACGAAGCGTTCAACGCCGGATGCGAAGCCTTCACGCGTGATGACCCGGGTGACAAGTTGGTTGGCAACGTCTCGATAGCGGACGATGGGCCCGGCCACCAGTTGTGGAAACATGGTGACGTAGCAGGCGAAATCGATCAGGTTGCGGGTTGCGGGCACCTTGCCTTTGTAGACATCGATCGTGTAGCTCATGGATTGGAAGGTGTAGAACGAAATACCGAGGGGCAGGGTGATGCGCGTAAAATCCTGCCACATGGCGCCCTCCAGCCCGAAGCCGGCCATCGTCGTATTGAAGTTGTCGATGAAGAAGTTGAAATACTTGAAGAAACCCAGAAAGCACAGGTTGGAGACAATGGACATGATCAGGCCGAAGTGCTGCCAGCCCGATCTGGGTTCGCCCTCCTTGAGAATGGCAATCGGTCCCGGGGTAAAGCCCTTGGCGATCAGGAGCCCGGCGATGTAGTCGATCATCGTCGAAGTGACCACAATCCAGATCAGGAAGTTTTCTCCCCAGAAGTAGAAGGTCAGGCTGACCAAGAGCAGGAATAAATTGCTCAATCGGCGCCAGAGTGACGATCGCCAGCCAAGAGTTACCGGGAGGAAGAGCAGGTGGTATGCAAGCAGTACCAGAGGCAGGTAGTAGTAGAGAAAAGTGATTGAGCTGAAGACCACCGCTTGGCTACTCCTTTTGTCACCAATTGAATCCTCCAGGGAACGGTTCTTGTCCTGGCGGGGCGATTGACGACGACGCAACTTAGCACAGTCTCAGACCAAAATAGGTGGGAGATTGAGTCCCCAATGATTGAAGACCATTGACAGAAAGAATACTGTCAAAATAGAATTCCCCCGCCGTTTTGGATTGAAGTTCGGATCTTCCCCGGCATGTGGAGTCAGTCAAGACATCCGGCTTGGAGGTAGTCATGAGTGAATGGCGGAAAGAAAACAAATAATGAAGTACCTGATCTCACTTGTTTCACTGGTTGTCGTTCTCCTCGTTCTGACACCTCGGACGGTGCATGCCTACCTTGATCCCGCCACGGGATCGATGATTCTGCAAGTGGTTGTGGCCGTTGTTGCGGCCGGGCTGGTCATGTTCAAGGCCTTTTGGCACAAGATTCGAGGGATGTTCGGCCCCAGTCGCCCTGAGCCGGTGGACAAGGAAGAGCAGAGCTGATCAAATTCATCTTCAGAGGCCGAGAGCCCAACAATGAGCAAGAACCCAACACCAGGTGATGTACGAAACACGGACGAGTTGTGGGTCGGATGTCTTCATGTGTTCACTCTTGCCGGATTTGCGATAGCTCGGCCGCTACTGGATCTGCTTGCTCGCCACAGTGAGTTCTTTGCTGTGCGGGGGTCGAGACCATTGGATCTGATCGTCCTGGTGGTATTTCTGGTCCTCGTTGTTCCTCTGCCTTTGGCTCTGATCGAGGTCATGGCATGGCGCTTTGGTCGACGCATCTGGGTGATCGTACATGGGTTGTTCCTGGCTGGTTTGACCGGACTGGTACTGCTTCCGGCGGCAAAGAAGCTCCCGGTTGGTCATGGATCGGTCATCGTGTTGGCATGTCTTGCCATTGGCATTGCTGTCTCAGCAGCCGCCCTGCGGTCCCTGATGGTACGCAGGTTTCTGACCTACATGTCTCTGGGGTTGGTTATTTTTCCGGCTGCATTCTTCATGGCGCCTGGAGTTCGCAAACTGGTTCATACACCTGATGTCCGAATCGAAGATGGACCACGGGTCGATACGCTCGTACCGGTGGTCATGGTCGTTTTTGATGAACTGCCCACCAGTTGTCTCATGGGTGTGGACCAGAAGATCGACCGGGACCGATTTCCCGGGTTCACTGCGCTTGCCGACGATGGTGTTTGGTTCAGGAACGCCACGACATCAGCGGCGTTTACCACCCGTGCGGTGCCGCCGATCGTCACTGGTCTGTATTCGAAGATGGGTCAGTATCCAATTGCGAGGGAATTTCCCAACAACCTCTTTTCCATGCTGGCGAACTCGCATGATTTTGAAATCCACGAGCCGGTCACCTCACTGTGCCCGGAGGACTTGACGAAGGTCGAGAAACCGACTGCCGCGGTCCGCCTACAATCGCTCTTTTCCGACTTGTCCGTTGTGTACCAACACATCGTTCTTCCCACAGATATGGTGGGTCACCTTCAGCCGGTGGACCAGACCTGGCGTGATTTCGATACCGGGAACAACGACTGGCAGACAATGGCAATGTTGCATCTGAAGGGTGATCGGAGACTGGACTTTGAGCATTTTGTCGAGGGGTTGGAGAAAACCGAGAAGCCCCTTTTTGTTTTCCTTCATGTAGGTATTCCACATATTCCTCTGGAGTACCTCCCCAACGGCCAGCGTTACACGACCGATGGCTGGCTGCGAGGGATTGAAGCCGGAGATCTCTGGGTCGACGATCCCTGGCTGGTCAAGCAGCTCTATCAGCGTTTTCTTCTCCAGGTCGGGTACGGGGACCTGATGTTGCAGCAGCTTGTGCAGCGTCTCAAGGACATCGGGGTGTACGAAGAGGCCGTCATGATCGTGACTGCTGACCACGGTGTCAGCTTCAGACCGGGCGACAATCGCCGGGCAATCAGTGAGACCAATGCCCAGGACATTGCCCCGGTACCGGTTCTCATCAAGCTGCCACATTCGAAAAAGGGCGGCGAGATTGACGACAGGCTGGTTGAATCAGTCGATATTCTCCCCACAATTGCGGAGGTTCTTGAGGTTGACCTCAATTGGGCGATGGACGGAAAATCGCTTGTCTCAAGCGAGTCCTGGGAGAATGAGAGCCAATGTTTTTTTGACGGGGAAGACAATAGGCAATTATTCGATCTTGCGCTTCATGAGCGGAAGGTCGAAGCTGCGAACGAGCGCATCATGGTCTTCGGAACGGGAGCTGATCCCCGGGCCATTTTCGGAATATCGCCTTTCGAAGGTGGTGAGCCTCTGCTCGGGCACCAGATATCAGAGGTTGGACCTGGACCACACTCTGGTCGTGCCTGCGAGATTGTTCTCCCGGTGGATGTTCACAGTCTGGATACCTCCGCTTCGTTCATCCCTGCTCAAATTTCTGGGAAGATGACTTCGGGATGGAGGCATGAGCCTGAACTCTCACTTGCTGTTGCCGTCAACGGCGTAATTCAGGCGGTGACCAGGACATGGGGGGGCGCGAAGGCGACACAGCCTGATGATTGGTCGGCCATGGTTCCGGCGGCGGCATTTCATGACGGAGAGAACACGATCGAGATTTTCGAGGTAGTTCTTGCTCCCGATGCACTCGAACTCAGGGCGTTGGATGTTCATGTGGTTTTATTAGGTGATGATGAGAATGCCCTGGGTGTCGTTACCGTACCCGGAGTCGAAGAATCAGGCTTCCACATCACCGAGAATAATATGTCTGGGTCGTGGCGCTGGACCGACGGCCACGGCAGGCTGGTCATCCCAATCAAGGATCCGCAGAAAGCTCGATATCTCGAACTGAAGATCTATACCGGTGGTCTGGAGGAGACAGAGTTTTTGGTCCGCGTCAACGGAAAGACCCTGATGAGGGAAAAGCTGAAACCAGGCGTCTGGTTTGGGAGTGAAAGGCTGGATCGGATTCAGTTCGATGACATCCTCGAGATCGAGCTGATCAGCGACACCTACATTCCGGCAAAGGTTTATGAGAACAACTATGACACCAGAATGCTTGGAGTGTGCGTGCACGGAATCCAGATCACGCAAGATCCAAGTCCGACGCCTACCCCCGTGCCCAAGAGGGAGCCTCGTGGCCGTCGGTCGGTGAGAAAAATCGTCGAAATGGGGCCGGACGCTGATGGCGACGGGCTCGAAGACAATGAAGAGGACCTGGATCAGGACGGAGTAGTCGATCCGGAAGAAACCGATCCGAACAATTCGGACACGGACGACGACACCTACCCGGACGGCCTCGAGGTCAAGTGTGGATCGAACCCACTGGATCCCCTGTCAGTGCCCAATTGTGTCCTCTTCCGGGGGGACTTCGAGTCGGGCGATCTCGGTGGTTGGAATCCCGAGCCTCAGGTTGGGAAAACTCGTTCATAGGCCGGCCTACAACCCTCTGAGTGTGCGGATGATCGGTATTGCCCTGTCGACAAGGTTGCGGAACCCGATCCTTCGAAGTGGAAGATGCCCGGGAAGGGACATGGACGAACATATCTCGCTGTGATGCTCCAGGAGTTCGGCCCCGATGCCCTCAAAGTCCGACACGTCGTGCCACAGTGTGCGGTAATGAGCGTAGGCCCGCTTGCCTTTCCATGTGACCACCGAAATATCGTCCTTGACGAGTTGCTTCGGAAGAGGCTGGTGGATCCGGAATTCGGACAGGTGCCACGCGGTCGTCGCTGTCCATGGTGCGCCGATGAAGAGCACTGTGGCATCCAGCTCGTAGAGCCGCCCGAGGACTCCTTCCCCTCCCAGAGGGAAATCGTAATTGTGTTCGTCCGGCCTGCACAGGTCCGTTGCCCTTGGGCCTATGGCAAGGAAGGAATGTTGGGGGTGGGTACTTCGGACCGCTCCCTCCCAGGATGCTGCAAGCCGAGGCACGGCGCCAACGTTGGACCATGGCAGTGAGTATCTCTTGTGGTGGGGTGGAGTGTTGGCGAGAATTTTCCTCCTGACTGCATCGGTTGCAACTGGTGGACGCCTCCAGTGGATTGGATCAGTGTTGTTCCCTGTGAACGCCGGAAACACAATGGTTCCCCCGGGTTGGACGGCATTGAGAAGGGAATCGATGACGGTTTGCGCCCCACCACAGATCCACCCAAGGCTTCTCAGTGATGTGTGAACGAGGAGAGTCATCCCTTCGCGGACGCCGACCGATTCGAGCCGGTCACCAAGGGACTCAAGGGTTTCCATTTCCTCGATGGAGGCGATTGTGTTGATGGTTTTGTCTTGGGGGAGAGATGTGTCAAAGACAAGATCTTGGGTGATCCTCATACGTCCTCCAAACGGCTATGGGAGATTTGCGTCGGCACCAAAATTCTCAAGGCCCGGCACTGAGCGACGCCAGTATTGTGACGAGGCGCATATTGTCATTATGATCTCTGACTGCGAAACGAAGGTGAGTGTCCGGGCTTCCCATGGCCTGAGTCACGTCTTTGACGTAAGTGGCATGCTGAATCAGCAGGTC
>JAUXDC010000339.1 GCA_030618605.1 Holophagae bacterium | reverse complement strand
GGCAGCAGCCCCGGAGAGGAGAGTGAGAATCAGGAGAGGAAAGAGGGGAGTGGAACGACTTTTCATCGGGGTCAGTGTACCTGGAGTTTTCAAGCGGGCCCGTTTGATTTCAGTTGGTTTCCCTGAAATAATTCAAAGGCAAATCGATGGAAGGAAAAACTTATGGGCCCCACACTCAACGAGCGGTTTCTCAAGGTCGTCGATTGTTACCGTGAAAATGATGCGTTTTTGGTCAAACGCGATGGAGATTGGCAATCCTACCCCTTCTCTTGGGCACTCAAACAGGTACAGGAGACAGCATTCGGCCTGTGCGCTCTGGGTTTCGAGCGGGGCGATCGCATCGCCATTCTGTCGGAGAACCGCCCCGAGTGGGCGACCACCGACTTCGGCGCCATGGCGGCGGGGTTCCTGGCGGTTCCCATCTACACCACCCTGATTTCCTCACAGGTGGAGTACATCCTGAACGACGCGGAAACGAAAGTGGCGTTCGTCTCCACCATGGCCCACCTCGAAACGATCCTCTCGGTCCGTGAATGCGTACCGTCGCTGGAAAAGGTCATCGTATTCTATCCGGACGGCCTCGAGGAAGACGACTTCGTGATCAGCCTGGACACATTGAAGGAACACGGGAGCGGCCGCTCGTACGAGGAGTTCGCCCAGATGTCAAAACAGGTGCGGCCCGAGGATGCTGCGACCTTCGTTTACACATCCGGCACGACGGGTGAGCCGAAGGGGGTGGTCCTCAGCCACGGCAATTTCATGGCGCAGTTCAATGCTCTTGAAGCCGGTATCGAGGGTGGGGTGGGAGATGTGGTGATCTCGTTCCTGCCGTTGTCGCACATCCTCGAGCGGGTCGTCGACCTGTATTCCCATCTGCACGGTGTCACCTTGGCGTACGCCGAGAGCCTGGAGACCCTGGGTGAGAATCTCAGGGAAGTCCGGCCGACCCATATCATAGGGGTTCCGCGTGTGTACGAGAAGATCCACGCCAGAATCCACGAGGGTGTGCAGAAGGGGTCCCCGCTCAAACGGCGGCTTTTCTTCTGGGCGCTCGGCGTCGGCAGACGGTTCCGTGAGGCGGAGGCGAACGGCTCGGCGCCGCTGGGTCTGTCACTCAAACACTCCATTGCCGATGCCCTGGTCTTCGGAAAAATCCGGGCAGCAACCGGGGGCCGGGTGAAGTGCTTCTTCTCAACCGGGGCGCCTCTCGCCCGGGAGCTCGGGCAGTTCTTCGATGCCGTGGGCATCAGAATCCTCGAAATCTGGGGAATGACCGAGCTCACCGGGGTGGGGACGATCAGCACGCCGAACGAGTTCCTCTTCGGCAGCGTCGGCAAACCATGCTCCGGCGTAAAGCTGAAGATCACCGATGAAGGGGAGATTTTGATCCGGGGTGGCATCGTCATGCGTGAGTACTGGAGGAAGCCGGAGATTACGGCCGAAACCATTGATTCCGACGGCTGGTTGCACACCGGCGACGTCGGACACATTGACGACAACGGGTTCGTTCACATCACTGACCGGATCAAGGAGTTGATTGTCACCGCCGGAGGCAAGAACGTCGCACCGCAGCCAATAGAAAACGCTCTCAAGGGGGACCCCTTCATCGGCCAGTCGATGGTCATAGGTGACAAGCGCAACTTCATCAGCGCCCTGATCGTGCCCGAGAAAGAGGTTCTTGAACCGTGGGCGAGAGAAAACGACATTGAGGGTGATCTGATCGGCCTGTGCCATAGCCAAAGAGTCAAGACCCACTACCAAGCGATTATTGATGCCAGGATGGAGGGTTTCTCGAAGTACGAGAGGGTGAAGAATTTTGTGCTCGTACCCGACGAGTTCACCCAGGAGGCAGGGGAGCTGACTCCGACCCTGAAGTTGAAACGGCGAGTGCTCCTCGCCAGGTACAAGGACCTGATCGAGGGCCTCTATTCTTGACCGGTGGCATGGTGAGTTGAAGCTCGTCGGGAGCTGCGGTTTCATCGCAAGCAATTGCGATATTCAATCTGAGATTGCCATTCAAAATTGACATTTTTCCATCCCGTGGGATGATCTCGGGTGGCCTGATTCGGGCCCAGCGAAACCATTGGGGGTTTTCATGCGGCGTTTACTGGTAGTCATTGCAGTTTTTGGTTTGTGTGTTGGTGCGGCCGGTGCCGAAGAGGTATGGATTGATTTCGGGTCTCATCGGGGTGTGAGCCCGACAGAGGTCCAGATCAGTCGGTCGGATATCTCGGTCCTCGAACTGGAGTTTGAGGTCCCGGGAATCACTCTCGAGGCGACAGTGGTCGAGGGCCAGACCTTCACGCGGGTGGCAATTCCGGGCGCCGGTTCGGTAGGCGATATCGGTGCACCCCAGTTGCCTGCGTTTCGACGGTTCGTTGAGATTCCAGAGGGCGCTACGGTTACGGTAGATACAAATATCCTCGAGTGGCAGTCGATTGATCTTGCCACCCGTGATTTTTCAGGTCTTCTCTTTCCGGTTCAACTGTCGATCCCGAAGTGTGATTGCCAGGAGGCCAGGGATTGGCGTTTCAGTTTCAAAGAGGCTGCCTACTCCGGCATTGTCGGGCATGAACTGGTCAGCGTTGAAGCGCCGGTGACGATGCGGGATCACCGGATGGTGAAGTTGGCCTTTGCCCCGATCCAATATGACGTGGACGCTGGGACCCTGCGCGTTGCGTCTCGGGTCAGACTCCGTTTGACGTTTGAGGGTGGAGATGAAGTTGCGACATCGGCGAAAATGAACCGCCTGTCCAGCCGAGCATTTGACGCTTTCCTGGGACGAGCCACTCTTAACCTTGGTTTTTCGGGTTCAGCTGACGGCAGAGATGCCGGGTGGGGCTATCCAACCGACGCACCAATCGAGTTCCTGATCGTCACGCCGGCATCCTTCGTCAGTGATCTGCAACCCTTCGTCGACTGGAAGACCAGCTGTGGATATAACGTTACGGTCGCGACGACTGCAGTCACCGGGACCACGACGACAGATATCAAGGCGTACATCACAGGGCTTTACAATGGCGCCAACCCTCCGGTCTACATCCTGATGATCGGTGATTCGCCCGGTGTGCTGGCGACCTACACGACGGGTAATGCCGGTGGGGGAACCGATCTGCTCTACGTTCAGATGGACGGAGATCTCTATCCCGACATGATGATTTCGCGTTGGCCGATTGACGATTCGACCGAGCTCATTAATATGCGCGACAAGATTCTCCATTACGAGCAGCCGACCGCTGCCAACTCGGCGTGGTTGAATCGGGCCCTCTTTTTGGCGGGAGACGATTACATGGGTCGAGTGACGACCCATGAGGACGTCATATCCGAGCTGATGGATCCCCCGCCGAACAGCGCCGAAACCGACCTGTGGTACGGCGACACCCAAAACCCGACGACCGCAGAACTGATTGCTGACCTCAACACGGGCCGTGCCTGGGCGGTGTACTCGGCGCATTCTGGGCCTTCGGGTTGGTCCGGTGATCCTCCACTCGGGACTGGTGACATGCCGAACTTCGGCAATACCGACATGTACCCCATCGCACACGGACATTCTTGTAGTTCCAACGAGTGGGTGAACTATGACGATGTCTTCGGCGAAGCTGCGGTGATTCAGCCGTCCAAGGGCTTTGTCTCCTACTGGGGAGGGTCCGCTTCGACCTATTGGGATGGTGATGACTGGCTGGAGCGTGGCTTCTTCGACTCGCTGG
>JAUXDC010000205.1 GCA_030618605.1 Holophagae bacterium | reverse complement strand
TGTGCCGAAACCTGCGTCAAGCACTACGGATTTACCCGTGAGGTCCAGGATGAGTTCGCAATGATGTCCTACAAGCGTGCGCTGGCATCGATGGAAGACGGGACATTTGCCGCGGAGATCACCCCTGTTGAGGTGCCTGGACGGCGAGGCGCCGTCACGGTCGTCGATGCCGACGAAGAGCCGGGCAAGGCAAATCTGGAAAAAATGTCCAAGTTGCGTCCGGCCTTTGACAAGGAAGGCTCCGTCACGGCGGCCAACGCCTCCAAGATCAACGACGGCGCGGCCGCGTTGGTGTTGACCTCAGCCTCAAAGGCTCAGGCTCTGGGGTGCAAACCGATCGCTCGCATCGTCGCCCAGGCGACCGTTGCCCAGGAGCCCGAGTGGTTCACCACTGCACCGATAGGCGCCATCCGGAAGGTTTTGGACAGGGCAGGGATGTCGATCGGCGACATCGATTTATTCGAGATCAACGAGGCCTTCGCCGCGGTGGTCCTGGCCGCACTGACCGATTTGGAGTTGTCCGTCGACAAGGTCAACGTCAGCGGTGGCGCCGTGGCTCTGGGACATCCGATCGGTGCATCCGGCGCCCGGATCATGGTGACTCTGCTGAACGCCCTTGAGCGTCACGGCAAAAGGTTCGGCTGTGCTTCGCTGTGCATCGGTGGCGGCGAGGCCGCCGCAATGATCGTCGAGAAGTTGTAGAGATTTTGAAGGCGTGGAGTCTGGAGGCCGGGCCTCTGAGGTGGATCATCATGGCTGTGATCCTCCTGGTGGCCGCCCAAGCGACCGCCCAGATGGGGGCGGTCGCCGTGCGAGCCAAGGGATCCCAGGAGTGGGAGGGCAATGTATGGCATGCCTTCGAGGATGTTGTTATCACCTATCAGGACATCCGGATTCAATGCCAGTCGGTCGAGTTGGACCGCGCCACAGGCGATATCAAGGCCGAAGGTGGGGTAATCCTTGATCGAGGACCTCAACGGTTCACGGCCGACACTCTCCTCTACAACCTCAAGACCAAGAGCGGGACCTTCACCAACGCGACCGGAACGGCGCCGCCGACCTATAGTTTCACCGGCGCCGTTCTGGAGCGGGTTGACGAGACCCACTACCGAATCATTGACGGAACGTTCACCGCCTGTGAGCAGGAGGATCGCCCCTCCTGGGACCTTCACCTGAGAGAGGCGCTGATCGAGGATGAGGGCTATGGGCGTTTCAAGGGCGTTGCCTTCAGGATCAAGCGTCTGCCGGTCCTGTATTTCCCGTATCTGCTCTGGCCGGTCAAGACCGAGAGGGCTGCGGGGTTTATGATGCCGGGATTCGGCTATTCCGAACGCCGGGGCTTTCATCTGGGGGCGCGACTCTTCGTGCCGCTCGGGAGGAGCTACGACACGACGATCTACCTCGACTGGTTCTCAGAGAAATACTACGGCCTGGGTACGGAGTTTCGGTGGGCGCCGACGCAGGGGGCCTACGGTGAACTCTTTGCCTACACGGTTCGAGATCCCAACGATGGCGTGTGGCAGTGGAAGATCGACGGGAAGCACCGGCAAGATGACGTTCTGGGTTTTAAATTGATGGCCGAGATCCATGAATTGTCGGACAACGATTTCTTCCAGGAGTTTCAAAACGACGTTCAAAACAACACCCGTCGTTATCTCTACTCGCAGATTCTCGCGACCCGATCCCGGGGGCCCGCCACCCTCAATCTCCGCCTGGATCGGCGGGTGACCTTTCTGACGGGCGACGACGTCACCCAGCACCAATTGCCCGAGGCCGAGATCCGCATCCGATCCAACCGCATTGGACGGACCGCGCTCTACTGGAATCTGATCTCGTCGGTCAATGTCTTCAACGTCGACCGCGGCGGTGACCTCAAGGGGACCTACGCTCGTGCCGATCTGTTTCCGGAGATCTCCTACACCCTTCCCGGCCCGACCTGGCTGACGGTCACCCCCAGCGTAGGCGGCAGGGTCACCTGGTACAGCTCCCGCTACACCGATGATCGTAAGTCCTTCGATGAGACGCCGATATCGAGAATCTACGCTCTGGGACGATTGGACCTGGTGGGCCCGTCCTTTTCCCGGATCTTTGATCTGGACAACGATAAGGGTACCAAGGTCAAGCATCTGGTCGAGCCGCGGCTGACCTACCAGTACCTGTCGGATCCTGGGGACGACATGAATTTGATCCCCCTTTTCGACGAGGTGGATTCGACGCCGATTACCAACCGGGCCACCTTGACGTTGGCCAATCGTCTTTATGTCAAGTCAAGAAAGAACCCCAGCGCCCGCGAGGTTGCCTCGCTGGATTTCTTCCAGACCTACTCGTTCTCAGACCCGTTGAGCTACGGGGCCGACGGCATGACCTCACAGAAGAGTCCCTACGGCGTTGCCTTGCGGGTCGTTCCCGTCACGGGAACGGCGGTTGACGCCCGGGCCTCTTTTGACGCCCTGACCAACAAGTTGCGCTCGACCTCCCTGTCGGCTTCGATGTTCAAGCCCTCGTACAACGTTGGGATGACCTGGTACGACGGCTACTCGGCGACGACGGGCGAGAAGACCTCATCCCAGGCTCAGGTACGGTTCGGCCTGAAAAAGGCTGATTTCCCGCTCTCCTTCGATGTCCATATTGCCTACGATGTGGAAAAAGCGTTGCTCCAGCAACAGCGCTACGGCTTGGGTTGGAAGGGAAGTTGTTGGGGTGTGCGGGCAGAGTACCGGGATCTGAAATCGGCAACCTATCCGGCCAGGGACTATCGACTGATCATCTCTCTCAAAGGCATCGGAGAATTGCCTGCCATCAAGGGGTCCTTGGGTCCATAGCCCCTCAGGAAGCGTCCGCCACGATAATTTTTGTCAGGAGTTCAAGGTTCTTCTGAAGGGCCTTGCGGAGAATCTCGTCCTGCTCCATCAGTATGGCGGCGCTCAAATCGTCGATGGCAGGTGTGTATTCGGCTTCTTGGAGGACCGCTCCCGCAAGCCGCCGCACTCTGGGGTCATCGTCCCGAAGCAGGCCCTGGGCCCATCGAAGCGCCGGCCGCGACCGCATGTCGACGAGAGCCCTCAGAGCTCTGAGTTTCTCTTCCGGATCATTGTCGACAAGCTGCCAGAACAACGCTCGCTCCGCGCTCGCCCGGTCAGCGTCGAAGAGAATTTCACGCGTCTCCCTGAGCGGACGAACCACGTGAGAAGGGTAGGAAACCAACCTTTCGCCCGCGACCATGCGCACCATCCGTGGAATCATCCAGCGCATGCCCGGGGTTGCTTCCGGGTGGCCGACGCAGGCGGCCACCTTTCCCTTGCCCGCCCGGTTCATCAGTAACGCTGTCTTGCCGGGAGTGATTCCGGGCGACGAGCCTCCACTGAGGTGGATGTCGGAGACGTAGGTCGCCAACTCGTTGTAGGGCGGGAGTTTGGTGTTTGTCGAGCGCACCAGAACGGGACCGTCGTAGTACTGTAGGAAGCTCGGCACTCCGGCGCCGATCTCCGGGAATGACTGCCGCCCATCATCGGTGAATCCAATCTCCATGAGGCCCCGTCCCCGGTTGTAGTGCGATCTGTCGATGACGTCTGCGGAGATCAGCTTCAGCGACCACGCGTAGACAGGTGTGGTCGAGAGCAGGTAGGCGCCCGCACAGATTCCCACGCAGCCCTTGCCCTCCTCGAGAACCCAGCGTCGGACCTTTTCCCGGCCTTGGCTGCCCATGCTGGAGGCCTGCTTGCTTCCGCTGCCCCCAGGAAAAACCAGCACGTCGAGATTGTCGAGAACCCCGGTCATCAGGTCGACCGCCTGTACGGTGACAGGGAGAATTCCGGGATCAATCTCGAGAGCGGCCATCGTCTCTGTGACGCAGACGGGACTGGCGCCGCCGTCGGCATAGACTCCGACCTTCAGGGGACCGGCCTCCATGGCCCGGGCATTGGTTCGCCCGATTTCTGCAAGGGCCGGCGTGTCGGCCTTCGGCTCGCCAACCGACCTCAGGGCATCGAGCGCGAGTCGCGCCATGCTTTCCTGGAAGGTACGGTATTCCATTGGGCTATGGGTCGTCTGGAGGAACTTGGAGGTCAATTTCAGGATTTCGGCTTCCCCTGTGTCCAACTGGGCGCGAAAGCCGCCATCAAGGTTCACCAGCGGTGTCAGGTTGAGATACTCGTTCTTGTGACCTTCCGAATAGGGGCGCACGATCTTTTTGATGCGGAGACTTTCCGCCCACATCGGTGCGTCGGGTTCTCCCTGGGAAAGCACGTAGGGACTGGACTGCGCCTCCACCCAGAGCGGTACGGCGACTGCGCACAGCGGTTCGCCGGGCAGAATCCACATGGTGGCCACCGAATCAGCCACCCCGGGTCGCCGGCCCTCAATGACCACAGTTGCTGAAGTGTGGTACTTGTCAATGCTGTCTCGGGTGGAGATCCATACCGGTTCGTCCGCCAAAACCAGGGCCATCTCCTCCCAGGTCGGCCTTCGCAGCAGGGCATGACCGATGTCGCGGGAGAATTTTGTGAGGATCGTTTCAAAGGGAATTTTGGAGCCCCCGAGGTCTTCAAAGAGGGTTGTTGCACGCTCAAAACGGAGATAGCCGCCACCTTCACCCTCCTCGCCGGTGCGGGCGAAGTTGGTGTTCACCAGGTATCCTGCCGCCACCTCAGCCGTGTCGAGCATTGAAAAACCGTGGTTGTGGGCCTCGAAGATGGCGGCACGGCCTTGGGCGTCGATCACGCCGAAGTTTGCAAGACTGCCCAGGTGCTTCCCCTGGTTGGCCTTGAGGTACGAGGCAAAGTCCTCCACCGTACGACAGGTTCTGAGGGCGTCAGCCATGATCGTCCCCTCGAGATCCTTGGCCTCACCGGCAACATCTGGAAGGTTGTAGGCCACCGTGTTCATGATTGCGAAGCCTTCGGAATTCAGGCCGGCAAAGCAGCGTCGACCCGAGGGATCGTCACCGTTGACCAGGGCCAAATAGGTGAAGGGCTGCTCATCCACGAACACCACTCGGTTCGAAAGAGTACTCGTGTCACGGTTCTTCCACAGAATGGGTGCGCCCGAAGTGGTGGCCGTCGGCCCAAGGACCGCCGAGGTACACTCCTCTCGCTGCGCAAAAACCGGTTCGGCCGCCATCATCAGCATGACCAAGGTGATCACGACGGTTTGGAGTATGAACTGTTGTCTTCTCATCTGACCTCCCTGCGGTTCGGCGCTCATTGTAAGCCAGGAGCGTATGACGTTTTGTTTATCATGGGACCGGAACCAAGTGGATTTCGAAGCTCGCACAGGAAATCAACAAGGTTGGGCTTTGCGAACTCTATGCGGACGGCGACCCGACAAACAAGTGAAAGCAAGCCCGGCTGAGCCTGAGGCCTCGCGTATCACCTGCCACAACGATGGCGAGGTTGTGTATATTCATTGATGGCTTGAATTGGCGAAGCGAAAGGGAAACACCTTTCCGGAAAAGATTCGGCCGAACTTGAGGCTGGAATTCCACAGAAGAGGTTTAGATTTGAGAAACGCAGACCGAGCAACCTACATGCGAACCCGCTACGGACGATCTCAGATGTTCATTAACTGGCGTGAGCAAAAGATCGTTGCCGGCATGTTCGAGCTGATCGAGCGACCCCTTCGCCGAATTCTCGATGTGCCGAGCGGCCACGGTAGATTTACACCGCAGTTGCGTGCTGCGGCATCCGAAGGGCTGGTCTGTGGCGACATCTCTGTGGAGCGCCTGAAGGCGTTGGTTGACGCCGAATCGGTCGAAGGGCCCCCAATCGAGACAGTAGAGATCGACCTGTTCAAACCTTTACCCTTCGACACGGGCGAATTCGATCTGATATTCAACTTCCGTTTTTTTCAGCACATCAAGCGGGAGGAGCTCAGGGATCAGCTCATTGAAGAGCTGGCAAGGGTGTGCAAACGCTACATGATCGTGTCGTTCTATGAAAAGACCGCTATCCATTCATGGCAAAAACGGTACTGGAGGCGAGCCGGACACAAGCGTACGATGCCGATGCCTTCGCGCGAGCAGTTCTTCGGGCTGTTCGAGAAGCAAGGGTGTAGGGTCATGGCCCACAGAGGCGTGATCCCGGGGGTGCACGCCCAACGGATCGTGCTTTTTGAGAAAGATAATCAGATCTCCTAACCAGTGTAAAGGGAGAGTGATTTCCTTAGATATCGGGTCATGCCGACACACCCATCGACGTTATGGTCTCGATCATCAGGTAGCTGCTGTGTGCCACGGGATGGTTGCGGTCTGTCGTAGCCGGGGAGACGGTGATGAACCGGTACTTTTTGGACGGCGTACAACGGTGCTGCCCGAGTTCATGGAGCTGGCCGCATGGCGGCTGACTCGTCTGTGGATGGGCGATTACTACCGCACCTATCCGGTCACAGTTCAGTCGGAGGTGACTTCCGCCGCTTCCCCTCACCCTTGGGCAGCCGGCCCTCACCCATCAACGCCCGGCGGAGGATGAACTCCACCTGGGCGTTGACCGACCGCAGGTCGTCCCGCGCCCAACGCCTGAGTGCGTCGAGGACCTCGGGATCGACCCGCAAGAGAAATGCTTCGCGCTTGTTCACACTAGCCCTCACTTCTCACCAGTTTTCGTAGCGAGGCGCCCGAGACGCCGTGCATTGCTGGGTTTTTCGGAACTTGACCGACGCAGGCGTACTCGACAGTCCGTTGAGGAGGACGAGTTGCGAAAGGCACGGCAAGGTGCAGTGTATCGGGTGTCATAGTAGATCACTGGTGAGAAATGCGGGCTAACTAGGTGTAGAGCGAGCCCGTGTTGACAACCGGCTGGGTGTGGCGGTCGCTGCACAGCACGACCAGCAGGTTGGAGACCATGGCGGCGCGGCGCTCGTCGTCGAGCTC
>JAUXDC010000097.1 GCA_030618605.1 Holophagae bacterium | reverse complement strand
GATCGGAAATTCGAAACTGGACGCTTTGGATTCAGGGCACAGGAGTCAAGGACCACCGGCAGATTTTCTAAGCCATACCTTTCCCTAATCCCTAACCCCTAACCCCTTTATCCCTGGCGGGTTTTACGAGTACCCCGCCAGTTTCGAGTATCCAGTTTCAAGTTTCAAGTATCGAGTATCACCCACCTCCACCTCGCCGGGTTACACTCCCGATCCATGAATGCTTCCTCAAAAGACCTCCTGATTGTCTTCGGCTCAGTCCAGCGGGTCATGCGGGCCGAGAAGGCCGCCCGGAGCGCCGGTTTCCCCGTAGACACCATTCCGGCTCCTCGAGTCGTCAGTTCCGAATGCGGGGTGGTACTCGAAGCCTCTGCCGACGATTCGAGTGCTCTTGACGCCATCTTCAATGACCTGGGAATCGAGCCCTCCGCAATTTATAGGCGCCGCGACGACGCATGGATGCCGTCCTCCCTGGATGCCCGAACCGATGGCAACCTCGTGCAACTGACCCGTCAAACGGCCTACGGAGGCTGCGGCGCCAAGTTGGCCAAAGGAACGCTCGAAAAGATCCTTTGCGGACTGCCCCGCCTGGAGTCTGACGATTTGATCGTAGGGATCGAGAGCGCCGACGATGCCGGAGTGGTCAGGATCAGAGACGACATCGGCCTGATCCATACCACTGATTTCTTCCCTCCGATGGTGGACGACCCCTTCGCCTTCGGCCGGATCGCAGCCGTCAACGCCCTCTCTGATGTCTACGCAATGGGTGGAGTTCCCCTGGCCGGCATGAACCTCGTCAGCTTCCCCATGGACAGATACGACACCACCACTCTCAAGGAAATCCTCCGGGGCGGGCTGTCAGCATTGGAGGAGGCCGGGGCCGTTCTGGCCGGTGGCCATACGATCGAGGGTCAGGAGTTGCTCTACGGACTTGCCGTCACCGGGCTGGTCCACCCCCAGAGGATCTGGCGGAACGGTGGCGCCAAACCGGGAGACGTCCTGGTCCTGACCAAACCCCTCGGAACGGGCCTTGTGACCACCGCCGCCAAGGGAGACGAAGCCTCGAACGCCGCCCTGGGCACGGCCGTCCGGTGGATGAGCACTCTTAATCGATCGGCGGCCGAAGCCCTGTCGTCACTGGAACCCCACGCCGTCACCGACGTTACGGGTTTCGGTCTCGCCGGACACGCCGCGGAAATGGCGGAGGCTTCCGGTCTGGAAATCGTCCTGTCCCTTGCCGATCTGCCCACCCTTCCTGGGGCCCTGGAGGCGGCAGCTTCGGGCTTCGTGCCCGCGGGCGCCGCCAAAAACCGAGAGAGCATTGAGTCCATGTTGAGCTTCGGTCCTGAAGCGAACAGTTTACGAGTCGATCTGTCCCTCGATCCCCAGACATCCGGCGGTCTGCTGGCTGCTCTCACCCCGGAGGCGGCCATAACCCTATGCCGACGGGTGAGCTCCGCAGCCATCGTTGGAACGGCCGTCGAGGGAATGCGAGGCAGGGTCCGGTTGGAGTAGCGGGGCAAAAGACCTACTGCCACAGGGGAAATACGTGCATTTCCAGCACTTCCGTGTTAGAATCCGCGCCCGAATTGTATGATGGGAGGGTTCAATACCCGATGGCCGACCTTTATCAGTTACGTTCAACCCCAGAAGAACCACTTGACTGCCTCTACATTCTACACTGCACCGGCAGCGACCCACTGAGCAAGCTCGAAATTCCGACCAAGGAAAAGCGGGCTTTGAGGCAAAAATCGAAAGCCCTCGGGCCTCGTGGTGAGTCAGGCGAGCTGATCTCCGGCGAATGCCCGATCGAAATGGCTCACCGCATCACCTTTGTCGGAGTCGGCGAAGAGTGTGAACTGAGCCAGTCCAAGCTGCGGACCGTTCTGCACCGGGTGATGCGCCAGGCGACCAAGAATCGTGAGTACCAGATTGGGCTCGCCATTCCCGTTCGCGTCCACGGCATGAGCGAAGCGGAGTCGCGGCTGTTCGCTCTTCGCGAAGCTGCCGTTGCGGACTACACCTTCGACCACTTCAAATCGAAGAAGAACGAATTCGACAAAATCGACGGTGTGCACGTCATCCCCTTTTCCGGTGAGACCGAAAAGGAGCTTGATGAACACCTCCAGACAACACGCATGTTCCGGACCTCGGTCTACCTCGCTCGCGACCTCTCCAACCGGCCGGGCAACGACCTGACGCCGGAGGCGCTGGCCTCGGCGGCCAAAGAGATGGCCGAAGAAGTCGGTGGACTGCGAGTTACGATCCTCGGGATCAAAGAGCTGCAGAAGGAAAAATGCGGCGGCATTTTGGCCGTCAGCCAGGGCAGCGTTGAAGAACCCAGGATGATCGTCATCGAACACCGTCCGAAGAAACCCAAGAAGTCGGTCGTTCTGGTCGGCAAAGGGGTCACCTTTGATTCCGGTGGTATTTCGATCAAACCATCGGCCGGCATGGGCTGGATGAAGTACGACATGGCCGGCGCCGCCACCGTCATGGGCGTCATGCGGACTGTTGCGGAACTCGAGCTGCCGATCAAGGTCGTCGGCCTGATCCCAACCGCCGAAAACATGCCCTCCGGTACCGCAATCAAACCCGGCGACATCATCACCCTGGCCAGCGGGAAAACTGTCGAAGTCGACAACACCGATGCCGAAGGCCGGCTGCTTCTCGGCGATGCCTTGCACTATTCCGCGAGGTTCAACCCCGATATCGTGCTCGACTTCGCTACCCTGACCGGCGCATGTGTGGTCGCTCTGGGCCACGAATGCGCAGGACTGATGGGCAACGACCGTGAGCTGCAAGACCGCCTTGCCAAGATCGGCAATACCGTCGGCGAGCGAGTCTGGCCCATGCCGCTGTACGACGAGTACTTCTCCTATCTCAAGAGCGAGTGGGCGGACATGAAGAACGCCGGAAGCCGCTGGGGTGGTGCCCTCACGGCGGGCGCATTCTTGAAGCAGCATATTCCGGAGAAGGTCTCCTGGGCGCACCTTGATATCGCCGGTGTCGGCTACCTCGAGGACGAACACAACGGACAGCCCAAGGGCGGCACCGGCTTCGGCGTCGTTCTGATCTCGACCTACCTGCAGAACTTGCTCAAGTAGTCGAGAGAACCACCATTGGAAAACGAGGAAGCCGCCCGACATCAGCGGGCGGTTTTCTTTTTTAGAAAACCTGTTCCTCTCCCAGATCGAGATGTCGCGGTGCAGACTTCATGCCTCAGGTTTCAGGCTTCAGGTCTCAGGCTTCAGGTCTCACATCGCAAAGGGCGTTGTGTTTCCTGCAACCTGCTGCCTGCAACCTGTAACCTGCAACCCGCCGAATTAGGGGGTACACCGTGAGTCCAGAAGCAACCAACGCCGCATTGAATCTCGGCGATATTTCCGTCTCACCTCCGGTCGTGCTGGCCCCGATGGCCGGCATCACAAACTACCCCTTCCGGGCGCTGTGCCGGCGCTTCGGCGCGGGTTTGTTCATCTCGGAAATGATCACTGCTCGTCCCCTGGTCGAGGGCCGCGAAAAGACCATCAGGCTGGCGACGTTCGGGCCCGATGAATCGCCCCGGAGCCTGCAACTCTACGGTGTAGATCCCCACTATGTCGGACTTGCGGTCAAACGTCTTGTTTCTGAGGCCGGCGTCGACCACATCGACCTCAACTTCGGCTGCCCGGTGCGCAAGGTCACTCGAAAAGGAGGCGGGGCTGCCCTTCCGGCCCACCCCAATCTCCTGAGAACCATCATTCGGGCAGCCGTGGACAATGCGGGCCCAGTTCCCGTCACGATCAAATTCCGCATCGGCATCAACCACGACATCACGACGTTCTTGGAGAGCGGGGCCATCGCCGAAGAGGAGGGCTGTGCAGCAGTCACCCTGCACGCGAGAACAGCTGCCCAACTCTATGACGGCAATGCCCGTTGGGAGGCGATCGCCGAACTCAAGCGTTCGGTCTCTATCCCGGTCATCGGAAACGGCGATATCTGGGTGGCCGAGGATGCCGTGCGCATGCTCTCAGAAACCGGTTGTGACGGAGTCGCCATCGGCCGCGGCTGTCTGGGCCGCCCGTGGCTCTTTCGCGACCTCGCTGAGGTCTTGGCAGGCCGCCCTGCCCCGCCCCAGCCGACATTTGGAGACGTCGCCGACATTATGGTCGAGCACGCATCGATGCTGGTCGAGTGGTTTGGGGAACGTCTGGCCATGCGTTCATTCAGGAAGCACAGCGGCTGGTACACCCGTGGCTTCCCGGGCGGCGCCGCCCTGAGAAACCGCCTGATGCGGGTTGACTCCATTGAGGGCCTCAGAACCACCCTGGTCGACATAGACCGCGACCAGCCCTACCCCGAACAAGCCCACCTGATCAGGCGCGGGAAGAAGGGCGGCACCCAGAAGGTCGTCCTGCCCGAGGGGTTTTTGGAGAACAGAATGGACCCGACGCCGCTTGATGGGTCCGCCGAGTGTGACGTGTCAGGAGGGTAGGAAAGAGGGGGAGAGGGGGAGGTCGCGCGGATTAGTTGCACGGCTCAATTGACTCCATTCCCACGTTCAAGGGCCCGTTGGATAACGAGATCACCAGTATCCAGCATCCAGTTTCGAGTATCGAAGCAGCCCACGCTGGCCGCTTCGCGACCTCCCGCGATGTCCCTACGGAATCTCTCGCCTCTCCAACACTGCTCCCTGCCCATTGAGGACAACCCTGAGCATTCCACTCCGGGTGACGACTCCGACCGGAATACCGTCCGGCGCTCCAGCCTCGACTGCTGCGTGCGCAACCGCCTGGTCGTTGTTCTCCGCCGACAGGTGGAGTCCGATAACCGCCTTGAGGGCAGAAGACGCCACCGCCTCGATCGCCTCCTGAGTCTGATGGTTGGCCAAATGACCGTGGCGCGAGGCGATGCGCTGTTTCAAGGACCAGGGATAGGGGCCATGACGCAGGAGGTCGGAATCGTGATTAGCCTCGATCAGGAGCAGGTCCACGCCTGAAAATCGCTGCTGAAGCGCTGTCGTGAACACCCCGGTGTCGGTGCAATAACCCAATCGACAATTCCCATCGCCGAAGATGAAAGCAACCGGCTCTGCGGCGTCATGAGATGTTGCCACCGGTGTCACTTCGAGCTCACCGATCGCCCAGGTCCGGCCGGGAGTAATCTCACCCCCACCCCCGCAGCGCACCTTGACCCGGGCCCACGTGCCCGCTGTCATCCATACCGGCACATCGAACTGCCTGACCAGGACATCGAGGCCCCGAACGTGGTCGCCGTGCTCATGAGTTATCACGATCGCGTCCAATTCATCGGCCGAAATGCCAAAGGCCGCAAGGCGCCGACAGATCTGAAGCCTCGAGACGCCGGCATCAATCAATATGGTCGTCCCACCAGCCCGAACCAGGGCACAGTTTCCCGACGAACCCGACGCGAGGACGAACGCTTCCATCACGCCCTGCCCGTCGAACCGAAACCACCCTCGGACCGTCCGGTCTCGGAAAGTGCCTCCGCCTCGGAAAAAATTGCCCGATGAACCGGCGACAGAATCAACTGAGCCACCCGGTCCCCGCGCTCGACGGTGACGGCCTCCGACCCCAGATTGACCATCAGAACTTTGACCTCTCCACGATAGTCGGAGTCGATCGTGCCGGGAGCGTTGACTACCGTCAGTCCTTGTTTCCAAGCCAGGCCCGATCGCGGTCGAACCTGAATTTCCCACCCTTGAGGAATCTCGAAAACCAGTCCCGTCGCCACCGCCGCCCGCTGCCCGGGCTCGATGACCAAGGAGCCGGGTTCGGCACAACGAACATCGGCGCCTGCGGCGCCTTCCGTCGCATACGACGGCAACTCAATATCGGCGCCATGAGGTAATCTACAAACTCGAACTTCGACGGGAAAAGACCTTTGATCAAGCACGGGGAGATCATACACGGGCCGGATTTGGCGGGAACCATCAGAAATCAGAGTCTTCGGTAAACCTCTCTTCTGTGGGCGACCTTGACTACGACAACCACAAGGACATCATCCTCGATGGAATAGACGATGCGCCATGCACCTTGCCGAACCCGGAAGAGACTCTTTTGACCCGAGAGCTCTTCACAGCCTGGGGGCCGCGGTTCCTCAGCAAGAGCCGAAATTCGCTCCACAACCCGGCGCCGGATCTTCTGGACACCGATGGACTCGATCTCCTTCGCAGCCGATGGCTTGAGACGGAGGCTATATTTTGCCACGACGCTTCAACGATGTGACGAAATCTCCAAAATCAAGATCAGGTTCTGCTGCACGTTCATCAAACTCAGCCAAGTCCTCGGCATCTTCCGCAAGAGCAAATCGGACAGCTTCATTGACCATGTCCGAAACCGAACGGTCGGTCGAAGCAGCCTTCAGCTTCAGCGCCCGGTGAATCTCGGGTTCAAAATAGACGGTAGCTCGGCGAACTTCACTCATACAGTCATCATAACGTCAAAACGTCTTAACGTCAACGTGTCTTCCAGATCGGGAGGAAATTCCCTCACCTAACCTGAGTGATTCTGGCGGATGTGATGTCTATAGTTTTCGCCCAGCATTCCAATGCCGAGACTTCCCTTCTCGAAGCACATTGACACAGTATGAGTTCAGGCTCTCACTACACCGGAGGGCCTCGACGGCCAGGACCCGATGCAACTCCTTGCCGACCCTGAGGACGAATTTTCCTGAGTACTCTTTGCCCGCTGTTGCCGGCGGCAGTGGCTCTCCATCCTTGTGATAGATCTCGATCCACTCTTCGACGACCTGGCAGAGTTCCCAATAGACCTCGGCTTCATCGTCGCCATGGACACCACCCAACATCAGAGTGGGACATGAACCGACATAACACTGATCCTCTTCGGACCACTCAACGATCTTGAGGTAACGGTCGCAGGCTTTCATCGCTTCACCTCCCGAAGGGCCTTCCCAACGTCCCGTTCCTGATACCGTTTGGCATCATCCGAGGCGTTGCCGCTCAGTGTGATCTTGGCGCCGGATGGATGCGTGAAGTTCCGGTGACTGCCCTTGCCGCCCCGATCAACAAATTCCTCTTTTTTCAGGATCCTGACGCTGCTGGCTATCCTTGACTCTGTTCTTCATCACCGGCCTTCGGGGTCGCGCAAGCGCAACCCCGCTCGGCGCGTTTTCCTCAAGGGGCGACAGGGTCGGAAGCGGGAGAGCATTGCCCCTTGAGCAAAACGACCTCGGCGGCCTACGGTCCTCGGCCAACACTCGATCGCAGACGCGCTCGCCGAGCGTTGCCAGGTATCGGCTTTCTTCGTAACCACGGCTCGGACCGGGGGACTGCCCGGTGAAGAAAGCCGTACCAGGCACGCGCCGTCTGAGCGGGGGCGCTCCCGGTTTTGAAGGCCGGCGATGGCTTTCCCGGTCGCCGCCGGCTGCCCCTGTGGTGACCCCTTTGACCTTTTTGACCCCTTCGACCTCTTAGACCATCGTCCTGGCGTCCCAGCTTCCTTCCGGTCCACACACTGCACTGGCCATGGCCTCCGGTTTCAGGATCATCCGGGCCACTTCACGCACCTTTTCGGGAGTGATCGAGCTGATCTCTTCGACGACACTGTTGATGTCGAAGCGCCGTCCTCGCTCCAGGACCTCGGCAACGTCGAGCGACGCCGTTCCCGCAACAGTCTCCGCCTCCATCTGCAGACCCCGGACCATGCCCTGAACCGCTACCTCGACCTCCCGGTCGGAGATGTCGCCCGGCAGCCGGAGGATCTCCTCCTCGACCATCGCCCAGGCCGTCGAAAATCGATCGGGCGAACAGGCCCAGCCCACTTCGAGCATGCCGCCGACCGAACGAAGCATCGTATCGCTCCAAATGTCGTAGGTCAGGCCTTCGTCTTCACGGAGCCGTTGAAAGAGGCGGCTGGAGTGGCCCGATCCCAGGATCCTGCTGACGACAGCCACCGTCGGCGCAAGGGGATCTCGGATGGAAACCGCCGGGAAGGCCTGACGGACATGGACCTGGTCGGCCGCGCCGCGGTCCAACCGCAGACGCCCACCGACCCACTTCGGCTCTTCAAGGGGAGGGCGTTTGACTCCAGGCCCCAGGGGCAGGCCTTCGAGTTCTCGGCCAACCTGATCCATATCAACGTCTCCGACTACTGCCAGAAGCATGCCCCCATGGCGCAGCAAACTGTCCTGATGGTGGATCTCCAACTCCCGAGGGCCGAGGTTTTCCAGGGTCTCCCGCGTACCGATGATCGGAGCCGCAAGGGGATGGTCTCCCCAGGCAGCCTTCAAAATGGCCTCTCCCACCCGCTCGGAGGGATCGTCGCGCATCAATTCGAGCTCGGCCAACGCCACTTGTCGTTCCAGATCGACGTCTTCCGGGGCAAAAGACGGCTCCAGAGCTGCATCTTTGAGAATCCCCAGCGCTTCAGGCAGAGCATCAGCAGTCGTCTGTACCGCGAGGCCCATCGTCTCACTCGAGGTCCAGGCATCAACCTCGCCGCCCAGCCGATCCATCAATTCGGCCAGGCTCCGGCGATCTCGACCCCCGCACCGTCTCAAGGTCAGGTGCTCGACCAAATGGGTGGCCCCCGCCAAGAGCGACGGGTCGTGAGCCGCCCCGTGGGCAAACCAGACGCCCAAAGAAACAGTCCGGCAGCCGGGCCGCCGGTGTACGAGAACAGAGTCAAAATCAATCGACCACATGGCCGCGGAGGGTAGCACACGGCTGTTCGTTGAACAGCCTTTCATGTATTTCCGGACCAAAACCATTTAGAATCCCGACCGTACCCTTACTCGGGGTTCGCGCTGCGTCGCCAAGCCCCAAAGACCGTTGATCACCAAGGAGCCATCATGAGAAAGAACCTGACCCTGACCTGCGCCGCCCTGATTATCCTGTCCCTCACCGGAAACGCCTTTGCAACCGCCAAACCCGACACCCGCGTCCGCGCAGAAATCCCGGAACAATTCACCTGGGACCTCAGCGACATCTACCCCAATTGGGAAGCATGGGAGAAAGATCTGGTCGTTCTCCAAGAACTGATGGACCGGTACCAGGCCTTCAAGGGCACTCTGGCCGAAGGGCCGGATCGCATCCTGGCCACCTCGAAACTCTCGGACGAGTTGGGCCAATTGGCCTACAAGGTCTATCGTTACCCCGCCCTGCAAAAGCAGCAGGACACCAGCGACAATACCTTCCAGGCGCGATTGGGACAGGTTCAGGTCGCCTTCGTCAAGTTCAACCAGGCAACCGCTTGGTATACGCCTGAACTTTTGACCATTCCCGAGGAAACGATGCAACGGTGGCTCGACGAAACTCCGGAACTGGCGCCCTATCGCTTCGGCCTGGAAGAAACCTACCGTCAGCAGAAGCACGTCCTGGACGAGGCCGGTGAACAACTGATGGCCTACTCGGGCGGTTTCACCAGCACCCCCGGCGACACCTACAACAGTCTGGCCAACGCCGACGTCCAGTTCCCCGACTTCAGCCACTCGAACGGCAAGGAACTTACTGCCAGTCACGCCGCCTACAACTCCGGCATTCGGTCCTACCGCACCCAGGCCGACCGCGAGGCGGTCTTCAAGGCGCACTTCACCGTCTGGGATGACTTTGCCAACACCTACGCTTCGATTTACAACAGCATTCTCCAGCGCGATTGGTTCCAGGCCCAGGCCCGGTCCTACGACTCGACGGTTGAAGGCGCCCTGGACGGCAACAACATCCCGGTTGCCGTGCTGGAAAATCTGATCGAGACCGCCAAGGCCGGCGCCGAACCGCTCCAGCGCTACAACCGGATCCGCAAGGAGTTCCTGGGGCTCGAGCGCTACCGCTACTTCGACAGCTACATCCCCCTTTTCCAGGTTGACTGGGCCTTCCACTACGACGATGCCCAACCGATGATCGTGGCTGCCGTCGCCCAGTTCGGCGCCGAATATCAGAATACGGTTCAGCGGGCGCTCGACGAGCGGTGGATCGACGTCTACGAAAACGAAGGCAAGAGAGCCGGCGCATTCTCAGCGGGCGTCTACGGCGTCCACCCCTACATGCTGCTCAACTATGCGGACACGATGAACGACGCCTTCACCCTGGCTCACGAGATGGGTCATACGATGCACACGGTGCTTTCCGCAGGGAACCAACCCTTCGCCACCTCGAGCTACACGATTTTCGTCGCCGAAGTCGCCTCGATGACCAACGAGGCCTTTTTCCTCGACCACCTTCTGGCCACCGAGAAGGACCCAGGACGCCGAATCGCACTGCTGGAACACGCCATCAACGACATCGCCCAGGGTTTCTACCGCCAGACGATGTTCGCCGACTACGAACTCAAGGCCCACCGCGCGGTCGAGCAGGGGCAGCCCATCACGTCGGAGTTGCTGCAAACGCTCTACCTGGAATCACTGAACGACTTCTTCGGTGACAGCCTGGACGACCAGGAATGGTACAAGAACACGTGGGCCAGGGTCTCGCACTTCTTCAACTCGCCCTATTACGTCTACCAGTACGCCACCTCCAAGTCGGCCGCCAGTCTCTTCCACCAGCAGATGATCACCGGCACCGAGGCCGAGCGGCAAGCGGTCATCGACCGTTATCTCAACCTGCTCAAGTCCGGCGGCAACGACCATCCGATGGAGCAGCTCAAGAAGGCCGGGGTCGATTTCACGACGCCTGCCCCGATCGAGGCGATGGTGGCGACCATGGACCGCCTTGTCACCCAGCTCGAAGAGGAACTCAAGGCGATGCCGGTTTCCCCCGGCAAGTAAGGGGTGAAGAGTTAGGGGTTAGGGGTTAGGGGTTAGGGGCGAGGATTCAACCATCCCCCCCTCTCCCCCTCTCCCCCTCTCCCCATCCTGCGTTCTCCTCTCGCCCTCTCGCGGTCTTCCGTGAGAGGGCGTTTTTGAGACTTGCGCCTCAGCCTCCTGGAACTTATGTTAGTAATTACCAAATGCTGGATGATCTGGAGGCCCTCCATGTGTCGAGCGCGTTGGATTCTCGTTGCCGCCCTTCTGGCCCTTCTGGTCCTGCCTTCGAGCCCGGCCCTCACCGACTGGAATGAAGGCGACCCCTTCAAGATGCACTACCCGCAACTACCCGATCCCTTGGGGTGGGACGTGTCGGCCAGCATCCCTTCTGCAGTCGCTGACGACTGGATGTGTACTGAGACCGGCTACGTCTCGGATGTCCACATCTGGGGTTCCTGGTTCAACGATGACCCCTTGCCCATTATCGGCTTCCACCTCGAGATCTGGAGCGACCAACCGGCCGACCCCGACGCCGGCATCCCCTTCAGTCATCCACTGGCCCTCCTGTGGGCGTTCGACTTCCCCGCGGGGGCCTACATCGAGAGACCCTACGGCGATCCTTCGCCTCAGGGCTTTTTCGACCCTGTCAGCGGCATGGTTGAACCACCTCCCAACCACATGATCACCTGGCAGTACAACTTCTTCGTCCCTGAAGGCGAGGCCTTCATCCAGGAAGAAGGAACGATCTACTGGCTGGTCGTTCAGGTGATATTGGACGGACCACCGCTCTGGGGCTGGAAGACAACACAGGACCACTGGAACGACGACTCGGTCTTCCTTGATCCCACCGGTGTCTGGCAGGAGTTGTTCGACCCGCTCGAGCCGGCTATCTCGCTGGACCAGGCCTTCGTCATCACCGGTGAACCGCTACCCGCCGACTGGGGTGACGCTCCCGATCCAACCTACCCAACCCTGGCGGCATCGAACGGCGCCAACCACACCCTGGGCAGTGGCCTGACGCTGGGTTCAACGGTCGACCCGGAACCCGACGGGCAACTTGATGCAGCAGCAACCGCAACTGGCGATGACAACGACGGCACGAACGACGACGACGGCGTCGTTTTCCAGGGACCTCTGGTTCCCGGGCAACAGACCCTGATGACGGTAACGGTGTCGGCGCCCTGCGCCATCAGCGCCTGGATTGATTTCAACCGCGACGGCGACTGGGTCGACCAGTACGAACACCTCTATTCGGGGATTCCCCTGCCTGCCGGCGCCAACATCGTGCCTCTCGGGGTTCCTATCAGCGCAACGCCGGGTCCTACCTTCATCCGGTTCCGGGTTACGACTACGGGCTGGCTCCCGTTCGACGGCGGCGCTTCCGACGGAGAGGTCGAAGACTATATGGTGACGATCGAGGATCCACCGCCCATGGATTTCGGCGACGCTCCCGACCCGACCTTCCCCACTCTTCTGGCCTCCAACGGCGCCTATCACATCATTGACGGCATGACCTCGATGGGAATTCTCCCCGACGCAGAACTGGACGGACAGCCCAACAGCAACGCGACCGGTGATGACATCACGAACGGTGATGAAGACGGCGTTCTTTTCACCTCACCCTTGATTCCCGGGTTTACCGCTTTCGTCGACGTCAACGCCAGCGTCGGCGGCTACCTCAACGCCTGGATCGATTTTTACGCCAACGGCGACTGGGTCGATACCGGAGAACAGATCTTCGCGTCGTTCCCGCTCACTCCGGGCATCAACACCCTTCCCTTCCAGGTGCCTCCGGGCATCACATCGGCCGGCGTCTTCGCACGCTTCCGATTCAG
>JAUXDC010000212.1 GCA_030618605.1 Holophagae bacterium | reverse complement strand
ATGAGTCGCCGGGATTGGTTGCGAGGACGGCGAGGTGTAGTGGGCAGGGGAGTTTTCGACCCGAGGGGCGCGGAGGCGTACTCGACGGTACGTCGAGCACCCCGAGGCGAGAAAGATCCGCTGAGTGCTGTACATCGCTGTCCGCAGTAGGAGGCTGGTGAATTATGCGGGTTAATCTGGCGAGATTGGCTCACGCTCGGTCGGGAGACAAGGGCGACGGTTCCAACATCGGTCTGATCGCCTACACCGACGAGGGCTATGCGCTTCTTCGAGAGCTGATGACCCCAGAAGTGGTCAAGGCGCACTTTTCGGCGATCTGTAAGGGTTCGGTGGACCGGTACGAGGTGCCCAATCTCCGGGCCTTGAACTTCATTCTGCACGACAGCCTGGGGGGCGGCGGTACCGAATCGGTGATCTCCGATGCCCAGGGGAAGACCCATGCCCAGGGATTGTTGTTGATGGAGATCGACGTCCCGGACGATTTCGAACTCAAATAGGATGAAATCGGAACAACCGTGAAGCGTCTGATCATCGCCGATCCCCACGTTGGAACCCGGGATGGGGACACCGAGGCGATGGTCGCGCTACTTGAGCACGCTGAACGTGATGGAGTCAATGAGATTCTCTATCTCGGGGACACCTTCCAGTATCTGATTGGGATGTCGAAATTCTGGACCACAGGCATCGAAAAGGTTCTTGAGACCTGGGACGGCTTCAGGTCTCGAGGCGGGACCGTCCGCCTCATCGAGGGCAATCGGGATTTCTTTCTCGACGAGGAGGACCTTGCCTGCCGGATCGATGAAAGTGCTCTGACGCTCGAGTTTCTGGCCGGCGGGGTCACTTTCCGATTGGTCCACGGAGACAAGGTCAACCAGAGGGATTGGCAATATCTCTTTTGGTCGCGTCTCTCAAAGTGCCTGCCGGCCCGGTTATGGGCCCGGTGGCTGCCTCGGCGCCTCGCGATCGCGATAGTCCGAACGATGGAGGCTCGACTGGCTCGAACCAATCGAAAATTCCGATACAAAAAGCCCGCCAAAGCTCTCCGGGAAGAGGCTTTGACGGCTTTCCGGCGAGGTGTGGATGTGCAGCTCTTCGGCCACTTCCATACGCTGTGGACCTTTGCCGAGGAAACGAAAATAGCGATGGTTGTTCCGGCGTGGCTCGAGACCCGCCAGGCATTGATTGTCGAAGAAACAGGACGATGGCATGGTGTCGATGAGAATCTGCAGCCGGTGGAATTCACAGAAGGGGAGGTAGGCGGTGGTTGATGGACGGGCCCAGTTGCCGGGGCCGACCGGAGTTCTGGCAGGTCGTATGCCGGTTCCTCCGTCGAAGAGTCTGACCAATCGAGCCCTGATTGCTGCAGCAGCCGCGAATGGGGGCGTGATTGTCGATCCCCTGGACTGCGAGGACACCCGTTTTTTGGCAGCGGGCCTGGAGATGGCGGGGTGGTCGGTGAAGTGGAGCGGACAGGTGATCACCATCGGTCCGATGATCTCGGTGGACAACCTGGTTACGGTCAACCTCGGAAATTCAGGGACGGGCGCCCGATTGCTTCTGGCTCTCCTGGCCTCGGTTCCGGGTCACTTCATCGTTGACGGAAGCACGAGGCTTCGTGAGAGGCCGATGGAACCTCTGATCAAGGCTTTACGTGTCCTCGGCTCCCGGATTGAAGCCTCGGGGAACTGGAGGCTTCCGGTGTCGGTCGAGGGCCGAGCGCTCCCCGGCGGCGAGGTCGACATTCGGCCGGGAGTTTCCTCACAGTTCGTCACGGCACTCTTGATGGCGGCGCCGTTGTTCAACGACGGGTTGGTCCTCCGAGTTGTCGGTCCGCTGCCCTCCGAACCTTATCTCGACCTGACTTACCGGGTCCTGAGCGATTTCGGGGCGGAGGTGGAGCGTTCGTCGGACAACAGGGAGTGGCGGGTCGCAAGCCGTGGCTTGAAACGGGTCAGGTGGAATGTCGAGGGAGACTGGTCTGCCGCGGCCTTTCCGATAGCTGCCGCTGCGGTTGCCGGTGGGTGGGTCGTGGTGCCCGGCCTCGATCGGGACAGCGCTCAGGGAGATCGGGTCATCTGTGACATTCTGGCCGATGCCGGGATGGTTTTCGAATGGTTCGGCGACCGCCTCGTGGCCAAAGGGCCGGTGACGAAGCCGATCTTTGCGGACCTTGGAGCCAGGCCGGATGCTTTTCCGGCTCTGGCGGCGATCGCCGCCTGTCGAGTTCCTGGTTCCAGACTGAGCGGGCTCGGGAATTTGTTGCACAAGGAGAGCAGTCGTCTCGAGGTCATGGCGTCCAACCTGCGGTCCCTGGGTGCGAAACTGGCGATCAGCGACGAGACCTTTGAGGTGGAAAAAGCGATCGATCGTGAGGAAAACTCTCTTCGTTCCGTGCGGGCGGCGGACGACCACCGGATCGCAATGGCCATGGCGGTGACGGCCCTTGAAGCCGGTCCGCTGGAGTTGGACGCGCCCTCGTGCGTTGCCAAGTCGTTCCCGGACTTTTGGGGACGGTGGAGCGATCTTCTCTTGGGGTTGGGTCGTCCGGACTGATGGTACGAATACCGATCCCTCGAGGTCTGCTGTTGGACAACCCGGTCTTTCCGGTTGCCGTCAGTGGGTCAGGGGGCATTGAATGCGATGTGGAGGGGACGGTCGCCATTCGGTCTTTGGCCCTTGGAGATCGGCGCCGGGTCGCGGTCCAGTTAATGGCAGGGGCCGCCCTGGCCGCGGAGTTTGACCTGTGGCCCGGTCGAGCGGGATTGCGGACTGCACGTGCCAAACGGTCCTCTGGTGGACCCCATGCGGTTTTTGGGACCTTCCCATCGCCTCTGGTGGTTGTCCATGCCCGATTGGGGGGAGGCGATGCGGCCCTGGAGATGACACGGAACGCGGTCCTTGAGGCAGTTGCCGAGGTCTGTGGACTCGATGCGGAAGAACTCCGCCCGGGAAACGGCCTGGGGTTCTTCCTTGAGGGTGCCCTGCGGCATTCTCCGGTTCTCCAGGAACGTCCCGTTGATCGAGTTGTGGCTCGGTGTCTCTGGGCCTATCAGTGGGGTCTTCCAAGCCTGCCCGACGATGGTGAGATCCTTTTCTGGAAGGTTTCTGACCTGGTTCTTGCGCGCAGATACGGTGGCGCCATGTGGGCGGCGCTGCAGCGAGCCGGCCGATCGGCACTTCTGGCTCACAATGGCGCCTCGATCAGAGCCGACGGTTCAGAGAGAGTTCTGGTCATGGTTGGTCGACACTCGGACGACGTGTTGGCTGGAATCGATGCATGGGCAGGGCGCCAAGGCCGGGCGGCGGTGGTCATTGGGACTTTTCCGCCGGGTTGGGATCCCCCTCCGCCGCCGATGGAGGGTTCTCAGTCTCAGGGGAGGCCGCTCGCAGTCACGGGAGTTTCGCTCGATACGGCGCTGCGGGTCGCTGAAGAACGAGAGGGGCGTTTCGACCCCTGGAATGAGGCCGATCGCAGGGCTCTGACGGAGGCAGCCTGTGATCTGTTCGAACAGCCGGTGGCGGTTTCATCAGGTGCCGTCACTCGAAAGGTCGACCCGGTCCACAGGGCATTGTCGTTGCGGTTGGAAGGCCTTGACCGGCCGACCCTGATTCGACTGTCAGGTGTCGACGATGCAGCATTGACCCGGAAAGTGACCGAGGGTGCCGTCGTGGTCGATGGTAAGAAGTGGCGGCTTCCGACGGCTCAGCGTCTCAGAAAAGACCCTCTCCATGCCGAGATTGCCGAGAGTCTGGCCGAGGATGATCCTCAGAGGTACGTGCATCAGGCCCTGGCCGGCGGAGAAATTGAGCCGCTGATCCGCTGGGCCCGGTCCCAGTTGGACCAGTTGCGATCCGAGGCAGTCCGGGAGGTGCTCGGTCTGATCGAGCCTGGCGCTTTGGGAGACGAGATCGATGCTCTGAGGGCAGAATCCTGCCTTGCGGGCCTGGATCTGTCCGGTGCACGCCAGACCATCGCCTCCATGAAAGAAATTGCTGGAGATCCCTGGCGTTTGTGGGTCGACCTGGAGGATCACGACGACCATTGGAACCCCCCGGACCTCGATCTTGAGGTCTTGCTCGAGGCATACCCGAGAATTGCCGCAGAGTTGGCCATTCATACCTTGCGTGGGCTGAAGAAAAGCGAACGGGAAGGGGCCTTTGACGCCGAAGGGCTCCTTGATCGTGCGATCGACGGCCTCGAAGGTTCACTGGCCAATTGGTATTCGATCCTCCGTGAGGCGATCATCCGGCCGGAGATGCTGGAGGACAGGGAGTGGATTGCCGCCACCACGGGAGGCCTCGTGAGACTGGAGCGGCTGGCGGCCCACAAGAGAGTCCTGGTCTTGACCGGCAGAGGTGAAACGGCCGAAGCGCGTGATGTTCTCTTGGCTCTGGTCGATGTGGTTCGGTCTCCAGGCCGGCTGGCCAGGATTTTTATCGATCTCGCCAATGTCACGACCGACCAGAACGAAGAAGTTTCCTGCCTGCTGAGAGCCCATCGACTTTTGGAAGCCGCCGGTTTTCGCCATAAGACCCGAAGTGTCGTGTTCAACTTGGCGATGGTCGATATTGAGAGACTGCGACTGGATCGAGCCGAAGTGCGGCTGAAGACCTGCGCCAGGGAGAACGACGCCCTGCATGCGATTGGCGAGGGGTTGTTGTGTCTGACTCGGGGTGATCTGGACAGGCTTACGGTGGTAATCGACTGTCTGCCGGATGATGTCGCTGAGATCAGGGTTCGAGAGGGCTGTCACATGATCCGTGGACTGGGTGCGCTGTTCGAAGGTCGATGGGATCCGGCCCGAGTGCATCTGGAGGATGGCGGAATTGGGAGCCTGCCCTGGGTGAAACTCCTGGACGCGGCAGAGGGTAAGCCAAGTGTCGCCCAGGTGCAGGAGGATCCCTTCGGTGCAGGCGTTGCCGCGACGTTGGTGGCGCGGGCCCGAGACATCGGGGGATACATGGACCTCCAGGGCGACGGGTTTCCCGTGTTGGAAAAGACCTTCGCCGTCGCCCTGGCCGATGCTGTCCTGCCATCCGAGGGATGGCTGTCCAGGCGGGATCGGGAAGTCATAGCGGGGTCTTTGTCGGCCGGTGGCATGGAGGGATGGGCTGAGCGGATCAAAGGGCGGTCAGGCGCCGATTTTGAGATTTTTTCCAACGCCGCAGTTCGGGTGGCTGACGCCGGGTCGCTGCAGAGCCTGGGCCAGAACGACTGGGAGGCCATTTGTGGGAGTCTCGGGCTGACCGGTTTGGAAGTCCGAGGCGAGGAGGGTGGAGAGACCTTGTGGCAGTGGGGCCACGGTGAGCCGTTCGGTGCAGGCCGCCCTGGCGGCGTCCACGTCATTCCCCTCGGGGGGCAACCAACCTCGCCGGGAGGGTGGAGGCTTCTTGAGAGTCTGGTGGAAGAAATTGCGCCGTCACTGGTCAAAGTCACCAATGACGACAGTGGCGATTCCCTGGGAATTGTCGGAGTGGGGGATGCGATCAATAGCTTCCGCCAGACACTGAGGCGATTTGCCCCTTCCGGCTTGACTGTTCTGCTGGCCGGGGAGACCGGGGTTGGTAAGGATCTGGCAGCCGAGGCAATTCATACCTTGTCCGGGCGCAGAGGGAGGTTCGTGACAGTCAACGTTGCGGCGGTCACCGGGACCCTATTCGAGGCCGAACTCTATGGGGTGGTCAAAGGGGCCTTCACCGGCGCGGACCGGGACCGGTCCGGTCTGGCCGAAGATGCAGATGGCGGTACCCTGTTCCTTGACGAGATCGGTGATCTCGACCTTTCCCTGCAGGTTAAGCTGTTGCGCTTCCTGGACTCCGGCGAAGTGCGTCGTGTTGGTTCGGGTCGAACACGAAAAGTCGATGTTCGGGTCGTGGCGGCGTCCCACAGGGACCTCGAAGCCATGGTTGTTGAGGGAACCTTCCGCCAGGATCTTTACTATCGAATAGGTTCAGCCAAGATCATCGTGCCCCCCTTGAGGGACCGGGGCGCAGACGTGCTGGTGCTCAGGGATCTCTTTGCCCAACGAGCGATCCGAGAAAAGAAACTACTGCCGGCCAAGTGGAGCCGTGAGATCGATGCCGCGCTGCTGGCCTACCATTGGCCCGGAAACGTCCGCGAACTGCGCCGGGCGGTCGAGATCGCCCTGGTCGAGGCCGACGGATCCCTGGTCGAACCGGAGCACCTTCCGTTCCGCGTCATCAAAACGAAGATCTCGCCGATCCGGCGTTGGGTTGAGGCCCACCGAGATCTCAGGATTGAGTTGATCCGCTCGAGTCTTGAGCGCAACGGCGGCAATCGTGCGGCCACGGCCCGCGAGTTGGGTTTGAGCCGGCAGACGCTGCTCTATCACATGAAATTGCTGGGGTTGGAGTAGCAATTCGTTGGACGAATTGCTTTGTAGGGGAGCAGGAGCAGGGGCGGCGGCAGGAACAGGTGCAGCGAACGGGGTCTTTCGTGACGTCGGGAATCAAGAGCGCCTCTCTCCGACGGGGCGTGCCGTACACAGCTTTTCCCTCCGGCGGGCCTTCCGGTGACGGTGCCGTTGCGGGAAAGGCTGTGTGGGGCAACCCACGGCGAACGCTTCAGAGACCGAATCTTCGCCAATGCCGTAGGCCGCCGAGGTCGTTTTCCTCAAGGGC
>JAUXDC010000145.1 GCA_030618605.1 Holophagae bacterium | reverse complement strand
GAAACCTCTCGGCAAATCTCTAACGTACATCGCGGGATAGGATAGCCTGGATACTGCTATTCTGCGATTGGAGGCGTCATTGATGTTTGAAACATCCGACAGTCAAGGTATGGAAGTGGTCGATCTCCGCTTTGAAAGCCTGAGGGATCTTCAGGAGGAATTCGGTCCCTACCTTTCTTCTGAGGGTTTTTTCCTCAGGGACAGGAGTGATTTTGCTACCAGCGATGTCCTGAGGTTCAGGTTGATGCTGCCTGGAGACTTCGTGCTCATCGAAGGCGTTGGGGTTGTGGTCTGGGTCAGGACTCTGTCGGAGGCGACGTTGACTCAGCCATCTGGTGCGGCGGTCGGATTCGCCACCCTGAGCGATCAGGGAAAAGAATTGGTCGAGCGTATTGTCCAGTCCCACGTTGAAATTGGGGGAAAGCCCTTCGACATGAGCCGGCCGAGCGACGACGGTGACCTGGAGGCTCCATCATCCGAATCTGCTTTGGAGTTGGATGAACCGGATTCACAGAGTGCATTGAAATTTTCAGTTCGTGAGGAGCCCGCTTCTGAGCCCGAAGAAATAGAGGATGAGCCCGAAGAAATGGCTGAAGCCGGGGAGCCTGAACTAAGCCTGCCGTTCGAGGAGGATATCCAACCGGAGCCGGACCATGGCGAGCCGATAGGAGCCCTGGAAATCAGTGTGTCCGGAGAACCGTCAGCGAAGGAGGATCGGCCGGCCTCATGGGAACATGGTGATGAGGCTTTAGATTCGTCGTCTGGAACCAGTGGGAAGACCCGTTCTGCTGTGGTGCGGATTTTGGTGGGTATCGTCGTGCTGGCCGCCGGGGCGTTGGCGGTTTACACGCAGTACCCGGAGTTGTTGCCGTGGAGTGGAACAGCCTCCGAAGTGGTCATTGCCGAGCCTGATGAATCTCCAGGAGAGGGTTCGCCGGCAGAATCGATAGCGCCCCTCACGGAAGCAGACCTGGAGGCGGTGGTGGAAGCGGCCGTTGATGCTGTGACTGTTCCGGAACCAGTGAGAGATCCCGAGCCGGAACCGACCGACGTGCCTGTCGTTGTCGACGTTCTCAGTGACCCTGGATCCAGAATCGTCGATATTCAGGCGGATGCCGGCGAAGGGGGAACGGTCGTAACTCTACGAGCTGACGGTTCGATCGAGAGCCGCCGCGTTGTGACGTCAGTTCTGGTGAATCCTCCCAGGATCCTGGTCCGTGTTTCTGGGATTGAGAGTCCTTTCCGACCTTTCGAGATTCCTGTTGGGACTGCCGAGGTCCAGGGGATTCGGATTGGGCACCATCCGGAAACCAATCCCCGATCGCTGTGGGTCGTCGTGGACGTGGCCGATGCAGGAGTTGTGATCCGAGAGGTTCAGACCAGCGGGAATGTTTTTCGAGTCGAGGTCGGGCGTTGAAACCGGTACGATCCTTGTCCGAGATAATGGAGAAACCAGCATGACCCATCCATGGCACGAAATTGCTATCGGTGACCAGGCGCCCCGAGAGTTTCAGGCAGTGATCGAGATCCCCAAGGGCGGCAAAGTCAAGTACGAGCTGGACAAACCCAGTGGCCTGCTCAGGGTCGACAGGGTTTTGTATTCATCGGTGGTCTACCCGGCCAACTACGGCTTCATCCCGCAAACCCTGGGCGACGACGATGATCCGCTCGATGTTCTCGTATTGATGCAGGAACCGGTTGTACCGTTGTCGATTTTGCGGGTTCGACCAATCGGGATGATGACAATGGTCGATCAGGGTCAGAATGACGAAAAGATCATCTGTGTTCACCTTGATGATCCCGAATATCGCGACTACGTCGCCATTCAACAGATACCGAAGCATCGCCTTGCAGAACTCCGTCGTTTTTTTGAGGACTACAAAAAGCTCGAAGAAAAAGAAGTAGCGGTCCATGACTTCTTCGGACCGATCGAGGCTGTCGAGGTCGTTCGGGACAGCATGGAGAAGTATCGGAACCGCTAAAAAACTAGAAACTAGAAAAATGAACCGCCAAGACGCAAAGACCGCAAAGAACCATTGAAATTAAAGTCCTCAGCCTTAATCTGTCCCCTAACCCCTAACTCCTAACCCCTCTCAAAAACCAGCCATCATGGCGTCATTGCCTTCTTGACAGCATCAATCATATTGCCGATATCGGCATCGGTGATGTGGTAGTGGGTGACGGCCCGAACGGCGTCGTCCCCCAGGGCATGGACCAGGATGCCGGCTTCGGAAAGGGAATGGGCAAACGAGTTCGCCGTTTGATTCTCGGATGTCAAGCGAAAGAAAACGATGTTGGTATCGACCAACTGGGGATCGATGTCGATACCGGGGATTTCGGCCAGTGACTCCGCCAAATGTTTGGCGCGCCGATTGTCGTCACCAAGGCGGTTCATCATGGTATTCAGGGCCACGACGCCGGCGGCGGCGATGATGCCTGCTTGGCGCATACCTCCGCCGAAGAGTTTTCGGATTCTCCGGGCTTCCAGGATTGTGCCTTCATCACCGACCAGGATTGAGCCGACCGGTGCCGCAAGTCCTTTGGAGAGGCAGAACATCACTGTGTCGCACCCTTTGGCCAGACGAGAGGGCGGGACGTTGAGAGCAATGGCGGCATTGAAAATCCGGGCGCCATCGAGGTGGACGGGGAGCCCATGCTTCCGGCCGACGGCCACAAGCTGATCCATCGTCTCAGGAGACGTAATCCGGCCACCGGCCAGGTTATGGGTGTTCTCCAGGGCCAGAAGGGCAGTCGGTGTTGTGTATCCGGTTGTCGGGTGGATTGCCTTTTCGACATCCTCGGGATTGAGGATACCGGATGAACCTGTTACCGGTCGGGGTAACGCTCCACTGAGTGCGGACATGGCGCCCATTTCGAAATTGAAGATATGGCATTGGGTTTCGCCGATGACTTCGGTTCCCGGGCGTGTGAACAGATGCACGGCGATCTGATTGCCCATGGATCCTGAGGGAACAAAGAGCCCGGCCGGTCGTTCCAGAAGGTCTGCCGCCTTGTCCTCCAGCGAACGAACTGTTGGGTCTTCCCCGTACACATCGTCGCCGACAACGGCTTCGGCCATCGCGTCTCGCATCTGTGGGGTGGGTTGGGTCACCGTATCCGATCTGAGGTCGATGATTCTGTTCATGGGGCAATGCTATCAGGACGGTCTGATTTCTCTTGACAACTTGTGCAAGCGTTATTACGATTTCGCCCATGAAGTCCGATAAATCGTACGAAAACTTTGTTTTCCCAAGATGGACAAACTTGCTGCGACCTGCGGCAGTCGTCGCAGTGTTGGGCGGGTTGGGCTACGTGACGGTTCTGGTGTGGTTGGGGTTTTCACCTCATGCTGTTGAAGTCGGTTATCAGCCCGTCCAGCCTGTTCCCTACAGTCATGCCATCCATGTTGGGCAATTGGGCATCGACTGCCGATACTGCCACTCAACCGTCGAGATTTCGGCTGAGGCGGCCATCCCGCCGACCCAGACCTGCATGAACTGTCACTCATCGGTCAGAACCACCTCCGAGAAGCTCCTGCCGATTCGTGAGAGCTATGCGACAGGTATGCCGGTGGAGTGGATTCGGGTCCATGATCTTCCCGACTACGTTTTCTTTAATCACTCGGCTCATGTCGTGCGGGGCGTAGGGTGCGTCTCGTGCCACGGCAGGATCGACACGATGGAAGAGGTCTACAAGGTCAAGCCACTCAGCATGGGCTGGTGCCTTGATTGCCACCGCAACCCCGAAGAACATCTCAGACCGGTCGAGTTCGTGACGGCCATGGATTGGGTTCCGGAGAAGGACCAGCTCAAGCTCGGCGCCGAGTTGCGTCAGATTCACAACATCAACCCACCCCAGGATTGCAACGCATGTCACCGCTGAATACCACCGAATCGGGCCATAAATATTGGAGGAGTTTGGATGAACTCGTCCGAACTCCTGAATTTGAAGAGGCCGTCAAACGGGAATTTCCCGACGATGAGTGGGACCGACTTCCTCCGGCTTCTCGGAGGAGCTTTCTCAAGGTCATGGGGGCCTCGATGGCGTTTGCCGGACTGACCGGCTGCCGATGGCCCGCTGAAGAGATCGTTCCCTTTGCCCATCGATCGGCCGATCGAGTGCCGGGAGTGCCACAATATTTTGCCACTGCCATCGAATTGGCAGGTTCCGCCCTCGGCATGGTTGTGACCTCATTCGATGGACGGCCGATCAAGGCCGAAGGCAATCCGGAGCACCCGGACAGTCTGGGCGCATTGACTGCCACCACCCAGGCCTTGATACTCGAGATGTACGATCCCGACCGAAGCCGTCATTCGGTGCAGCGACTCGGCGGACAGGACTTTTCCAGGACCTGGGCAGATTTTGACCCTGAATTTGGTTCGATGCTCGGCGCTGACGGGGCCGGAGTTGCGGTGCTGGCTGCTCCGTCGTCGTCGCCCAGCAGGAAGAAAATGCGGCAGGCCTTCGAGACTCGATTCCCCGAAAGCTCGTGGTTCGAGTGGGCGCCGGTTACGGATCGGAACGAGGGCGCCGGAATGTCAATGGCCTTCGAGACATCTCTGAGAGTTGTGCCGAAGCTTGACCACGCCCAAGTGATTGTGGCCTTCGACGCAGATTTCCTCAATGATCACCCGGCATCGCTCCGGTTGACGAGGCAGTTTGCGGCAGGTCGTAAGCCCAGCGCGGAGACGATGAACCGTCTGTGGGTCGCCGAGCCGGGAATGACCGGTACCGGTGCGATGGCTGACCAGCGGGTCGCCGTGTCGCTGGGACGTGTTGCCGCCCTGTTGGGGGCTGTCGCCGCCGCATTGGTCAACGATCATCATGTCGAGATGCCCGGTGCGGCCAATGGTCTGATAGCCCAGTGTTCAGCCGATGGGTTGGTTGAAGCTGAGGCGGCGTGGGTTCAGCAGGTCGCGGCCGATCTGATCGCTCATCGTGGTGACGGCACACTGATGGTTGGGCGTCGGCAGCCCCCAGCGGTGCATGCGCTGGCTGCCGTGTTGAACAACGCTCTCGGAAATGTGAACCGGTCCGTGACCTATGTCGACGTCGGCGCCCAAGCCGCAGAGGGAATTGAAGAGCTGGTAGAGGCTTTGAACGGCGGCCAGGTGGAGACCCTACTGATTCTCGGTGGGAATCCCGTCTACGATGCCCCTGCGGACGTCGGTTTTCACGAAGCGCTGTCAAAGGCGAAACATACGATTCACCTTTCTCTCTACCGTGACGAGACGTCTCAGCTCTGCGAATGGCATCTGCCGGAGGCTCATGCTCTTGAGTCTTGGGGTGACGGTCTGGCGTGGGACGGCACATGGACCCTGGCGCAGCCGCTGATTGCGCCTCTTTTTGACGGACACACAGCGATCGAGGTTCTGTCGCGGGCAATCGGTGAGAAGGCTGTCGGCTACGACATCGTACGTTCGACCTTTGCTGACGCAGGCCTTGCCGGTTCAAAATCGTTGAATGATGCCTGGCGTTCGGCCCTTCATAACGGTGTGGTCCCCGGCAGTGCTCTTAGTTCGGCCCAGCCGCCGTTCTCCAGCGAAGGCTTGGCAACCGCAGCCGCGGCATTGACCGCCTTGGCAGCTCGACCGGCGCCGACCGCCGGGCGCCCCGAGCTGGTGTTTGCCGTCGACCCGAAGGTCTTCGACGGGCGATTTGCCAACAACGGCTGGCTTCAGGAGTTGCCCGAGGCCCTGACGACGATCACCTGGGACAACGCTTTACTGATGTCCCCCCTGACTGCCCGTGACATGAATCTGAAGGATGGGGATCTGGTCACGGTTGAGGCCTCCAGCCGTTTCATTGATTTGCCGGTGTACGTCTTGCCCGGACCGGCTTCTTTCTCTCTGACGGTTTGGTTGGGCTACGGGCGGGAAGGCGCGGGCCAGGTCGGCAACGGCGTCGGCGCCAGTGCCTACCGCCTGCGGACGGTGGGGAACCTGTGGTCCGTTGACGGTCCAACTGTGACGTCCACTGGGCGCCGCTATGCGCTTGCAACTACTCAGGACCACTGGGCCATCGATCTGATCGGCTTTGAAAGCCGCCAACTGAGAGTTGGACAACTGATCCGTGAGGCTTCCCTGGATCGGTATCTGGAGGATCCCGAGACCTTCAGACACATGGATCATCACCCGCCGTTGGTCTCACTTTGGAAGGAAAAGGTCTACGAGGGCGAACAGTGGGGGATGGCGATTGATCTCAACGCGTGTACGGGGTGCAACGCCTGTATCGTCGCCTGCCAGGCGGAGAACAATGTTCCGGTGGTCGGCAGAGACCAGGTTCTCAACCAGCGTGAGATGCACTGGATTCGACTGGATAGATACTTCAAGACGCCGGAAGGCGCCGATTTGGATGAAATCGATGATGCCCAGGTAGCTTTTCAGCCGATGACCTGTGTGCAGTGCGAGATGGCGCCGTGCGAGCAGGTATGCCCGGTTGCGGCCACCCAGCACACCGAGGACGGGCTGAACGCGATGGTCTACAACCGATGCGTCGGGACCCGATACTGTGCCAACAATTGCCCCCTCAAGGTACGAAGGTTCAATTTTTTCAACTACCACAAGGATCTCGAAGAAGTCTCGAAGATGCAGTTCAACCCTGAGGTCACCGTTAGATCCCGGGGCGTGATGGAGAAGTGCAGTTTCTGCATTCAGAGAATCCAGCAGGTCCGGATCACCAGCGGCAACGAGAATTGCCCAATTACCGACGGTGAGATCACACCGGCGTGCGCCCAGACCTGTCCAGCCCAGGCGATCCATTTCGGTAACCTCAACGACCCCGAGAGCGTCATCTCTGCCTCACGCGAGAATCCTAGGTCCTATGCGACGCTGGCGGAGCTGAACATCAAGCCGAGGGTTCACTATATGGCCCGTTTGAGAAATCCCGCCGGAAACTCCGAGCAGGATGCCGGTGGCCCGCCCGAGCATGGCCACGACGTGCCGCATGGGAAGGAGTCGGCCTGAGCCTCATGACTACCCGAACCGCTGATCTCAGTTATTTGAACAACACCACCGACGATCCCGTGGGCCGGCCGCCGCTGGTCCTGGGCGGACGGACCTTCGGGGACGTTACCAATACCGTCTGCGGCATCGTTGAGAATCCGAGAACACCCCCGTTGTGGTATGTATTTTTTGGCCTGAGCTTGAGCCTCCTGGGCGTACTCGGGGCCATGATTGCCTACCTGATATTCACAGGTATCGGTGTATGGGGATTGCAGAGCCCGGTCGGTTGGGGTTGGGCGATCGTCAACTTCGTCTTCTGGGTCGGTATCGGCCATGCGGGAACGCTGATCTCGGCAATTCTCTTCCTGCTGCGCCAAAAGTGGCGGACCTCGATCAACCGTTTTGCGGAGGCGATGACAATCTTCGCAGTTGCCTGTGCGGGAATTTTCCCGGCGATCCACGTCGGTCGAGTCTGGGTTGTGTATTGGCTCTTCCCGATTCCCAACCAGATGTCGATGTGGCCCAATTTCCGATCGCCTCTCCTCTGGGATGTCTTCGCGGTCAGCACCTATGCGACTGTGTCGTTGCTGTTCTGGTACATGGGCATGATCCCCGATCTGGCGACGATTCGAGACCGGGCCAAACACCCGGTTCGGAAGATCGCATACGGAATTCTCGCCTTGGGTTGGCGTTCCTCCAATCGACATTGGCATCGATTCGAGTCTGCCTATCTTCTGTTGGCTGCGTTGGCCACGCCTCTGGTTTTGTCGGTCCACTCGGTCGTCAGCTTTGACTTTGCCGTGTCGATCATTCCGGGTTGGCACACGACAATCTTCCCGCCCTACTTTGTTGCGGGCGCCATTTTCTCCGGTTTCGCGATGGTTGTGACCCTGATCATACCGACTCGGGCCATCTTCAAGTTGGAAGAGATCATCACGCTTCGCCACCTGGAGAACATGGCCAAGATCATGTTGGCAACCGGGATGATGGTTGGTCTGGCGTACTCCACCGAGTTCTTCATGGCGTGGTACAGCGGGAACGCATACGAGGGTTTCACCTTCCTCAATCGTGGCTTTGGGCCCTACGCCTGGGCCTACTGGATCATGGTCAGTTGTAACGTGATCGTGCCCCAGCTCTTTTGGGTCAAAAAGTTCCGTACCAACGTGGTTCTGTTGTGGATTGCCTCCATTCTGATCAACGTCGGCATGTGGTTCGAGCGTTTCGTGATTGTCGTCTCGTCCCTGAGTCGTGATTTTCTGCCCTCGAGTTGGGGCTACTACAGTCCGACCTTCGTCGATGTGCTGACCTTCGTCGGTTCGTTTGGCCTGTTCTTTACGCTCTTCCTGCTTTTCCTGAGGTTCGGTCCGATGATCGGTATGGCCGAGGTCAAGGGTGTAATGCCTGAGGCGCACCACGGCCGAGGGGCTCACGGGGACTACCACGGAGACGTGCCGACGGATCGGGATGGAATGATCCCGGTCAAGGCGAAGAGGGAGGTGGTCCAATGACGACTTCCGATAATTTCGGCTACCTCGTTGAGTTTGACAATGTCGACGACTTGATTGCCGGGGCAGAGAGAGTTCGTGACGCCGGCTATACCCGGTGGGATGCCCATACGCCGTTCGTCGTCCATGGTCTCGACCGGGCGATGGGTATCAAACCGACGAAACTACCGTTCTTGGTCCTTGGCGGCGGTGCTGTTGGATTGGCCGGTGGAGTGGGGCTCCAGTGGTGGACCAACGCCGTCAATTACCCGTTCCTTATCAGCGGGAAACCGTTGTTCAGCCTGCCTGCCAATATCCCGGTGGCCTTCGAGACGACCATTCTGGTGGCCGCAATCATGGCCCTGGTCGGCATGTTGGGGCTCAATCGTCTTCCGCAGTTGTATCACCCGCTCTTCAATAGCAGTCGCTTTCGAAAGGCAACAGACGATCGGTTCTTTATCAGTGTTGAGGCGGTTGATCCAAAATTTGATGCCGACGTGACCCGTGAGCTTCTCGAAGGTCTGGACGGCATGCTCACCCTCGAGGAGGTTCAGTCGTGAACAAAATACCGCGATGGATCGTCTATTCCATCATCGTATTGGTCACACTGTCGTGGATTCCCCTGGCGTTGGTGCTTCGAGCTCGGACCGTGCGTTCCGCCAAACCGCCGCTGCATGTCGTAACCGACATGGACAATCAGCCCAGTTTCAGGACACAGAAACGCAACATGATGTTTGCGGA
>JAUXDC010000234.1 GCA_030618605.1 Holophagae bacterium | reverse complement strand
ACCGCCCACCGCGAGGCCAAACGGACCTACAGAATTGCTGTCGGCGAGCGGGAGTTCACCTGGGACGTCTTGACGCCGGTTGAAGCTGTGGCATCCGAGGCCAGGGGCGCCTCGGTAGGTGCGGCACGGGTCATCGCCCCGATCCCAGGCAAGGTCGTCAAGGTCAACGTGGCTCCCGGGGATGATGTGGAACAGGGGCAGTCAGTCGTTGTTCTCGAGGCGATGAAGATGGAAAACGAGTTGGAAGCGGAGCGGTCAGGCAAAGTGGCTACTATTCATGTCGTCGCTGGAGACACGGTCGCCACGGGGACGGTGCTGGTTGAGTTGGAAGTGGAGGATTAGGGTGAGGGGCGAAGGCGCCAGATACTGGATACTGGATACTTGATACTCGACTCCGCTTCCTCGGTGTACTCGGTCCAAACTTGGCATTTCAGGTCAGAGTATCGAGTATCGAGTATCAAGTATCAGGCCACTGCCCTCTGTCTTGTTTTCCTTCTGATTTCGCCTGTCCTCTCAGCGGCAACGTGGTGTCTTATTGACGTCGAGGTCAGAGACGGTCACGCAATGGCTGTTGAGGATGTTGATGTCCACGCCGTATCATCGGTGGTATTTGAGGCCCGCCGTCAGATGACCGGTCCCGATGGGACAACGGTCTTGATGGGCCTTCCTGCCGGATCCTACCGATTGGAAATCAGCCGCGAGGGCTATCAATGGCTCGAAGTCCAGGATGTTCGGTGCGAGCCCGGTGGAGTCGTGCGATTGGCGGTGACGCTTGAAAGGACCGACGGTGACGAGGTGGTCGTCCTGCCGTCGGGGCCGTCGGTTGATCCGGAGGCGACGACAATCGGTTGTCTTCGTCCTCGAGAAGCAGGGGAGTTGCTCCCGGAGGGAGGGCTCCCCGGCGCCGGATTGCGGCCTGCCGACTCGATCGGCTTCGAGGGCATTCTTCGAGCGGGATTCTCCAACGGCCCCGGTCCCCAGGTGGTCGTAGTTCCTTGCTCCCCGGAGGCCGATTTTCACGGCCGGGCGACGATTGATGTCGGGGGTAGCCTCCAGGCTCGGCCGACCGGAACGCGGGGAGATGTCACGGCGCTTGATGATGTCGTGCGGACCAGGGTCTCCCTTGGCGGCATTCCGGCGGACGGTCATTTTGGGACCTTTCTTGCCCTCGAGACCAACGCGGCGAATCTGGAGAGCCGGGTGGAACTTGGTGACGGGATTTCCGGTGAGACTCTCCAACGCCGGCGTCAATGGGATCAGGATTCGGTCCTGGCCTACGGTGTTCTCGACTGGATGCCGGCCCCGGACAACCGTGTGGTACTTCGCATGAACTGGGGGCGCAGGCGGCAACAGGATGTCCCATCGAGTCTCCATGTCGCACCGCTTTCGCCCGTACCGGGGGGCGAAGAGGATTCCCTGGATCGAGCGGTTGGGCTGGAATGGGACGTCCTGGTGTCGGACGAGCTGGTTGTTCGGATCGCCGGCGGGTTTTCCGGCAGTAGTCGCGAGTGGACGCCGACCGAAAACGGTCCAATGGAGCAGGATCAGAGCCCGGACGGTCTTTGGAGTGCGGGCCTGGGGAACGGCATCTGGGCCGGTGATGGTGGTGTCGCGGCATTCGATCAATCCGTCGACGATCTGCAGGGCGAGGCCGGACTCGAGTGGTTGGTGGGCTCGGCACACCGGCTGGGCATCGAGGCTTCGTGGTCTCGAGAGGATCTGGATCTCAAGTATTCGGAAGTGATAAACGGCGTTGGCGGCGGCATTCGAAGAACGTACAGGGGGTCGGTTGCCGAACGGTGGGACATGCCGGCCGGTCCCGCGGTCAGCCGGGGCCGGTTGGAGTCGCGGCGGGTCGATCTTCGGGACTCATGGAGGGCTGCCTCGAAGTTGACGGTCGTCTTTGGTCTGCAGATGGAAGACCTTGATTTCGATGGCGGCGGAAACAGCCCTGGTTACCATTTTGGGTTCAAGGACACCCTGTCTCCCCACGTGGGTCTTGTCTGGGATTTCGAGGGCACGGGGCGATCTCGGGCGTGGATGCGGTGGGCCCGTTTTCGCCAGGGGCCGGGGGAGGCCGTTCGGTGGCGAATGACCGGCGCCCTGGACGTTGAAACGATTTTTGTCGATGCTGAGGGTGCCCTCGAAGAACGGGCGCCAGGCCCCATCAGCGTGGCATCCGATCTCGAACCGTCCTCCATCGACGAGACCGTTCTTGGTGTTGAGTACGAACTCTTGTCCCATCTCGTGGCCGGGGCAGCGGGTACATTCAGGCGGTCCGAGGGCAATCTGGCAATCCTGACTGAGGACGGCGGTCGCACTTTTCAGTTGGCTACCCCCTCGGGTGATGCATGGCCCGAGCGGCTTGACAGTGAGGTCTTGGAAACCTGGGCATGGCTGCGCAAAAGGTTGGCCAACGGGTGGCAGGCGGAGGTGCTCGTGGGGTGGCGCCGGAGTCGGGGCGCCTGGCCCGGTCCTCCGGATGTTGATCTGAGCGATCTGGATCGGGAATATCTGGGCGACGTTCTGTCTCCTGCGGCCCTGGAGGGCGCATGGGGTCCTTTGCCTGATGATCGCCGCTGGCATTTTCAGGTGGCGGGGTCATGGCTCTTTGCCGCCGGTCCGTCGCTGGGTGGTCGTTTGACCTACAGGTCTGGCGCGCCGGTATCGCGATTGGGGGCGCTGGCCGACGGGCTTGGGCTTGATCGCCGATTCACCGACAGCAGGGGTTCAGGTGGGCGTACTCCGGACCTGTGGCGACTGGATCTCGTAGGGTCGTGGCCTTTTGATGTCGGCCGGGGTCAGCTTGAAGCCTTCGCCGAACTCAAAAATCTCCTGGATTCACAGAGGGCCGTCAGGCTGGACGAGCGCTGGACAGTGCTCGATGAGACCCAGATCGACGGCCTCGATCTGGACGAGCAGCACACCGCCGGGACCTGGCGTGAGCCGCTGATCACGCAAAAACCCCTGGAGGTAAGAGTTGGGGTGGCGTATAGGTGGTAGGGACCCGTTCTGCCGAAGGCGGAATGGGCTGGGGACCCACGCCAATCCAAAGGATTGCCGAGCCGTCAGGCTCGGACCCGCGACACCCGCGAAGCGGGTAGCGTGGGCAAAGGACCTGTCCCTGCAGACTGTGTTTATAGGGGCGGACCCCCGTGTCCGCCCGTGATTGCCGGTCGGCGCCCTACTTCTCCTTCACCGCCTCTTCAATAAATTTCTTGACCTGAACGAATGAGGCCTGCCGGGTCACCTGGTCCATCAGACCGACGGAGACGGTGTAACTGCCGCTTTCCATCAGGAGGCTGGCGTTAATGACCCACTTCTCATGCTCCAGTTTCGCGTAGTCCGTGGCTGCAATCCGAACCTCGTGTTGTTGGCGGACCAGATCCGACTGGCCGCCCTCTTTATCTCGTGCCGCAACGAAAAGGACCGCCCGACCGACGTAGTCCTCGCCCTCGGGCAACAGGGCCAGTTGTTTGAGAGGAAAGGTAATGAGGATCGGCAGGGTCCAGCGGTGTTTGGAGGCCGGCGAGGGGACGCCGGTGTCGACGTCGATTTTCAGTGGATTTTCCTTGACCGGAAAGAGCAGGCTGGTCATCACCTTGTCCTGAACCTGGGTTTCCAGGCTCTTCTCGACAAAGCGCCGGCGGTAGCGGAGGTCATATCCTGAGTGATTCGGCAGTTCGATCTTGATGCGGTGGACCTTGTCGCCCCCAGTGACATTGAGAGCGTAGCCCAACGAGTAGTAGGTGAAGAGATCGTTCGAAATGCGGTCGAATGCCTTGGAGAAATCGTTGGTGTTGACTATGGCCTGGCCGCCGGTGTTGGACGCCATAAACCGCAGGCTGTCGAGGAAGTTTTCTTGTCCGACGCCGACCGCGACGTTGTCCTGGACCCCGGCGTATTCGGCGGTGGCTACAGAGCCGTGTTTCAGGCCTCCGGCGCCGATGGTGTAGAAAGTGACTCCCTGGGAGTTGGCTGCAGAGGTCAGGGCCTGAAAATTCCGTGACTGATCCCAGCGGCTCATCTGGGTCAGGACCGACGGGTCGTTGTAGGTATTGGAATAGGCGTAGACCAATTCCATGCCGGCGACCATCGGTAGGCCGTTGGAGATGTAGACGATACTTTTCTTCCCCGGGAGACCGGCCATCATCGAAACCGTGGCCCTGAGAGAATGCAGCGTGAACATCAGATTGACGGCCTCCTCCTCGGCCGCTCCGATGATCAGACCCCATACGTTTCGAGCGTCGTTGATGTCCCCGGATCCTCCGTCCTCTTTATGGCGGCGCATTTTGTCGAGGATTCTCTTGCGGTCCTGGTCGCGGCTGATCCTGCCTCCGGTCTTCATTTTCTGGGCGCGTAATGCCTGAACGATCAGGTCTCGTTCATCAGTGAAGGGTTGAATGATCTTCAGACTCTTCTCGAAGGTGGCGACCATCATCTGGACGGGGGGGTGGAGGTTGTCCCGCACGAACTGGTTGGCGCGGGAGAGCACGCGGTTCCGGTCGAGGGGGTGGATATTCTCGTGGTCGATGAACAGTACGATGTAGACCGGTTCCTCATCAGGCTGCGGTTGCATTTCGGCGCCGTCCGGTATCGGAGGGAGGTCGGCCTGGGGCAGCGCTTCAATGCGCGAGTTGAAGACCTCTTCGGTATAGAGCTTGAAGTGGGATATCTCTCGTACCTTGCCGTCGTGCAGGAGCCGGAAGTCGTCCTTGGTCAGATCGACGATCGGGCGTCCGCCCTTGTCGGTGACATAGGCGATGACGTTGACGACAGTCAGTTCGATCTCGTCCTTGAAACTCAGACCTCCGATAGGCGCAATCTCCTCAGACGCCTCCTGTTCGGCTTCGAGAGCCATGGTGGCGCCGGGTGCGCCCAGTACCAGTGCAAGCATGATGACGGCAAAAAATCGAGTCACGGCCATACCTCCTCAGAGAGTGTAGCGTACAAGGAGGTCCTTCACCCTCCTGGACCTCAGGAGCCCAAAATGTCCGGTTTTCCGGTTTTCCAAACCCCTGAAATGAACGGAAAACCGGACAAATGAACGAGTCAGCTGTAGGCCTTGTCAAGGAGTCTGGTTCCAATGCGGTAGTCGCCTTTGTCAAAGCAATCGAAGGCGGCTGAGAAAGTGTCGCTATACAACGCTTTCTCAACGCCTGAATTTGAGACGGTCTTCTTATCGGTGAGACGGCCATCTGAAGCCGATGAGCTTAGGGGTGGCCTCAGGCCATTGGCACGGTGGTTGCTTAAATTTGCCGTGGTATCCTACGGCCCTTGCTGCCGGTTCGTTCGGGCGGCATCGTAGGTATCAGAGCTTGAGCGGTCCGGTTTGGCCTTTGATGGCCGGGCACTGTTGAAGGGAGGACGGGGCCGAAAAAGTTTAATGAGCTATTACAGGTGTTTTTTGTTTTTTATCTTTTAACGAGGAAACAGGAGGATTCGAATGAGAAAAGTGATTTTCGTCTTTATGTTTGCCGCCCTGATCGCAGGCGCGGCGTACGCCCAAGAAACCACGGGTCAGATCCGTGGAACACTCGTTGACCCCGACGGTGCGGCACTGCCCGGCGTGACCGTCACGGTCGAGAGCGATACAACCGGTATGGACCGCACGTCCATCACCGATGGCAGTGGTTCGTTCCGTTTTGCGGCGTTGCCCCCGGGTAACTACAGCCTGACGTCAACCCTTGACGGATTCCAGACCCACAAGACCGCGATCCGCGTCGTCCTCGGTGGCACCCATTTCGTCGAGATGGGCATGGCCCTCGGCGCCATCACCGACGTCATCGAAGTCACCGGCGAAGCCCCGCTGGTTGATGTCACTTCGACCGTCAGCGGAATCACCGTCGGCACCGACCAGCTCAACGCCCGCATGCCCGTGCAGCGTGAAGCCAGCTACGTCGCGATGCTCGCTCCGGCGACCGTGGTGGGTGACACTGCCTTCAACGGCAGGACCCCGGGTCAGAACAACATCTCGATGAGCGGCGCCTCGGTGGCCGAGAACTCCTACCAGGTCAACGGCCTGAACATCACCAACTTCCGTAACGGCCTGGGTTCGACCATGGTGCCGATGGAGTTCGTTGAAGAGATGCAGGTCAAGACCGGTGGCTACGCGGCCGAGTACGGTCGTTCGACCGGTGGCGTGATCAACATGGTGACCAAGTCCGGTTCCAACAATTTGCACGGTTCCTTCTCGCTCTTCTTCGAGCCCGAGAGCCTGCAGGAGCAGGAAGACGACGTTTACTTCGCCGACAA
>JAUXDC010000312.1 GCA_030618605.1 Holophagae bacterium | reverse complement strand
GGCGTTGGCGGCAAACTCCTCCGCACCGACCAGGACTTCGTCGCCCTCGGCCCAGTCCATACCTTCGGCTATCAGAGAGAGGCCCTCAGATGTCGATCGGATCAAGGAGATGTCCTCGGGCCCGCAGCCTATCAACTCCGACCCGACGTGACGGCAGGTCAGAGAGACGCTGCGCCAGTTCTTGTTCCTCGTGTGGCCACCCATCTCTTGGTCCCTGACCCGTCGCCTCATTGCCTCGGCGACGGATTTCGGGAGCGGACAAACCGCTGCGTGGTCGAGATAGAGGCACTCCTCACGAATTGGAAATTCGGAGAGCCAGCGATTGAGATCAAACGCCATCGCCAGGACCCTCAGTGGCCCAAAAGCTGTTCGCCGGCGGAAATATCGACGGGCAGCGCGTTTTCCGGTGGCGCTAGCGGACAGGTGGCAAATGGTGTGAAGCCGCACGGTGGTGTTGTACTTTTGTTGAAATCCAGCGTGGTCGTGCCGTCCTCCCTGAGTTCGGCGGACAAAAAGCGTCCTGCGCCGTAGGTCAAACGGCCCGAAGTGCCGTCGGTGAAGACGATGAAGAGATCGCGGTCCTCCGGTGTGTTGATCCAGGGTTGGAGTTTCAGGTCGTGGCCGTCTACGGTGAAATGAAGGACACCGGGGCAGAGCATGTGGTCCTCCGTTCCGACGGCGGTCGGGATGATCACATCCCGAGGCTCGGGATAGGCCTCGAGACGGGCTTCGACCTTGAACGCGGGATTGATCGGAAAATGCTCGATGCCGGGGAAATTAACACGGCTCGGGGCTTCAGGATCCTTCACCCGGACAGCCATCCGGTCCCCTCGCTGGATCAGATAGGCCGAAAGGCGCCCGATCTGCAGGAGATCAGGCCCGCCCTCGTCTGCATCGGACAGCAGGACTCTCGCCTGGTCAACGATATCGCCATCCAGAAAGACCTCGGTGTCTGTGGTGGCCGTCAGAGTTGCCTGACCCTGGTTCAAAATGATCGTCCCGATCTGCTGCCCGATACCGGGAGCCTCGAGAAAGATCTCGACTTCAGGATCAGAGCCGAGGCGGTTGTCGCCTTCTTCCAACCAGTGGAGGCCTGCCAGAGAGAGCCACCCATCGGGCGCTCTCAGTCGTTCCTCACGCTGAGCCCGCCACGTCTGGATCTCCGCGGAGTAGGCCGCATCGATCGGAGGAGGCGCCGGTTTGCAGGATACAAGGCTCACCGAGAGGCCGAGCACAAGAACTACGGAGTGGCGAACGACATCCATCAGGCGATTGTACCGAAGCCTGCGGAAAAGAAGAGGGGGAGCAGGGGAGAGGGGGAGAGGAAAGGATGAAGGCTGGTCGCTGATCGCTGAAAGTTCTACACTGCCTCGATGACACCCTTGCTTCGATGTGGGCCCCTGAGTGCTGAGGACGGTGAGGGGCGCCGGCTGTACTCCGGAGTGACGGTCAGCCTCGACGAAGAATGTTTGACCGTTTTGGAGGGTCCGTCGGGCGGAGGCAAGAGTACCTTGTTGAGACAGATCGCGGGCCTGGCGCCTTCCGAGGGTGTCACGAGGGAACTGGGAGGTTGCCGGTGGGGTGGGAAGGCACTCCCCGGATGGCGGTCGGAAGTCAATCTCCTGATGCAAGATGCGCCGATCATCCCGGAATCCGTGCTTGAAAATTTGAAATTTCCCTATGACTTGAAGTCGGCGGGTGATCGTGTTTTTGACAGCAAAAAAGCCGGGAAGCTTCTGGACGAAGTCGGACTGGGGAGCATAGCCCTCGACCGGCCGGCATCGACCCTGTCGGGAGGAGAGCGCCACAGGCTGGCCATCGTTCGGGCCCTTCTGTGGGTGCCGGCAGTCCTGTTGGCCGATGAACCGCTGTCAGGTCTGGATGGACCTCGCGCTTCGCGGTGCTTCGATCTTCTGCGGGAACATGCCCGGCGACCGGGGCACGCGGTCCTGTGCGTGTTGCACGATCCCACGATGGGGCGAGGTGCAGACCGGCGCCTGTGCCTCGAGTCGGAAAGACTGACTGTCTTATGACCGACCTGATTCAACTGACGCCGGTTGATCTTCTGGTGGCCACGGTTCTGGTGCTGGCTGCTGGGGTGGTCTCTTTGGCAATGCGCCTGGATATCGAAAAGCGCCTGGCCCTGTCGGCCGTTCGAACAGTCGTTCAACTGGGTCTGGTTGGTCTGATTCTGGAAAGGGTCTTTGCACTGAGACGTCCGATCGTGGTCCTGGCGATCCTGGCAGTGATGATCCTCTTTGCCGGCCGGGAAGCGTCGAACCGCTCGACCCGGGCCTATCGCGGTATGCGATGGGACAGCCTCTTGGCAATGGGAGCCACCTGCCTGGTTGTCGGCGCTGTCGTCACACAGGTCGTTGTCGGCGTGCAGCCCTGGTATGACCCGCAGTACGTCATTCCGTTGTTGGGCATGATCCTGGGCAACTCGCTCAACGGAGTGTCGCTTTGTTTGGAGAGACTGCTGGAGTATCTGTCGGCCCGTCGTCATGAGGTCGAGTTACGCCTGGTCTTCGGGGCCACCCGCTCCGAGGCCCTGAGGGAACCGATCCGGGCGGCGGTCAGAACCGGCATGATTCCAGTCACCAACATCATGGCTGCCGCCGGCATCGTGGCCCTTCCGGGCATGATGACCGGTCAGATCCTCGCCGGCGCCCCACCGATGCAGGCCGTGGCCTACCAGATCGTCATCATGTTCACCCTCGCGGCCGCCAACGCCATGGGTTCGATGCTGATCGCCACCGCTGCCGCCCGCCGCCTGGTTGCTGCCGACGGCCGGCTGAAGATCGAACAGCTGAGGTGATTGAGAGCTGTCAGCCCTCAACTCTCAGCTGGATTGTTGGGCTTACAGGGGGAGACGGTAGGTTCTTACTTCGTCCACAGAATTGACCGGTTCGCCGAGGGAGCGGATGAACGCCCACCAGCGGCCCTCGCCTCGGGCGGTCTTCCACGGGGCGACGGGATAGTTGCCGCCCAACCGAGTCAATTCGCCATCGTTGATTACCAGGTGGGTGATGCCCTGTTGACGGAGGATCTTGGAGAAAGTTGAAGGTGGAGCATCGCCTTCGCAGAGGGCTCTCAGGGGTGATGGGTCGTGCTGGGACGGAGCGACCACCGGCCTGGGGACTCCGAAAACTCTGGGTTCGGCGATCAGGAGGATCGTGGCCTCGGGCGGCAGTGCCTCGTCGAGAGCCCGGTAGGCTGCGAACGGGGGACTGGGGGCGACGAGAGGGGCAGCCTCGATGAAGTTTTTTCCGAACAAATCCAGAGGGTGAACCAGTGGCAGCCAGCGGCTCTGGATGGCCAGGCCCAACGCGAGGTTGCCGCCGACCACAATGATCGCCGCAAGGCGGAAGATCCGCCCCCGACCCCAGCACGATGCGGTGACGATAAACAGGAGCAGGGTGGGTGCGAAGAATCGGGGCAGGGCGCCGGTCGCCGCCCATGCCGCCATGCCCAGTAAAGCGGCCGCCAAGATGGGCCGGCTCCTGCGAACGGAGACCGCGGCGAGGCCCGCAGCAGCCATCGTCGGCAGGATTGCGGGTGTCAAGCGGGACAGCAGCGTCGGCAGTCTTCCAACCAGGCCGGCCGGTGAGAGGCCCATCTTCATCAGGGCGCCACCGTCGCGCCACAACGTCTCCATGCCCTCCCGACTCCAGAAGATCGGAGCCAGAGGATCGCCGAGCAGGATCAGGTTCTTCAGCCACCAGGGTGATGAACCCAGCAGTAGGAGGCCAAGGCCGCGAAGGAGGAAGGCAGGATTGCGAGTTGAAGCAATCCTCAAGCTGAGGAGGATCACCAACCATCCCAACCCCTGCACTCGAGTTGCCGCTGCCAGCCCCAGGAGCATCAGCATCAAGACAACAGACGACTGCCGGTGACGCTGGGTCAACGCGGCGCCCACCGCAGGTATCAAAGCTGCCAGGAACCACCCCTCAGCGGCCGGGAAGCCCGGCACCAGCGGAGTGATGGGCAGAAGCATCGCTGCAGCCGTCACCAAATATCCAACCGATCGTGAAGCTCCAAGGCGGCGGGCGAGACCACCCGCGGCAACGGCGGCGGCCGCCCAGGCCCACCAGTGGAGCATCCCGGGAACCCTAAAGAGTTCGAGGGCCAGAGCGGGAACGGCGGTCATTTGGGCCAGGGGAGGGAAGGCGGAAAAGAGGTTCTCGGGATGGGCCGTCCATCCGCCATCGAGAAGCGCCTGCCATGGAA
>JAUXDC010000009.1 GCA_030618605.1 Holophagae bacterium | reverse complement strand
CGCGAGGTCGTCGGCATTTCCAATATCAATCTCCCGGGCGGTTCGCTCAGGGGCGTCGACACTCAGTACCTGATTCGCACGGTCAACGAGTACCAGGATCTGGAGGAGATCGGTGATCTGGTCATCAGCTGGAATCAGGGCTCGGCCGTACGGTTGAAAGAAGTGGCTGAGATCCGGTGGGGCGCCCGTGAGCGGGAAGAGATTACCCGGGTCAACGGCTCAGAGAGCATCGAGATCGCCATCTACAAGGAGGGCGACGCAAACATTGTCGCCACGGCACGATCGGTTCGGGAGCGGCTTGGGGAGTTCGAAGATTTGCTGCCTGACGGCTTTCGGCTGACTGTTCTTTTCGACCAGTCCCGTTTCATCGAACAGGCGGTCAGCGAGGTCCGTTCCGCAGCGATCATCGGCGGTATCCTGGCGGTCCTGGTGCTCCTTTTCTTTCTTCGCAGTGCACGCGCAACGATCATCATTGCAACTTCGATTCCCCTGTCGGTGCTCTTCACCTTCATGGCGATGTACCGACTGGATATTTCGCTCAATATCATGAGCCTCGGTGGCCTGACCCTGGGAGTCGGCATGCTGGTGGACAACGCGATCGTCGTGCTCGAGGCGATTCACCGCAAGAGGGATGAGGGCCTCGGTTTGACCAGGGCTGCGGTTGAGGGCGCCTCGGAGGTTGGAGGCGCCGTCGTCGCCTCGACCCTGACGACGGTGGCGGTTTTCCTGCCGATCGTCTTCATTGAGGGCATTGCGGGACAGCTCTTCGGCGACATGGCCATGACCGTCAGCTTGAGCCTTGGTGCGTCCCTGGTGGTTGCGATTTCGCTGATTCCGATGCTCAGTGCGATTGGGGGAGGCCGATCCGATCAGGGTGTGGAGAGAGAATCCGAGGCGGGAGCTGCCGGGCCGGGCCTGGGCCTGTTTGCCTCCGGCTATGACCGCCTGCTTCGTCTGGCCCTGCGCCGACGATGGCTGACCCTGATCGTGGCGGCGCTGGTGTTTGGTGTTGCGCTTGTCGGTGTCGGCGCACTCGAGACCGAGCTGATTCCCGAGATCTCAGAGGGTGAGTTCTTCTTCGAGGCGACCCTGCCTGAGGGCACGACGGTTGGAGCGACCGATCGAACGGTCGTCGCCATGGGCGAGATTCTCAAAGACGATGATCGCGTGTCGGTGTTCTATTCGACGGCCGGCAGCCGTCTGGTGTCGGGTGGTCTTTCACTGAGCACCAAGGCGGAACATTACGGGCAGCTCAATGTTGTTCTTTCGGATCGGCGTGACGAAGAGTTGGAAGAGGCTGTTGCCGCCGGGCTGCGTGACCATTTCGGCCGGATTCCGGATCTGACGGCGAAGTTTGGCAAACCAACCTACTTCAGCCTCAAGACACCGATTGAGATTATCCTGTTCAGTGACGACCTGGAAGCATTGACTCGCTACACCGGACGGCTCGAACGGGCGCTCGGTGCGATCGACGGCCTTGTCGACCTGCGTTCATCGCTGGAAGAGGGCAATCCCGAGTTCCAAATCATTTTCGATCGGACTCGGCTGGCTGCCTTGGGGCTTGACATGCGCTCTGTGGCCGAAACCCTGCGTGACCGCGTGTTGGGCGCCGTTCCGACCCGTTTCCGCGAAGAAGACCGTCAGATCGACATCCGGATTCGGAACTCTGAACCCTTCCGGCAGACGTTCGAGGATGTAAGGAAACTGGTCATCGACGGTCCGGATGGACGGCCGCTGCGGCTGTTGACCGTGGCCGATATCGTCGAGGATCGCGGTCCCGCCGAAATCCATCGGATCCAACAGCAGCGTGCTGCGGTGATCAGTGCCAACCTCGAAGGTCGCAGCCTCGGTGCGGTTGTCACCGACATTCGCCAGGTTCTGGCCGAGGAGATGCCGCCGGCCGGGGTCAGCCCTGAACTGGGCGGGCAGATCGAGGAGATGGAGGTCTCGTTTGACGGCCTGCGCTTTGCCTTGATTCTTGCGGTCTTCCTGGTTTACCTGGTGATGGCGGCGACGTTTGAGAGTTTCGTACACCCGCTGATCGTACTCTTCAGTGTGCCCCTGGCCTTGATCGGTGTCGTTTTTGGGCTATTGGTGACCAGCACGCCGGTCAGCATCATTGTCTTCATCGGCGTCGTCATGCTGGTCGGTATCGTCGTCAACAATGCAATCGTCCTGATCGACACCGTCAACCAGTTGCGGCGCTCCGGACTCGAGAAACTGGAGGCAGTGATTCAGGGAGGGCGCCTTCGGCTTCGTCCTATTCTGATGACGACCCTGACGACCGTGCTGGGGCTGTTTCCGATGGCCCTTTCCCTGGGCGAGGGGGCTGAATTGCGGGCGCCTTTGGCAATCACAGTGTCTTTCGGGTTGGTCCTGTGCACTCTTCTCACTCTGGTCGTTATTCCGGCGCTCTACATGGTCGTGCCTTCTCGCGTTCGTACTTTGGATGAGGGAAATATCGAGCTTTCCCCAGGTCAGGGCCAGGGTGAGGTTGGCTGATGACATTGCCTGAGCTGGCCATCCGCCGTCCGGTTGCCACGCTGACTGTGATTATCAGCCTGGTGGTCCTGGGTTCGGTGGCTTTGGTTCGCTTGCCCCTGGGCTTCATGCCCGAGGTCGAGAGACCTGTCCTCTTCGTTCAGGTGCCTTTCCCCAACTCCACGCCTGAGCAGACCGAACGGCTGATCGTGCGGCCGATCGAAGAAGCTTTGGGTTCGGTCAAGGGCGTGACCTCGATGCGATCCAACTGTGATGCGGCCAACGGTAGGATCAATCTGGAATTCTCCTGGGGACACGAGATGAGTCTGGCGCGGGCGGAGGTCCTGGAAAGGGTTGATCGGATCCGAGGTGAGTTGCCGGATACCATCGGTGACATCACCATCAGTGGCAGCTGGAACTCCCGTGACGAGGAGATACCTGTGCTCGAGGGGCGTCTGTCATCCAATCGGGACCTTTCCGAGAGCTACGATCTCCTGGATCGCAAGATCGTGCGGCCTTTGGAGCGGATTGACGGTGTTGCCTCCGTGCGCCTGGACGGTGTCAATCCCAAGGAAGTCCGTATCAATCTGCGTCTGCAGGATCTCGAGGCTCACGGCGTCGATGTGCGCTCGGTTGTTCAGATTCTCCGATCGAGCAATTTTGACCTCAGCGTTGGTGTCATCCGGTCCTCCGAAAGGCGATTCAGCGTTCGTACGGTGGGTGCGTTTCAGACGATCGAGGAGATTTCCCAATTGCCTCTGCGGGCTGACGGACTGCGTCTGGGTGACGTTGCCGAGGTGGTTTACGAAGAACCGCCCCTGGAATACGGCCGGCATCTCGATGGGAATTTTGCCGTCGGTGTCACCGTCGCTGGTGAGGCCGACGCCAACGCCGTACACATCTGTGATGAGGTCCAACGGCGCGTGGCAGCGATGGAGGTTGACCCGGAGTTGGAGGGTGTCAAGTTTCTGATCTGGTTCAATCAGGGCGAGGAAATTCGCAAGACTCTGCGGAGTCTGCTCTTCACCGGGATTTTTGGCGCCCTCCTGGCCAGCATCGTTCTGTACGTTTTTCTCAGGCGCTTCAGCATGACCTTCATCGTCGTCGCCTGCATCCCTTTTTCCCTGATCGTTGCATGTGGGGCGATCTGGGCGATGGGCAAGACGATGAACACTCTGACCCTGCTTGGTTTGATCGTCGGAATCGGCATGCTTGTCGACAACGCCGTCGTTGTCATGGAGAACATCTATCGGCACCAGCAGATGGGTCTGGGCCGAGCCGAAGCGGCGCGAATGGGTGCGCGCGAAGTCTCCATGGCGGTCATTGCGGCCACCGTCACCTCGGTGATCGTCTTCCTGCCGATGGTCTTCAACAAGCCCAGTCAGATGAATATCTACCTTCGGGAGTTGGCGATCACCGCATGCCTGACGCTGGTGGCCTCGCTCTTCATTTCTCAGACGTTGATTCCCCTTGCGACCTCGCGGTTGATTCGGCTGCGTCCGCCCCGCCGGGCGCCGCTGATGCTGGCGATTGAACGGCGTTATGACCGGGTACTGGCTTTCAATTTGCGGCATCGGTGGCTGTCGGTCGTCGTTGGGCTGGGTGTCGTCGCGTCGGTTGTCTTCCCATTCAACCGTATCGACAAGAACTTTGACGCCAATCGCTCAGAAGTCTTCGTGCAGGCCCGGTACGAATTCTCAGAACCCTTGAGCCTGGAACGCAAGGAGAAAGTGATCAACCTGGTCGAAGCGGCCCTGCTTCCGCACCGGGAGGAGCTCAACGCCGAGCACATCTACAGCTTCTGGTCCGACCGATTCAGCTTGACCCGGATCTACATGAAGGAGGGGTTCGCCAATGATGCGGCCATGGAAGGAACCCGGCGGCTTCTGAGAGAGTTGGTTCCGGAGATTCCGGGCCTGAAACTTGAGGTGCAAGATCAGGGCGGCATGGGTTGGCGGCGCGGGGGTGGGAAGCGCGTTGCATTCCAGATCGTCGGTGAAGACACCGGAGTGTTGTCGGAGCTGGCCGAGGAGGCGAAGCTGCGGATCTCTGAGATTCCCGGCTTGGTCGACTCGTGGGCCTCGACCGAGAGCGGGCAGATGGAGCTCTCGGTCGATCTCGATCGTGAACTTGCAGCCCGATATGGCGTCGCCTTCAACCAGCCGGCCGAGGTCGTCGCCTTGACCTTTCGGGGGCGGCGGCTGCAACGTTTCAGAACCGCCGACGGTGAGAGAGAAATGCGCCTGACCCTGGACGAACAGGATGAGGAGACCATGTCGCAGCTGAGAAATTTGCCGGTCTGGGGGGCAGACGGCGAGAAGATCCCGCTGGCTTCCCTGGCCAAATTCAGTCTGGCCCCAGGCCCGGAACGGATCCGTCGGGATAACCGACGAACTAGCGTCTGGGTCGGCGGACGGTATGAAGAGGGCACGATGGCGGACTATCTGCCGCTGGTGAAGCAAACGATGGATTCGATGGAGTTTCCATACGGTTACCACTGGACGATGTCCGAATGGATCAATCGGCAGCAGGATCAGTCCAGGGACTTTCTGATTGATCTGGCGCTGGCGCTCCTACTGGTCTTCGCGGTGATGGCCGGCCTGTTCGAAAGCGTGCGGCAGGCGATTGGTCTGATGGTTTCTCTGCCTTTTGCGGTCTCCGGGGCATTTTGGACCCTTTGGATAACCGGTACCGACTTCGACCAGCCGGCTGCCATCGGACTGCTGCTCCTTATCGGCATCGTCGTCAACAACGGCATTGTCATGCTGGAGCACATCAACGCCTACCGGCGTAGCGGCATGGAGCGAACCGAAGCCATGATGCGAGGAGGCCGGGAACGCCTGCGGCCAATCCTGATGACCGCAATTACGACCCTGGTCGGACTGGTGCCGATCGTAATTCAACGCCCCGCGTTGGCCGGAATCTACTATTACTCGATGGCGCTGGTCATCATGGGCGGGCTGGCGGTCTCGACCGTCTTGACCGCCGTCCTGCTGCCGACGACAACCGCCCTGGCTGAGGATCTCTTTGGGGGCATTGGACGTGGAGTTGCCTGGGTTTTCCGGAAGATCAGCCGCCGAAAGGTGAAGGCCCAGTCACCTGCGTGACCTTGGTTCACAGTGGATTGACCATGCTGAGGTGAAGCATGACCTCGGCATTGATTGAGATTCGGCGGGAACGGCGCGCGCTCAAAAAACTCAAGGCCGTCGACAAGGATGCCCAACGGCGTATCGTGATAGCCGTCGAGCAGTTGGTCGAGCAGCCACTGAAGGGAACGATGCTGTCGGCCCAATGGGAAGGCCTTCGCAGGCTGGGGGTAGGGGAGTTTCGCGTTGCCTATACTTTTGATGGAACCCAACTGCTGATTTCTGTTGTCCGGATCGGGCATCGGAGAGAGGTCTATCGGTAGGTCTTATATATCCAATTGCACTCTCATGGCCTCGCGCAATGCTGCCAAAATTTCTGGATCGTCCACCCGACCGAGATTCTGCGCCAAACTATGTTTGGATAGAGTCCGGAGTTGGTGAGCCATCGCCACCGATTCTCTGGTCAGGCCGGCACATCCCTCGTCAAGCAGAGCCTCGTTCGGATAGATCCTGCGGCCGGCCTTCCGGGAGGTCAGGGGCAGGGCCGTTACTACGGGAAGAACGGAGTTGGCTGCTTCCTTCGACACAATGACCACAGGGCGGCGTCCGGCTTGCTCAGAACCAACGACTGGGTCAAGGTCCACCAACCACACGGACCACTGAAGCTGTTCCCGGGTCATTCTTCTGGGGTTCCTTCGAGCTCTCGGTCGGCTTCGCCGAAGGCCCGCATCGTCTCCTCAACGTCCTCGAGGAACAGGGGATCCTCTGCAGCGGCCGAGAATTCGTCCTTCAGACGCTGCTCGTATTGCCGGTGAAGCTGTTCTCGAACTGCCTGGGCAACGAAGGCACTGTAGGACGGGGCTGCACCCTCCCTGACGGCAGTTTCCATCTCGTTGAGCAGATCGTCTGGGAGGGAATAGGTCACTTTTCGGGCCGTACCTTCACTCATAAGGCACCTCCTTATGTATAGAAAGTATGGTATGAACCTACAGCCTTAATGTCAACCTCAATGCCTGGAGTCCTTTTTGCCCTTGCTTGGTCCCACTCCTCCTGCGCGAAGCGCATCTGCGATAGGCGGGTGGGTGGTTGGTCGTCCGTGCCAATGAAATCTCCGTGATGACCGAGAACCAAGCACACCCCCGTCTATCGCACGGGGAACTCAGCCAACAACCGAGACGCAATCTTCGCGACGTCAGCCTCCGACGGGTTGGGCTTTTTGAAAGCGCCCTCAGCAATTCCGCGCCATACGAGACTGCGTTTCTTGCCGTCCAGGACGTCTACGATCAGTGTGCCCCTGGTCACCATACGAGCCGAGGAGTAGCCGCCGCCGCCCCATCCACCGCCCCATCCCCAGTAGCCGCGGTACGGGTATCCCCAGCCGCTGGAGTAGATCTGCATACTCTGTTGCAGGGTGATGTGGTAGGTCACCAGGAGGTCTGCTTCGCCGGGTTTGGCAGGATCGAGTCCCTTGAGGGCGAGTTCACCGCTCACCGCACTTCGAATGCGGGCGGCAACGAACGCGTTGGGCGCAGGGGAGGGGTTGCCGCGATCCGGCCTCTCAGGAAGCTCATACCACGCGAAGTTTTGAGCGCGAGAAAAATCAAAATGGGTGTCCCAGTCGGTGACATAACTGACCGACGAACAGCTTCCGAGCAGTACCGCTAAAGCTCCCACCGTAACGATAAGAGTCCACCTTTTCATGAGTCATCTCCCTTCTCAGTCCAAACGTGAGGCCCGGTTACCAGCCTCGTTCACAGTTTGACTTGCAATTTCAATGCCCGGTTAGTCGTTCGTTTGAGGTTATGACTGAAAACGATCTGCCCACCAGAGAGGACTGATCGTCTCGTTTCGGGGACAGGGGGAGGGGAGGAAGTGTGAAGTTTGAAGTGTGAAGTTTGCAATGCGACAGGGAACTGTAGGGGCGGACCCCGGTGTCCGCCCGGATTTCGAGGCAAACCCTCTATACTCCGGCGATGGCATCAGGTGTACCCCGAAAGACAGAAATTGCGTCCGAGCACGTTGAGAGGCTCAGGTCGTATCTCGAATCCTGCTTGCGCCTGTGGCAGCTTGACGAACTCGCTCCGGAAATCGATATGCGGCTCAGCAGACGGATGACCCGCACCATCGGGAGCGCCAATCCGGCCAAGAATCGCATTACTCTTGCAGCTTGGCTGTTTGAACAGCCCCAGGCGATCATCGATGAAGTTCTCTGCCACGAAGCCGCCCATCTGGTCGTCCACTATCTCCACGGGGTGGGTCTTCGACCCCACGGCCGGGAGTGGCAGGCACTGATGCGCCTGGCCGGTATGGCCCCGAGGGTCCGAATCCCGTTGCCCAATCCTCCGCCCATGCCAGCACCTCGCCGCCGACGGCGCAGATCGGCTCTCGCACGAGCCGCTGTTGCTCTGATTCGCTGGTAGGCGCCTACTCGATCGTAAACTGATCGACCAGCTTTTTAAGGTCATCGGCAACTTCGAGCAGTTGGCGGGCGGCCCGGTCCGTTGATTCTGAGCCTTGAACCGTGGTTTGGGCGGCGCCGGCGACCGTGGCGATGCCTTCAGCGATCTCGAGGCTACCGGTTGCTGCCTCGTTGACCATTCTCCCAATCTCGGCAGTAGTTGCACTTTGTTGCTCGAGGGCACTGGCGTTGCCTTCAAGCCGAAATGTCAGATCTCCCTCTGCCAGGCCGGCAGCGCCATTCTCGAGTACCCAGAAGGCCCATGACGCAGATCGGAAGAGCGACCCTCCATAAAACCGGGAGATCGGCCCATGACCATTTGGAGCGTTGTCGGTTGCCGGATTCCGTCATCGTTTCCCCCTTGCATTCGGTGGGCAGCATTGAGACGCAATACGGTGAAGGCCGATATCGCCTTCGTTTATCATATTCCAACCCGGCGGAGCCGGAACCAAAATAAGTTGCTAAGATAGCCGCTGATTCTGAGGAGGTTGGCATGGATTTGGGGCTGATCGGACGAGTAGTTCTGGTCACTGGCGCAAGCCGTGGTCTGGGAAAAGCGATGGCGACGGCGATGGCGGCCGAGGGCGCGAAAGTTGCAATCTGTGCGCGCGACGAGGAGACTCTGGGTCAGACCGCTGAGACGATAGCCGGGACCGGTGCCACGGTCCTGGCGGTAGTCGCTGATGTCACCTCGGCTGATGATCGGGAACGATTGATGACGCAAATAGGGGATCGACTGGGGCCGGTTGAGGTCTTGGTCAACAATGTTGGAGGCAACCGCCGCGGTGGGATCTGCGATACGACGGACGAGGACTGGCAATCGACCATCGATCTCAATCTGATGAGTCATATGCAGTTGACGCGATCAGTGGTTCCGGCGATGCGAAAACGCCGTCAAGGAGTGATTCTCTTCACGACCTCGATCTTCGGTCGGGAGTACGGTGGCCCCGGTATGAGCATCTACCACACGACCAAAGCCGCGGTCATCGGGCTGAGCAAGGCCCTGGCTCTGGAGCTGGCCCCTGACGGCATTCGAGTCAATTCGATCGCGCCGGGGTCAATTCGATTTCCCGGTGGCTCCTGGGACAAGAAGTGTTTGGCCGATCCGGAGGCCATGGCTGCATTTGTTGCATCGGAAATTCCGATGGGTCGATTCGGTACTGCTGAAGAGATCGGTGACGTTGTGGCATTCCTTGCCTCCGACCGTGCCTCGTGGATCACAGGGGCGTGCCTCAACGTCGATGGTGGTCAATCAAGATCGCTCATATGAGCGGGTACTGCCGGCACCAAAAACAGCGCGCCCCTTGGCCACATCCAAAGCAGAAGTATGCAGGCTCAAGAATCTCCTGAAATGGGTGGTGTCAGACGAAGAAATCAACGCAGAGACGCAGAGACGCAGAGCAGGAATTGTGGAGGTGGACCGTGAATTCGGCGGAAGCGTTGAATATGTGGTTGCCGATTTGATTTAAGGATTGGCTCATTTTCTTTCTCTTTGACGGATAAGGTTGGCAACGGCGGCATCGCCTTGCGCAGAGAGTTCCCTGAACTCTGCGTCTCTGCGTTTTTGTCCCCTTTTTTGTGCTTTTTCCTGCCTTTTTGTGGCTGCTCTATTTGAGGCTTAAGCTCCTTTCCTGAGGCGGTACCAGCCGATGTCCCAGATCCTTTGGAAGCTTTTTTGGAGGACGAGTTTTTCGACCAGCGGAGACAGAATCTACAAGGTTCACCAGGGTAGACCGTCCAGATTGACATTGCCTCCCGAGAGAATAACGCCGATCGTCCGTCCGTGGAATTGATCGGGATGATCCAGGATCGCAGCCAACGGGACTGCGGCCGACGGTTCGACCAGGAGCTTGGCCCGTTCCCACAGCAAACGCATTGCCCGGATAATGGTCTCTTCTTCGGCGGTCACAATCCCGTCAACCAGTGTTCTGATGATGCGGAAGGTGCGCTCGGACAGCGAAGTCAACAGCCCGTCGGCGATGGTGTTGGGCTTCACTGAGGGGTAGAGGACGCCGTCACGAAGCGAGCGGGAAGCGTCGTCGGCCCCGGACGGCTCGGCGCCCCGGATCGACAACTCGGGGCGGAGGCCGGATGCAGCGATCGCCGTGCCCGAGAGCAGACCGCCTCCACCGACGGGGGCCATGATGATCTCCAACGCCGGAATGTCTGCGATCAATTCGAGAGCCGCGGTGCCCTGACCGGCGATCACGTGTGGATTGTCGTAAGGATGAATGAAGGTGGCCCCGGTCTGGGCAACGACTTCGGCGAGAGCGGTCTCCCGCGCTTCAAGCGTCGGTTGACACTCGGTGATCGAGGCGCCGTAGCCTGCGACCGCAGCCCTTTTGACCGGCGGGGCGGAGGACGGCATGACGATGTGTGCCGGGATGCCTCGGAGGGCTGCCGCTCGAGATAGAGCAGCCGCGTGGTTTCCCGAAGAGTGGGTTGCGACCCCGCGTGCGGCCTCGCTGTCGCTGAGGGAGAAAACGGCATTGGTGGCGCCGCGAGCCTTGAATGCGCCGACCTTTTGCAGATGTTCGCACTTGAAATACAGCCGTGTGCCGGTCAGGCGGTTCAACGTTGCACAGGTGGCAACCGGCGTTCGATGGACGTGGGCCGCGATGCGCTCGGCCGCAGCCAAAATTTCACCGAAACCGGGGTCCTTCGGTGTCACGTTCTTCCTACTGCGCCGGTCACGGTTGCGATGGCGAATCCGGCGGGCACCAGGAGGAGTGGAATCCACCGCAGGCCGAGCCAATCAGGACCACCGATGCCGCCCATGGCCAGCATGGCCAGACCGAGGCAGACGACGGCAATGCCGATCAGTTGACGCCAAACAGCCGCCGAACCGGCAGGTCTGGACGGTCGCTCGAATCGGGAGAAGATCAAAATGAATGGCACAGTGGCAATCGCGTAAGTCAACAGCCAGGCAGGACGAGTAGCCCACCACAGGTTCGAGTCCGGCTGGGCCGATAGAAGCGTTGGCCACACCCAGAATGCCAGACCGACCAGAAGCATCATTACTGTGGAGTGCCATAGGAAAGTCGTCATGATCATGCCGTTGACCAGAATAGTCATGGCCCATGGAATTCGTCGTGAAAGCCACCTCTTGAGGGGCGATTCCAGAGTGAGGACCAGGCCTATCTGAGTGGCCGCCAGGGCAAGTAGGGGCAGCTTGGGCGGCAGGGTATTGCTGATGGCGTCTGAGGGTACGCCGACCAGACTCAAGGGGTAGGGCCCAAGATGGGTCAGGACAATGAGGGATGCAAGGCCGCCTGCAAACAGCAACAAGCCCGTACGATGACCGGCGAGTCGTCGGTCATGCCACGCATAGCCCGTCTGGTGGACCGCCAACCAGACGAAGGGGTAGTTGAGCCAGGCGAGGGCGTGCTGGTCGGCTGCAAAAAAGGCTATATCTATCAGCGCGGCGGCGGCGACGGGTACGAGGATCGAGGTGAGCCCCCAGCGTTGCCACGCCCTGAATGTCAGGGGCACCAACGCGACCACCAGAATGTATACCGCCAGGAACCACACCGGGATCAGGGCGACCTTGGAACCGATGGAAATCATGGTGGGTCCGACGCCGTTGGAATGGGCGATGGCCACCATGACGGCCCACATCCCGACCAACGGTATGACCGGTCCGATCAGGCGACGGATACGGCTGTCGAACCATCCGCCGTAGCCGAGTTTTCTTCGTTGTGCCGACTGCCACGAAATAGAGTTCGAAAACCCACCGACGAAGAAGAAAACCGGCATCACCTGGAAGAGCCAGGTCAACCACTGCGACCATGGCGCGAGGTCCAGAATGTGAGAGTAGGCAGGGCTGCCATCTGAGAAATAGGGTGCGGAAATCACCCAGTGGCCCAGGACCACTGCGAGGATTGAGAGCGCCCGGAGGAAGTCGACGGTGCGGTTGCGGCTCTCGGGTGTTCGATCGGCCATCCACAGGGCCTTTGCCCAGAGACCGCGGGGTGGATGTTCGTCTTTGGCCGTGTTCATGTTGGGAGTATAGAGGAGATGGGGAGGCTACCCGCGACGGCGACTGGGCCTGCCTTTGGAAATACGTCCGAGAAAAGAAAAAGGCGGGGATAACCCCCGCCTTTCCCGGAAATATGGTCCGGCCAGGGTTATCCCTGCCCAGATAAACTATACCTTCTTGGTCTTCCCTTTGCGAACTTCCCGTCTTGGTGGTTCAATCGTCTGCTTATCCCTGTCGCATGTGGCTGTCGCCAGGTTGTCGCAAATAGCTCAGCTCTCTTTTGTGACGACCTGCGGCCTCAGGCCGACGAAGGCACACAGCAATTCCTGTTTCTCATTTTCGCCCCAACCTGCAAATTCCATCCCGGCTCCGAGGTCACTGCCTGCGGCAAGGAACTGAGCGTTGGTCATATTCATATGGGCATGGGCGTCGACCATGTTTCGGCCGTTGTACTCGGCCTGACCGCCGGTTGCCAGAACGAGGAAATCGGTGACCTGCTCGGTCAGATGATCTGGGTCGACGCCTTCCATCAGATGCTTGATGGGCTCGTTGATCTGGTGGAGGCGAACGGTCTCGGCGACCGCCTTGGAGATGCCGTCCCGGCCGCCGACTCTGTTGAAGAGTGAGTTTTCGGCTTGCCGTGCTGCCATAGCCGACTGTGCTTCAGCGCACATTATGTCGAGTGCAGCGACCTGCTCGTCTGGGGTGGGGACTTTGACCTGCTGCGCCGCCGGTTCGGTGGTGGTTGTCTTTTGGGAAACCGCCTCTGGTGTACCACCGCAGGCGGCCAAAAGACCGGTCAGGCCAAAAAGGGTCAGGATGAGTATATTTCTGCTTTTCATGGTTCGTTCTCCTCAGTTGATTGCTCGGATTAATAACAATACTGAGACTAACACTCATTTCAAACGAAGTCAACATATCTTAAAAGGTTGGTGGTGTTTGAGGGGAAATTGCGAATCAGTCTGCTGTGGCGGGAATCTCCCGTGGAACGGCAGGGCGTACTCCGTCCGGGCCATTCCAAAAGCTCGTGACCTCGTTGAGGAGGGGTGTATGGGCGCCTTCAGAGGTCATCATGATGCGGTACTGAAAGTAACGTTTCCAGGGCAACAGCATGCCAACCGGCGACCCGAATTCAGGGGACCATGGGCCGAAGTTGGACGGATCATCGCTACTGCGAACGCTCAGCGTGAGAGAACTCTCTGAAGGGACCGACGCCGTCCATCGGATCCCGTTGACACCCTGGTGTTCACCCAGGTCGAGAACTGTGCTTTGGAGGGTTCCGATGGGGACGAAGTCCGTGATCTCCCACCAGGCGATCTCGCCAAGGCCCGGTGAGGTTCCGACAACGTCGAGGTCGCCATCCCCGTCGATGTCGGCCGGAAAGGCGGTCAGGGCATCTGTGAAGGATGACTCGACCTCAATACGCTCCCAGCCTTCCGGGTCGGATGGGTCCTGGATGTACCAGGAGATGGAATCGGTCACCCACGCTGCAACAAGCAAATCGTTGGCGCCGTCCCCGTTGAGGTCGTCGACGATCAGATAATGTCCGCCGAAACAGCTCTGATCAACCGAGTATTCAGTCCAAACCACAGGAGATCCACCCTCATTCCGCCACCAACGAATTTGCCCGTTAGCGGCTGCGGCGGCGATGTCCGGTAAACCATCGCCGTCGATATCGGCCACGGTCGCATACCGTACGCCGGCCATTCCGGTTCCGATGACCTGTCGGGTCCATGAGGTGCCGTCCCCACGGTCATTCAGAAAAAGGGCCACTTCACCGCTGCCGGCCGAGGTGCCGACAATATCGTTGTCATCGTCACCGTCCGCATCAAAGGCAAAGGCCGAGTGGGCATCCGGAAACTGGTCATCGATCATTATTCGGGACCAGTTCTCTCCCTCTCCTTCATTGCGCCACCAGGCGATATAGTCGCCGCTCCACGAGGTGCTGATGACATCAGGGTCACCGTCGCCGTCGATATCAGCGACAAATAGATTGCAGGCAACAGGGTGGTTGCTTTCTATCGTGAGGCGGGTCCAGGTCGGAGGGTTTCCACCCTCGTTTCGCCACCACATCACATTATTGCCTGGGGTCTGGGCTGCGCCGACCAGATCCAGGTCTCCATCGTCGTCCATGTCCACGGGGTGGATCGATGTGCCTCCTGAATAGAGATTGTCGACGACATGCTCGGTCCAGGTGACAGGACTGGTGCCGCTGTTGAACCAAATGATCACCTCACGGGAACGATCAGTTGTTCCGATGACGTCGATATCTCCATCACCGTCAAAATCGGTGGCGTAAAGGCCATAGGCGCCGTCGTGACCGTCGGCGATCAGGTGTTTGACCGGGGTTTCCAGGGGGTCGGAGGAGAGAACCATCTGTCCGGGAATCGTCAACCAGGAGATGCCGGACGACTCTGTGAAGCCGTTTTCAAAGGCGGTTCTCGGGGCCGCGGTGGCGGGGCCGGAAGACCAGTCCGTCTGGGTTGATTCCTCCGCGGAAATGAATCCGACAAGCGCGAGGATGACGAGCAGTGGAAGCAGAAATCTCGACATTGAAGCCTCCTTGATCTCAGAATCGTTCCCTGTTCGGTACGGATTCGGATCGAAGGGGTTTCAAGGACCCCAGCCAGCGGAGTCGGAGCCAAAAAGGTCCTGCCTTTGGCTCAGCCTCGCTCGGTTACTTGCCCTGACTCCCACCGATCTGGTCCAACAGAAAAGCGTAGGTCAGCGCCGTCTCTTCGTGCTGTTTGAAACGGCCCGAGGCGCCACCGTGCCCCGCATCCATGTTGGTATGGAGGAGGAGGACATGGTCGTCAGTCTTCAGCGATCGGAGTTTGGCGACCCATTTGGCCGGTTCCCAGTACTGGACCTGGGAATCGTGAAGACCAGCAGTCACCAGCATCGTGGGGTAATCCTGGGCCTTCACCTGATCGTAGGGCGAGTAGGACAGCATGTAGTCGAAATTTTCCTTCTCGTTGGGGTTTCCCCACTCGTCATATTCGGCGGTGGTCAGGGGGATGTCGGGGTCGAGCATCGTGGTGATGACGTCGACGAAGGGGACCTGAACGACCACGGCCCGGAACAACTCGGGGCGCATGTTGACAATGGCGCCCATCAGGAGACCTCCGGCGCTGCCGCCCATTGCAAAGAGTTCATCCGAGGTAGTCAGACTTCGATCCACCAGGAAATCGGCACAGTCGATGAAATCCGTGAAGGTGTTTTTCTTGTTGAGCAACTTGCCGTCTTCGTACCAAAGCCGGCCGTACTCCTGCCCCCCGCGAACATGGGCGATGGCGAAGGTGTAGCCGCGGTCAAGCAGGCTCAGGCGGTCCGATCGAAAGGCGGGATCCATCGAATACCCATACGAGCCATAGGCATAGAGCAGGAGAGGCTGTGGTCCGTCTTCCGAATCCGCTCGTCGAACCAGGGAGATCGGGACATCAACGCCGTCCCCGGCGGTTGCGTAGAGCCGTTGGGCAACATAGTCATCGGGATTGAATCCTCCGAGCACCTCGTCCCGTTTCAACAGAGTGCGGGTTCGATTCACCATATCGAAGTCAAATACCGAATGCGGAGTGGTCAAGGAGGAGTAGTCGAAGCGCAGAGTCGTCGTGTCAAATTCCGGGTTGACGCCGATCCATGCGTCATAGGCGGCATCATCAAATTCAACGAGGTAAGCATCGTTTCCTGACCAGGGGATTACCCGCAGTTGCATCAGACCGTCCTGACGTTGGGCAATGACCAAGTGGGTTCTGAAGATCTCAAATGTCTCGAGATAGGTGTCTTCCAAGTGGGGAACCACCTCGGTCCACTGAGATTTTCTGGTCTCGGCAATCGGCGCCGACATCAGACGGAAATTAACGGCATCCGAATTGGTTCGGATGAAAAAGCGATTCCCAAAGTGATCGATCGAATACTCGTGGCCTCGAGTCCTCGGCAAGAATGTCGTGAATGTGCCTGTCGGATTACCGGCATCGAGGTATCGGGCCTCGTCGGAGAGTGTCGAGCTGGAGTGGATGACGATGTATTGCCTTGACTTTGTTTTTTGTACGGAGCAACTGAAGGTCTCGTCCTCTTCTTCGAACACCAATTCGTCGTCACTCCCATCGGTTCCAAGGACGTGTCGAAAAACCCGGTGAGACCGGAGAGTCTCCGGATCCTGCCTGGTGTAGAAAACGGTGCGGTTGTCGCCTGCCCAGACGACGTTTCCCGTGACCTCCGGCAGGAGATCCGGGTAGATCTCCCCTGTGTCCAGGTTCTTGAATCGGAGGGAGTAGAGTCGTCGTCCAACCGAGTCCTGTGCAAATGCCAAAAGCGTGTTGTCCGTGCTGATCTGAAGGCCTCGAACGTCAAAGTACTCGTGGCCTTCGCTGAGTTTATTGACGTTGAGGATGATCTCTTCCGCAGTGTCCATGGTTTTCATCCGACGGCAGTAGATCGGGTACTCCCCGCCGGATTCATAGCGGTCGTAGTAGAAGTAGCCGTTCTCGAAATAGGGCACGGACTGGTCGTCTTGTTTGATCCTTCCAACGATCTCGTCGAAGAGTTCTTTTTGCAACGGCTCGGTATGCGCGAGCGTTGACTCTGTGAAGGCATTCTCAGCCTCGAGGTACGCGATGACTTCTGGGTTGTCTCTTTCCTTCAGCCAGTAGTAGTCATCCACTCGTTCAATACCATGGGCCGTCAGGGTGTGTGGAATTCTCGCCGCCACGGGTGGTCCGGCGGACTCCGGCCTTTTACAACTACTGCTTGGAATACAGACTGCCACAAGCACGAGCGCCATCGGAAAAATTGCTTTCGACATCAAGACTCTCCTTGGTCCGCACGGCAGGACCTCGGCGTAGTCTACACGGACCAGGTATCAGACCCGATTACGTTGATGCTCGAGTAGTGCCCGTCGGATTATCGGTTGGGCCCATCCAGTCCGAAATTAGTCAGTTTTCTTGTGAAAATATCCGGACGGTCGGGGTAATCGTAGAGTGATGATTCGTGGATCCAATCCGCTGGGATAGCGTGCCATCCATTGCTCAACCTTGGGTAGATTTGGGGGTTCGGGTTGGGAGTCGCCGGAAAACTGCCGAAAAAGGCGGAGCATGTCTTCGAAAAAATCCGGTTTTGCGCCCCCGGTACCTCGTGTCGATACCCGAACCAGTATCCAGTCTCGAGTATCGTTCTTCCCCTCATAACTCCTGAATTCCGTCACCGATCAGGGCGAAGCAGATGACCAGGAAGGCGATGGCCAGGCCAGGAAGTGTTGCCGGCCACCATGCGTCCATCATGACCCGATGACCCTCGCTGACCAGGAGTCCCCAGGTTGGGGTGGTCGGCGGCAGCCCGAGTCCCAGGTAGGACAGGGTCGCTTCCGCGAGCACCAGATCCCCCAGCCGCAGGGCGACATCCTGGGCAACCGGTCCCCGGATTTCGGGAAGATAGTGCCAGGACCAGACCCTGTACCAGGGCGTGCCACTCACTCGGGCCGCCATGACGAACTGACGTTCGCGGACGGACAGGACCTGGCCTCTGACCAGGCGGGCGAGCCCCATCCACGATGTCAGGCCCAGCAGTACGACCAGGGTTGCGGGTCCAGGATCCAGAACGGCGGCGCAGAGGATCAGCAGGAGAAGGGTGGGGAAGGCCATCATCGCGTCGACGCTCCGCATCAAGACGGCGTCAATCCAACGGCCCCCTGTCGCGGCGCTCAGGCCGACGGCCAGCCCCACGACCAACGAGACCAGGGCGCCCAGGGCGGCGATCATCAAGGAGAGACGGCCTCCCAGCAGCATCAATCGAAGAAGGTCACGGCCGTAGCGGTCGGTACCCAGCCAGGATTGAACGACTCGACGTGAAGAGACCGAGGTCGCCGGGATTTCTTCGCGGGAATAGGGGCCGTCGACGATCACGAGATCACCGACGGTTGTGACCGAGGGTGAAGCAAGAGTTCTTCCGTCGTCGAGCTCGAGGACGGTCAGCATGGTTCCGGGGGGAACCAATGCGCTGTGGGCGGGGTCCGAGGGTGGGCCTGGCGGGAGGAATCGTGGTCCCAGAATGACCGCACCGCAGATCATCAAGAGACCGATGGAACCGGCGATCAGTCGGCGGGGCAGTCGGCGACGGGCGATCACTGGGGCCTCACCCTGGGGTCGGCCCAGGCATAGAGAAGGTCGGCCACGAGTGAGCCGAGGATCACGGCAACGGCGCCGACCAGGGTGCATCCCATCACTACTGGAATATCCCTGGCCACTGCGGCCTGCCACATGATCCGTCCCATGCCCGGCCAGGAGAAAATTGTCTCGACGACCACGGATCCGCCAACCAGCACCGGCAGGGACAGGCCGATCAGGGTCACGAGAGGTCCCAGAGCCGGTCTCAGAGTGTGGGTCCACAGGATGCGGCTCTCACTGATTCCTCGGGCCCGGGCGGCGAGGATGTGGTGTGACCGGCGGACATCCAGAAGCGAGGCCCGGAGATACCTGGCAGTTGATGCGGCGCCGACGATTCCCAGAATCGACGCCGGCAGGATCAGGTGACGGACGAGGTCCAACCAGCGGGCGCCGGCGGCCCATCGGTCGGCGCCGACCGATGCCATGTGCGACGCGGGGAGCCATCCCAGGGTCAAGGAAAAGAGCAGGATTGCCAGGCCCGCCAACCAGAAGGACGGTAGGCCGTAGACCCCCAGGGACAGGATTGTCAGGATCCGGTCGATCCAGCCGCCCGGACGCCGTGCCGAGATCAGTGCCAGCAGCACCCCGAGGATCACATCCATCGCCAGGGCCGTTCCGGCCAGGAGAATCGTCGGTGGAAGGGCTGTGGCGATGACGTCGGCCACCGGCTGTTTAAAGAGGAAGGAACGCCCGAGATCACCCTGGGCAAGTGCCCCCAACCAATGGAAATACTGGCTACGCGCCCCCTGATCCAGTCCATAAAGGGCTTTGAGATGCGTCCGTGCGGCAGGTGTCAGCCGGGGATTGTCGATGGTGTCCGCATAGGTTCCGGGCGCCGCCTGGACGACGGCGAACGTCACCGTAGCCACCAACAAAACCAGGAGCGGGAGCAGTGCCAGCCGTCTGAGAAGGGTCACGGCAGTTCCCATGCCTCGAGGTTGAAGTAGGGTGTGGCGTCGTTTTGGATCGATCCTTGAACCCGCGTGCTGATGGCCCTGAGCTTTCGACCCTCGACCAGGAAGGTGTAGGGCTGATCGGCGACGATCAGGTGCTGGATTTGCCCGTACAGTTCCTTCTGGAGGTCAATGTCCCTCACGTCGGCCACTTCTTCGATTAAACGGTCGACCTTGGGGTTTGAGTATCGCCCGTAGTTCGAACTCTCGAAAGCCTCCGGGGTCGTGTGCCAAACGTCCTCCAGGTCGATTTGGGTAGGTTCAACCCAGCGGTTGACCGAGCCGTCGAAGTCGCCGTCCCGCAATCGGCTGAGAAAGGTACCCCACTCAACGGTTCTGGGAGTTGCCTCCACACCGATGGCCCGAAGGTCCCGTGCCGCCAGCATGCAGATGTCCTGCCTCATGTGGTTTTCGGCGTTGGTCAAGAGTTCCAGTGTCATGGGCCGGCCGTCCTTCTCCAGGGTGCCGTCGCCGTCGGTGTCACTCCAGCCGGCACTGCTGAGCAGTCGGGAGGCCTCCCGAGGGTCGTATGGCAGGGGTTCGAGGGTGTTGTCGAAGGCCCACATGGTCGAAAGAATTGGACCGGCCGACGGCCGTGCATAGCCGCGGTAGACCGTGTCAATGATTGTCTGCCGATTGATCGCCATACCCAGCGCACGTCTGACGCGGGGGTCGGCAAGTTCCGGCCGGGTGGTGTTCCAGCAGATGTGGGTGTAGCCGCGGTGAGGAATGTCCACCACCTGAAGATCGGGGTCTGCCTCTACCCGTTGCGCCTCTTCAGGCGCCAGGCTGTTGACGAAATCGAATTCCCCTGCCAGCAACTGAGTCATCAGGCTCAGTTGATCGGGGACGATACGCCAGACGACGCGGTCGATCGTGGCCGGTGCGCCCAGTCGGTAGCTCGGGTTTGCACCCAAGACGATGTCCTGCTGGGGCACGTGGCCGACCGGCACGAACGGGCCTGCACCGACGACATGGGGCAGCCAATCGGTCGAATGCCAGTCCGAGAATGGAATTTTTCCCCAGATGTGGGAGGGGAGAATCAGACCCTCGTTGGCGTCCATCAGCCGGTAGGCATACACCTGGGAAAAACGGAAAACCACCGTGAAATCGTCGATTTTTTCAACGGAGTCAATGAAGTCCTTTGTGTAGGCGCCGTACCATCCGACATCTTCAGAGGTTTGAGCCTCCCAGGTGAAAACGACATCGTCCGCAGTTACCGGTTGACCGTCGTTCCAGATGAGGTCCTGGCGGAGCTGGAATGTCAGCCCGAGGCCATCGCCGCCAAGGTCCCAACTCGTTGCAAGTGCGGGGGCAAAGGTCGGTGGATGATCGTGGTAATCGGGCATTTCGACTGCCAACGACGGGTAGATCAGGGCCAGAAGGTCTTCGCTGAATTTCGTTTCCGCAAGGTACGGATTCCAGCTCTGAATGTCGGCGAGGACCCCGATGACGAGGGTATCGCTGAGATCATCAGTCGGTGGAATGCAGGCAGTGCAGGTCAGCAACCCCACGTAAACGAGAGTGAGAGCTCCCGTCTTGAAGATGGTCGTTGTCTTCATGCCTCCATCCTAACCCGGAAGAGCGGGAACCAAGCGCAAGCTGACGGGCTATGCGTTGAGGCAAGAGTTAGAAAGACCGACTGGCCTCTGGCCCTCTTGAATCACCTTGACTCTTGCCTGAATTCGAGAGACCCTGGAATGACCCCTCCACGCTGCGACAGGGAAGGAGCTTCCCCTTGGAGGTTCTGGGAGCTGTCGATGCCTGATCATCGGCGGAGACCACCTCGTGAAGCCCTATCATCGCTGTGATCTGGCTCTACAGGGCCTTCGAGCGTGGTAGGGTGGCTTGGATGCTAAAAAGGAAATCACTATCCCTTGACTCGCTGCACGAGTTTCTGACTCACCTTCGACCGCATTTCCATTGTCGGAGAGCAAACCGATCTGCAAGATTCAATTGATGGGCGATACGTCGGGTCCCGTAAGGTTCGAAACGATGGCACACGACCGGAGCCGCGAAGAGAACCACGCGGGGATCCACGACTACGTGCGCCTCTTCTTCCTCAGCGTTTTTCTGCTGTATGTTGAGATCCTGCTGATTCGCTGGATTTCGACCGAGATCAGAGTCTTTGCATATTTCAAGAACTTGACTCTGATCGCCTGTTTCTTCGGTATGGGCCTTGGATGTATGCTCGGCCGAGTGCGCTGGCTTCGTTTCTATCTGTGCTTCCCGGTGCTCGTAATACTGGTTGCCGCCATCGTGGTGCCCAACGGAATCGGGCTCGACCTGTACCCGAGCGTTACTCGGTTGCTCGGTAGCTTCAACGAGATGCCGATCTGGAATTGGGCAAACCAGAGTGCGATCGAAGGTAACGTCATCGTTCCAGCGCTCGGGGCACTGTCGGTTCTTGTTTTTTTGTTCCTCATGATCAGTCTGGCTTTCGTGCCTCCTGGTGGGCTTCTTGGACGTCTTTTCGACTCGATCGACAATCGCATCGCGGCGTACTCGGTCAACATCGCAGGAAGCATCGTCGGTATCTGGTGTTTTTCTTTTGTAGCCTATCAGTCAGTCCCGCCATGGGTCTGGTTTCTTGTCGCCTCCGTACTGGCCCTGCCGATCGCCAGAAGAGCACGTGACGTAGGGTGGGTCGTCGGTGCAACTGCCCTGGTATTGATCACTCTGATTTGGCGTCCAGGCACAGCCGAGTTCGAGGTGTGGTCACCATACCAACGTCTTCAAGTCAACAAGCGAACCGCGCGGCTTCCCGACGGTTCGGTGGTGGAGACAGGTTTCACGGTTGGTGTCAATGGCGCTTTCTTCCAGCACGCCGTGAACCTCGACCCCGAGTTCCTGGCCGCCCATCCGTCGTTCTGGCCGGGGCAAGCGACCCTGGATTACCTAGCATACAACCTGGCATATCGCTTTGCCCCATCGCCGAGGAGAGTCCTGGTTGTAGGCGCCGGCAATGGCAATGACGTTGCGGCAGCACTGAGGAACGGTGCTCAGGCTGTTGACGCGGTGGAGATCGACCCCGCCATCATCGAGCTCGGACGCCGCCAGCACCCGGAGCAACCATATTCCGACCCGAAAGTTCAGGTGCACATCGATGACGCGCGCTCGTTCTTTAAGCGCACACCGTATGAGTACGACCTCATCGTTTTTGGGACCCTTGATTCGCATACGTTGACCTCGTCGTTTTCGAACATCCGAATTGACAACTTCGTTTATACCGTCGAGGCCTTTCGTGAGGCCCGAGATCTCCTGAGTGACCGCGGAGTACTGTGGATTGTCTTTGCGGTGGAGCGGCCGTTCATCGAGCACCGTATTTATCAGATGCTGGTGGAGGCCTTTGAATCGGCGCCTACCGCCTTCCTCCACGATCACGTTGCGCCACTGCCTCACGCTGGGGGCGGAAGCACCTTCGTGATCGATGCGGGGACCGGTGTGGTCGAGGACCGACTCGCGGAAGACGACCGTCTGCGCCGGGTGGTTTCAGCCACGAAGCTGCCGCCTCCGAGATACGAAGTCGAGCTCGCCACAGACGACTGGCCATATCTGTATCTTGAAAGTCGAAGGATTCCGACCCTCTTCGTTGTCGTGACCTTGGCGATACTGTGTGTCGCAGTGCTGCTGTCGCGACCCATCGCGGGCGGACTGCGCCGCATGGATCCGATCTACTTTCTTCTCGGCGCCGGTTTCTTGCTGGTCGAGGTCCAGGGCATCAGCAAGATGGCGCTGCTTTTTGGCACGACCTGGATTGTCAACTCAATTGTCATCACCGGCATCCTGGCGATGATTTTGATCGCCAACTTGATCGCGGCCAGAGTCAAACGCCCGCTGGCGGCGGCCCCTCTGTTCGCCCTGCTTCTCGGGTCGCTTCTCGTGAGCTATTTCTTTCCTCTGCAGCTTCTGTTGGGTCTTGGCGCGATCACACGTGGACTCGTAGCCACCACGGTCATGGCATTACCGGTTCTCTTTGCCGGCTTGATTTTCATTTCGATCTTCAGGACCGAAAAACGGCCCCACGCCGCTCTCGCGTCGAATCTCCTCGGCGCCATTGTCGGCGGACTCTCCGAAGCCCTTTCTTTCATCATCGGCGTCAACTCGTTGGGCCTGATAGCTATTGGGTTCTATCTGTTGGCATTCATCATTGCCAAGAGGAGAGCACAACAGGGGCTTCTCTCGATGTTGAGTCAGAGCGGATGAGCCCTCCCTCTAAAACGTCGCATCGCCAGGGCCAAGTTTGCGCCAGGGTAAGCCTGGGGAAAGGGGAAGAGAGGACGTGAGTCCGTAGAAGGCATTGACGTTCCCAGACCCTGAGCGTTCTTTTCGGGAGACGCGGTTCATTACGATAGACTTTGGCGGTGACGGAAGCCATCTCGTGGTTTCCGCATGCTCGCGGGAATCGGTGAAAAAGCCTCACCCAACCATTGAGTTCGAAAGACTCTCCTTATCAGGAGGAACAGAGTCGCTACCGGGCATGTGCCGATTTGAGGGTTAGGCGTTCCCTGTAGATGGGTGGCCCCCAAATGTTAAGGCCTGTGACCTGAATCCCCTCCTGAATTCTGGCCCCGACCCCTGTTTTTTGGCCCCAGCCTTGTTGCTTCCCACCCTCCCAGTCTCCCAGCGTCCCAGCTGATTGAGTTCGGTGATACGATGCGCCTTCAGGGAGGGGCACAATGGGTGGAACGGTATTGATTTCGGTTTCGGACAAGAATGGCCTCGATCGTCTTGGCCTTGGCCTCGAAGAGTTGGGTTGGTCCATCCTCTCCACCGGTGGAACGGCGAGGGCACTCAAAAAGGCGGGCTGTAACCCGGCAGAGGTCAGTGATTTCACTGGATATCCGGAGATCCTGAACGGCCGTGTCAAGACCCTTCATCCGAAGGTCTTCGCGGGAATCCTGGCGGCCCCGACAACGGCGCATCGAGCTCAATTGGCCGAAATGGACCTCCCGGAGATCGATGTGGTCGTGGTCAACCTCTACCCATTTCGGGAGACCGTGGCCACCGACGGTGTGACGCTCGAGCAGGCGGTTGAACAGATCGATATCGGCGGTCCCAGTCTGATCAGGGCGGCGGCCAAGAACCATGCGCGGGTAGCGGTTATCGTCGATCCAGAAGACTACGAGATTTTTCTCAGTGAATTGGCCGCTGGGGTGATCACCCAAGAAACCCGGCAACGGCTGGCGATCAAGGCCTACCGCCACACGGCTGCTTATGACGCGGCGATCTCGACCCATCTTCCCGCCCTCGTCCAGGGTGGTATGGCTTCGCAAGCCGCAGCGGTGGCAGAGGATCTCCTGATGGGGGATGAAACACAACTCCGGTATGGCGAAAATCCTCACCAGTGGGGCATACTGGCTCGGTCGATACCCCCGTCCGGTCTGGCTTCGGCACGGCAGATGCAGGGCAAGGAGTTGTCGTACAACAACCTGGGAGACGCCACCGGGGCGTGGCGATTGGTGTGGGACCTTCCCGGCCCGGGAGTTGCGGTGATCAAACATGCCAATCCCTGTGGTGTCGCCCTTGATCCGGCGATGGATCAGGCCTTCCTCAAGGCCCGAGCGACGGACCCGTTGTCGGCCTTTGGTGGTGTCATCGCCGCAAACCGTCCGGTCGATCGGTCCTTCGCCGAAAAGGTTGTCGAACAGTTCGCCGAGGTCGTGATCGCACCCGGTTTTTCCGAGGAGGCTCTCGAGGTCTTTGCAACTAAGAAGAATCTGCGTGTACTCGAAGCTGAGCGCCCGAGCGAGACCGCCACCGTGGTCAAGGCCATTGACGGTGGTTTCGTGATCCAGCAGGGGGACCACGGGTGGGACGGCGAGAACCGGAGTGTGGCCACTAAGAGAGCGCCTTCCGACGCCGAGAGCAGGGCCATGGAACTGGCATGGAGGGTTGTCAAACACGTCGGGTCCAACGCCATCGTCGTAGGCGCCGAGGACCGCATTCTCGGTATTGGCGCCGGGCAGATGAGCAGGGTCGATGCGGCCAAGATTGCGGTCTCCAAGGCGATCGAAATTGGACATGATCTTGAGGGCTCTGTGGCCGCCTCGGACGCATTTTTCCCATTCCCGGACGGCGTTGAAGCTCTGCATCAGGCGGGCATTCAGGCCGTGATTCAACCGGGTGGGTCCATTCGGGACAAGGCTGTCGTTGAGGCCTGTGATGCAATGGGAGTGGCGATGGTTTTGACCGGCCGTCGGCATTTTAAGCATTGAGGAGATGGGGATGGTAGCCAGTAAGGGATTAGGGATGAGGGATGAGGGATTAGGGGTTAGGAAAGGAACGTCCAAGATCAACGGTTCAACGTTCAACGTCGAGCTCTGCGTCTCTGCGCCTCTGCGTTTCTTTTTTCTTGTTTTTGCAGTAATCGCCATTCTGGTTTCCGGTACGGCAGTTGCCGACCGGGATCCGGCGATGGAACGGCTGCAGGCTTTGGGTACTGCACTTCAAACCCGGGGAACCTGGACCGCTTCATACACTCAAGAGTACGTTCCACCGGGGATGAGTCTTGGAGAGCAGGTCAACGGTCAGGTCTGGGTCGCGTGGCCCGACAAGGCGCTTTTTGCCACCGGAAGTCCGGTCGTTCGGTGGATGGGTCTCAGCGGTCGATTGGTCCGTCTCCTGGATTTCGAGAATCTGAGTTGTGACGATCATCTTTTGACGGCTGAGGAGTGGGAGAGGATTCCGCTGATTGCGGTCCTGGATCCTCGGGCGGCGGTTGCACAGTTTTCTATCGTCGCAGAAGGGGAGCGAGGTTTGATTCTCATTCCCCGTGAAGTTGGGGGCGTTTCGAGGGTAGAAATTCTCGTCGGTGAGGACGGACTGCCGGCCCAGGTCGTCGTCAGAGATCCTCAGGGAGCCGTCAGTACCTTTGATTTTAATGACTGGCAGGCTGCTGACGGACCGCCGGAGAGCGCCTGGTTGCCGTCGCCACCGGAGGATATCGCCTGCATCGCTGACCCGGAGTAGATCAATGCAAATGAGAAAAAAAAGAAACTCGAAGTCAATCATTGCCCTGGTGCTGTTGATGGCCGTCATCGGCGCCGTACTTTTTGTCTTCACATCACCCGATTTTGAGCGGAACAAACCTGAGGTTTCGTTGGTGGACAACAACGGCTACTGGAATATGAAGAAACCCCTGGTGTTCAAGCTGGATGACGAAAGCGGTTTGAAAAGCTACAGCGTCACGCTGAAAGACGGCGCCACGAGCTATGAACTTCGTCAGGAACAGTTTGTTGAGCCCAAGCATGATGTGGTGGTCAGCGTCGAGGTGCCGAAGCGCATCTCTCAAATCAAGACCGATGAAGTCATCATCACCGTTGAGGCCGCGGATCCAAGCAAGTGGAACTTTTTCTCGGGCAATGTCCGGAAACATGAGTTTCCCCTTGTCATCGATACGAAGCGCCCAAAGGTCAGCATCGTCACGAACTCATACGGTATTGGCAAGGGCGGGTCCGCACTGGTGGTCTATCGCGTTTCCGATCCAAACCTGAGTGATTTTCGTATTGAAACGAAGACCGGAAAGAGATTTAAGGGTCAGCGCTTTTTCAAGGATGAGTTCTTTGTCTCACTGATTGCGTGGCCGGTTACGGTTGAAGATTTTGGTGCAACCCTTGTTGCGGAGGACAAAGCCGGCAACGTGGCCAGGGCGTCGATCTCACTCTATCTCAAAGAAGTCAACTACCGTACGCGAGACCTGACACTTTCCGAAGGGTATCTTGAAGGGAAGATTCGAGAACTGGCCGAGGAATACCCGGAGACGCAAGGCGTGGAAGGGCGGATCGAACAGTTCAAGGTCATCAACGAAGAGGTACGCGCCACCAATGAAACGCTGATTCAGGAGACGACGTCGTATGTACCCGATGAGATGATCGACACCTTCTCGATCAATCCCATGTACCCGTTGAGAAACGGAAAGATCCTCGGCGATTTCGGTGATCACCGCTATTACTCCTACGACGGGGAACGGGTCAGTGAGTCCTATCATCTCGGGCTGGATATGGCGAGTGTCAAGCAGGCTCCGATCACCCCGCAGAATGGCGGTGAGGTGGTTTTTGCCGATGAAAACGGGATCTACGGGAATATGCCGATCATCCATCACGGCATGGGCCTCTACACGCTCTATGGACACTGTTCGATGGTTCACGTTCAGGCCGGGGACAGGGTTGAAGCCGGCGCAGTGATCGCCAACACCGGTGTCACCGGTTCGGTGCTGGGCGATCACCTCCATTTTGGGGTCCTGGTTCAGGGTGTCGACGTTCGGCCACAGGAGTGGATGGATCAGCAATGGATCCGGCTGAATATTACCGACGTGATGAACGACGCCAAGGAAAAAATCAACCGGCTTGGCGGTTCAATTGCTTCTCTGCCGGTCCCTTGACCCAGGTTAGCGCTCCACGAGTCCGGCCACATCAACGTCGTCGATCTGCTCAGGCTTGAGGTGTTGGTCGGCATAGGCTCGGTAGACCCCTGACTCCAGGAAGAGTTGGAAGAGTTCAGGACAGAGGTGGCCGTCGCTGCGCATGGCGCCCATGATTTTCAACGCGGTGCTCACGGTCTTCGAGCGGTGGTAGGGGCGGTCGGTGGCAGTGAGGGCCTCGAAGATGTCCGCAATGGCCATGATTCGTTCGTGTATTGAAAGGTCGGCAGCACCCAGCTTTCTGGGATACCCGGTGCCGTCGAGCTTCTCGTGGTGGTTGCCCGCCCACTCAGGAACCCTTCGAAGCTCCCTGGGGAAGGGCATTCGCTTGAGCATTTCGATCGTCCTGATGATGTGCTCGTTGATCTTGAAGCGTTCCTCGGCGGTCAGGGTTCCACGCCGAATACTCAAGTTGTGGAGTTCACCGCGGTTATAGAGGTACTCGGGCACGTCCATGGTGAAACCATGCGGGTTTTCGCCGAAGACCGGGCCGTCCCCGTCGCGTTCGATGATGTGGTCGAGACGATCGGCGAGGACAGTTTCGGTCGCCGGCAGCTCGACTTCAGGCGCCTGCTCGCGGCGTCGTTCCTCGTCGTGTGACAGACCGATACGGTCGTCGAGGTGGCGGACCCAGGTCTGGGCGCCGATCTTTTGAAGTTGTTCCACGCGCTCCTCGTCCATGAAGGTCTCGCCGAGGTTGCACTCGGCGATAAAGCGCCACTGCTCCTCAATCTCAGAGATTCGAGCCTCGAGCCGCCGCATCGATTCGTCATTGACCGCCGAGTCGAGAGCCACCCTTCTCCAGTGCTCGATCTCGGCATCCCGCCATAAGAGCTCGAAGCGGGTTCGGATCTCGTGCACCCTGTTGTAGATGGTCTCGAGCCGGGTGGCCTTGTCGACGACATACTCGGGCGTCGTTACCTTGCCGCAGTCGTGCAACCAGCTCGCCAGGTGAAGTTCGTGCCATTCGTCTTCGCTCATCTCGAAATTTTCAAAAGGACCGGAGTCTGCGTCTCCGGCAGCCTCGGCAAGCAAACGTGCCACTTCGGGTACTCGGCTGCAGTGCCCGTGGGTGTACGGGGACTTGGCATCGATGGCGCCGGCCAGGACCTGGGTGAAAGACTCCAGGAGGTCCTTCTGGGCCTGCAACAGCCGGCGCAGATCCAGGGCGACGGCGGCGTTGGATGACAGGGCCTCGATGAAGGGCACCACTTCGGGGTCGAAGGCTCCGGTGTCGCCTGCGGCATTGCGGGCGTTGACCAACTGCAGGAGGCCCACAAGGTCTCCCTGCTGATCCACGAGCGGTACGCTCAGAATGGAGCGAACCCGGTAATCGTCGCTGTCGAAACGCCGACGAATTTCCGAAATGTCGAACTCGGGTTCAGAGGATTGGATGTCGATGGCGATCGTCTGTCCCAGGCGTGCAGTCTCGCTATCCAGATGGGGGAGGGCCGGGGTGTTCCTTTCCGACTGCAGAAGCACTATCGCATGTGGTGGCGGATTACCGCTGGTTCCGCCGATGTGACTCCCTGTTTTGGGGTTTTCCAGGACGGCGATTTCGAGCCCCGACTCTTCCTCGTTGTGGATCAGAATGACGCCGCCATCGGCGCGGGAGACCTTGCAGGCCTCGCGCAGAATCATCTCCATCAGGCGCTTGGCGTCCTTTTCCGCCGACAACGCTCGTGAGATCTCAAAAAACTGTTGTATCGAAGATTTCATCATGCCCATTGTGCCGGCGAGTTCGTCCACTTCGAGAATTCGGGAACGTGTCGTCAGGGGTTTGGAAAGCCTGAAATGACGGATCTCCTCAGCCTCACGAGCGAGCGAGCGGAGCGAGCCTGAGAGGTCTCCTGAAACCCGGAGTACAACCAACACGGCCACCAATAGGAGCGCGAAGGAGATCAGTAGACTCTGATTTCGGGCACGAATCACCTCGGCCAGGAGTTCATCTCGCGGGATCAAAGTGGCCAGAATCGCCCCGTGCGCTTTTCGTGAAGGAAGGGGACACAGGGCTCCAAGCCATTCCCTTCCGCCTTCGGTGATTTCGAAACGCCTGTCATCAACGCCCGTGGCGATAATCTCGGCCAGCCTTGAGTAGACGGGGTCCCCCAGTTGAGCCAGATGTGGCATCTCTACCTCGCCGGTGTCACCCGATTTTGGGAGGTCCTGCACCGGCGGGTCAGACATCGCGATGATATTTCCCAGAGCGTTGACCGCGACGATCCTTGAGGATGGTGTGACACGTTGTTCCGTCAGGCGGCGAGAGAGATCTTGGAAAGAAAGATCAACGCCGATGACCCCGGTCCCGTCCCTGAGTTTTCGTGCCGTGGTCAAGCCGACCTCTTGCGTCGTGAAAAAGGTGTAGAAACCTGTAGTGATCTGAGCCTCGGCGGCCATCGCAGAGCAGAACCAGCCGCGTTCCCGAGGGTCAAAATCTGTATCGGGAAGCAGCCTCGACTCTATCTCGTGGAGGTCGTCGTCGAAGAAGATCAATCGACTGTCGAGTCGGCCTTCTTCGTTGTGATCAAGGCTTTGTACGGCGTAGATACTGCCTTGTGGTGAGTTCAGCTGGCGGCGGGCGACTTCTTCGTCACGCAGTGAACGCACCAGGAAGAAATCGCCGTCCTCAGAACCGATGAAAACTGCGGAAAGGGCAGGGTTCCGCTGCAAGGCCTCGGTGAACAACTCAAGCCACTTGAGTCTCTCCTCGAGATTGGAAACCGAAGAGTCGAGGGTTTCCGCCGCCACATCCACCAGGGCCTGTGCCGGCTGGTAGAGCTGAGCGATGCTGAGTCGCAGGTGATCGGAGATCCTCTGCACCTGATCCTCGGCGCCCAGAAGAGCAACTCGGCGGCTGCGTGAGTGATCGAAGAGGATGATGGTCAGACCGAACACGATGAACATCGCGGTGAACGTCGCGGCCAGGGTGATATGCAGGGGGTAGCGCCTGCGTGTGAAAGTCATGGCACCATGATAGCCGGGCCTCGCGTACTCCGACTGAAGCTCGTCCTCTCTTTGAGGTTCTCAACCGCCACAATTTTCGGCCTACCGAAAACAAGGCACGGGTATACAATCCCCTGAGATCGCCCCCGTTCGGAAGAGGGGTGGGGCTGATTGGAGGGTCAATGAGCAAAAAAGTCATTCTTGCCTACAGTGGTGGACTGGACACCTCGGTTCTTTTGAAGTGGCTCAGTCTGAAGGGTTTCGAAGTCATAGCCTACGTCGCCGACGTTGGTCAGGAGGAAGATTTCGAGGCGGTCAGAAAGAAGGCGATCGATACCGGGGCGTCGAAGGTCTTCGTCGAGGATCTCAAGAAAGAGTTCGTGACGGACTACATCTTTCCGGCATTCAAGGCCAATGCGATCTATGAGGGACGCTACCTCTTGGGTACGGCAATTGCCAGGCCGATCATCGCCAAGCGTCAGATCGAGATTGCAGATGCAGAAGGTGCGGCCTTTGTTTCGCATGGAGCGACCGGCAAGGGTAATGACCAAGTTCGGTTTGAGCTGGCCTATTATGCCCTCAATCCGAAGATCAAAGTCATCGCACCATGGAAGGACAGTGAATTCTTGAGAGATTTCAAAGGGCGACCGGAGCTTCTGGCCTTTGCCGCAGAACACGGTATCGAGGTCAAGGCCTCGACGGGAAAGTCCTTCAGCGAGGATGACAACCTGCTGCACATCAGCCACGAGTCCGGGATCCTTGAAGATCCTTCCTATCACGCGGGTGAGGAGATCTATTCCAAGACCGTCAGTCCTGAGCTGGCGCCCAATACGCCGACCCGGATTTCCATCGAGTTCAAGGATGGCATTCCGATCAGGGTTACCAACTTCGATGACGGACGGGAGGAACACGATCCATTGGCGGTATTCAACTACCTCAACGAAATAGGCGGGGCCAACGGTATCGGTCGGCTGGACATGGTCGAGAACCGCTTCATCGGCATCAAGTCGCGTGGCATCTACGAGACTCCCGGGGGCACGATCCTGCATCTGGCCCACCGCGACATTGAAGGCATCGCAATGGACCGAGAGGTCATGCGGCTGCGGGACATGCTTTCGGCCAAACTGTCGGAGTTGATATACAACGGCTTCTGGTTCTCACCGGAGATGGAGTTCCTGATGGCAGCCGTGGACAAGAGCCAGGAGTTGATCGACGGCGTGGTCGATCTCAATCTCTTCAAGGGTCATGTTTCCGTGCTCGGCAGAGTCTCACACAGCTCTCTTTATGATCAGGAGTTTTCTTCCATGGAGATCGAAGGGGGCTTTGATCAGACTGATTCTCAGGGCTTTATCAAGATCAACGCGATCCGTTTGATGGCGCACCACGCGATCTCTCATCGGAAGGTAGGAGAATGAATGAGCAGATACCAGGAAACGCTTTGGCGGAAAGAAGGAGCGGCAGAACTCGATCAGATGGTGCTCGATTTTACCGTTGGAGATGACGTCTATTGGGATCAGCGCCTCGTTCCCTTTGACTGCCGAGCATCCATTGCCCACGTGCGAATGTTGGCAAGCATCGATCTTCTGACACACGACGAAGCTCTGAGCCTGGGAAACTGCCTG
>JAUXDC010000239.1 GCA_030618605.1 Holophagae bacterium | reverse complement strand
GACGCAACCGGAGGATGCTGAGACCGTTTTGCCTTACTGAATTCGACCCGACGAAGCCGGAACCGACAGGACGAGACGCTGGGCAGGAGGGCCGGGCTCTCTTCAAACTTCTCCCTTCGAACTTCACACTTCACCCACCGGCTGTACAATAAACCGATGAACCTGACGCCCGAACCCTTCACCTTTCGTCCACCCGACCACCGCAAGGGTCTGCGCCTGGTCCTCGGCGTCCTGCTCTCTGTATTCGCCATCGGCGGTGTTGCCCTCGGTGCAGCCGTCATCTGGTTGCCGCGATCCATCAACTACAAGGTCAGCCAAGGCCAGGTCGTGATCACCAGTGGACTGGAATTTCGACCCAGCCGGTGGGAGTACCCGCTCGAATCGATCACATCGGCCACGGCAGTCCGGCTGAAGCCGGGCAAACGCGTGAACGGCACCTCACTGCCGGGCTATTGTGCAGGGCATTTTCGGTTTCCCGGAATCGGCGACTGCACACTGGCCACAACCTGCTCGCCCGACGCTGTGATCCTCCGCATCGGTGAGGGACTCCGGCCCATCGTCATCACGCCCGGCCAACGGGAGACCTTTCTTGAGGCACTCACGGGGGAAGGGCAGTATTCCGAGACCGTCCTTTTTGACGACGATAGCGGCGTATGGCTTGGACTCAAGGCCATGACGGCCCTCGGCGTGGCCGTCACCTTGATCGTTCCCCTGCTGTTCTTTCTCTCACCCAGTCGCCTGCGCTACCGAGTGACGCCCGGCCACGTTGAAGTTGACCTGACGTTCGGAGCAAAACGATTCAGTGTGTCCAACTGCATCGCCAGACTCTACAGTCCGGAGACCTCGTCAAAAGTGATCGGATCATCAATGCCCGGCTACCACTCGGGCCGATTTTCCTTGGACGGCATGGCCACTCGCGTCTACGCGACCCGACTGACCGATGGAGTCCTGATCGAAAGCCCCGACCTCCGGCTCTTTCTCAACCCCGAAGATCCATACGCATTCCTCGAGGCCCTGAGAGCCCTGGGCAACATGGAGATTGAGTGAAACTCGATACTTGATACTGGATACTGGAAATGGGCTTCGGAGCGAGTACAGAACAAGCCAAGGCAAGTATCCTTTTCGAGTATCAAGTATCAATTGTTCTCGGCGTCACCCACCGGTTGTAAATCACCAACGAGACGGCGGTTGTTCCTGCCAATGCCGCAAAGAGAATCCACATCAGGTCGGGCCGGTTGACACCCTGGGGCCCGTAGTGCTGATAGGCCATACCGGACAACAGCCCGCCGAACAGGTTGCCCAGGGCAACGCACCAGTAGAAATAGCCCATGTACATGCCGACCTTTTCAGGCGGTGCAATGCGCCCTGCGTACTCTTTCGACCGCGGACTGGCCATCATTTCGCCGACCGAGAAGACCAGAACGGCAGCGACGACAACCCAACCGCTCATCCCGACCAGGTAGAGACCGAAGCTGGCGATCGTGACGCACACGCCTGCGATGATGCTCGTCAAAGGCGAGATCTTCCTCAGGAAGAAGGAAATCAAGATCTGGAAACAGATGATGCCGAAAGCGTTGAGATTGATCAGGTGTTCGGGCTTGACCTGGCCGTGCTCCAGTACGGCGCGCGACCAGTTGGTGGTGTCGAAACCCAAACTCTGGGCGCTACCGGTGATCCAGCCGGCCAGAGGTCCGAATGAGGTGATCAGATCCGTGGTGTCCACATAGTCTCGGATGTACTCCGGTAGAGTCATGAAGATCTGGTTGAAGGAGACCCAGAATCCGGCCATCAGAAGCAGAAACAGCAGATAGCGCCCCTCACCGATTGCCATCGGCTGGAGAAACCAGGAACGGTCCCCTTGTTTTCTCTGTCCCGGCCGCAGCAGTACATCCAGGATCAGATTCCCGGCGAGCCACCCAGCCGCAACCATTCCAACCAGCGAAAAGCTCCACCACTTGGAACCCATCACCAGAACAACCAGCAGACCGGTGACGAGAATGAAGAACCGCAGGTTGCCGATGACCCCGACCATGCCGCTGAAGACCTCGCCCAGGGAGCGTTGACTTTCAGCCTCGGCGTCCCTCGGGGGCTCCTTGTAGAGCAGCATGCAGACGATCGACATGACGACAATCCACCCGGCCGAGGCGTAGAAGACCAGATTCCAACTCCAGCCGCGAACGACGCCCGCCACGATCGGTCCGATGAATCCACCGATGTTGACCATCATGTAGAAGATGCCGAAACCTATCGAGCCGTTCTCCTCATTGGTCGACTTCGCCACCGTGGAGATCACCACCGGTTTGAACATTCCATGGCCCACAGCAACCAGAAAATAGGCGCCGAGAAAGGGCCAGAATCCCCTGGGCAGTGACAGGAGCAAATAGGCCGGCGCCATAACGACCGCGGATGCAAGGAACATCATCTTGTAGCCGTACCGGTCAGCCAATGCCCCAAACACCGCCGGGAAGAGATAGAGGAAGAAGGTGGCCAGACCCTGGATCACGCCACGATCGGCCGAGGAAAAACCAAGGCCTCCATCCTCCACCGATCCCGTCAGGTAGAGCGTGGAGACGGCGTAGAAACCGTACCAGCCCATTCGTTCGAAGATCTCCATCGAGTTGGCGGCCCAGAAGGAACGCGGGAATTGACGAAGCACACCGGTCTTTGCAGTCATGGCGCTATCCTCGGGGAACAGGGACTTTGTGTCAATGCAATTTCTGGGCGCCCCTCGAAGCGGTGCCCAGAAATTGCAAGAACACGGCGACGATGCCATGGTGATGGCGGCCGAACCATCGACTTCCTTTGATGACAAGGACTGGGAGTGGTAAACCGATTTGACGTCCACTTGGTCCAGTTGGAACCAACTCGAGGGTCGGAGATCCGCAAGACACAACCATGCGTGGTTGTTTCACCTGACGAGATGCACGGCCTGCGGAAGGTGATCATCGCCCCCATGACCACCCAGGGGAAAGCCTACCCCAGTCGCGTGCCGGTCGATTTCCAGGGGAAACACGGTTTTGTTGTGCTCGACCAGATCCGAACGGTTGGTCGAGAACGGCTGGTTAAGAAACTCGGCCGAATCAATGATCCTACCGGTGCAGCCGTTCTCTCGGTTCTGCAGGAGATGTTTTCACCCTAAACCCGGCGGAGCCGGAACCAAAAACCGAATCAACTGCCCCACCGGCAGCTATTATCTATTAGCGGTTAGCTCAGGAAACGTCATTTTGAGAGCCGTGAAGCTGTCTTGCTAACAGCTAACTGCTAATGGCTAACTGCTTTCAACAACTGCGTAGAATCTTGGTGGTATGTTCAAAAATCCGTCGACACGATCGACGTCTTGCCGCTGATCTGATCCTTGACACCGACGAAGACCGTCTGCTGACCGCCCTCAATCTCGACCGTCACCTTGTAACTGAAGAATCCGCTGGTCGCCGCCTTGTGAAACTGGTCGGTCGGTACGGTGATCGGCTGAACGTGAGAGGAAATCGGGCTCTGGTTTCCCGTCTGGTCTGTACCGAAGAACGTGATCAGCACCTTACCCCAGAAGACATCCCCGCGGGGCACCATGTCCAGGCGCCCTATCGGAATTTTGACCACAAAGGGAAATTGGACCCTCTTCGACCCCACTGCCCCCAACCGAAACCGCGAGTCCGCGTCACCGATTTCAACCAACACACCCAGGGGGTTTGCGTCGTTTCCGAAGAGCATTGCCGAACGCATTCCTTCGGCCTCACGGGCCGATGCCGTCCGATCAACGTAGCGCTTGCGGTAGACGAGCTGGTAGTTCGGATATCCGGGGAGGTCGACCTCAATATCGTAGGTTCCTCCATCACCACCGTGAGGGGCGGCGTAGGCGATGGAATACCAGTGTCCAAGCTGGTCCGCAACACCATCCAGAACCGTCTGCATGTCACCAAGGAAGAACGCCTTCCCGCCGGTCAGATCGGCCGCGGAAATCAACATGTTCTTTCGGGTCCTGGCGAGCCACACTCCCAGATTCTCAGTCGCTCTCATTCCACCATCGGTATCACCCACAGGGCCCTCGGGCCCCTCGCTGCCCGGTGTATTGAACCCTCCGGCGCTCCCCTGCTCGCCGAATTGTTGCACTACATCCCCTGCAATCCCATGTGAAGCATCACGCGATCCACCAACGTCGATACCCGAAGAATCTGCGATAAACAGTGTGAATCCCAGGTCGGCTGCCTCGAGAGCCACCGTATTCCAAAGATCCTGTGCGGGGTACACGACATCGCCGTAGAACAAGTCCACACCTGCGACCGACGGAGACCAGTTGGTCTCAGGCTGACCCGGCGTGAAGGCGATCACGGCCCTGCGGCCTTCGGCCCTCGAGAAACGGGCCATCGTCGCGGACAGCGCATCCCTGACACGAACAACCCGCCGCTCCAGTTCAAAGAGATACTCGCGGTTGCGATGCCGCCTCTCGTAAAAGTTGCTGTCCCGTTCGCCCGAGGGCGGCTGACCCGACAGGGCCTCAGTGAAGGCCACCGTCTGGTCAACACCCCGAGTCCGGATGCCCGCGACTTCGTCCAACGCCCGCCCAATTCGCCGTCGATCCCGACTCCGGTCGAGATGCGTCCTCAAGGTGCCGTCGAAGGAAACGATCGAGACTTCTTCATCGGGACCGACACCTTGGCTGTAGGCCTGACGCACCGCATTGACGGCACGGTCACGATCGCGTTTCATCATCAAGTAGAGGTCGAAGAAATAGACCAGCTGACGGGTATGGGCCACCCTGTCCGCAGCCGGCGCCATCGAGTCAATTTTTGGCGTGGAACCCGGTTCTCCGACTTCATAGAAATTGGTGATGTCCACGGCCTCGCCGCCTTCAAAGACTCTGAAATCAGAGACCTTCAGCCCGGCCACCGCCTGACCGGTTTCCTTGTCAATCACGCTCACCGGTATCTCGATAACGTTGACGGCAGCTTCACCGTGAAACTTCTTCGCCTCATCGGCCGACACCGGCACGACCGACGAAACCGCCAGTAATCCCACCACACCCTTGATCCAAATCGATCTCATCATCGTCAACTCCTGGTTGTTGTACGGGACGCATTGGGGTTCGTTGCAGAGGACGGGCCTAAATACGGGCGGACACGGGGGTCCGCCCCTACTGGGAACCTTTCAACACCCTTTCGCGAATCGAACGGAGAAACTCCGTCTCCTCACGGCTGAGGCCCTCCGGACCCTCGATGCTCAGCTTGTGGCGCACTCGATCAAACTGCTGAGCCTCCTCCGGACTCAGGTGCAGCCCTCCCTCCCGGCCCCCGTCCTGCTGTTTGGAAGGGCCGAACCTCCCCCGCAGGGCGAACCACCAGAAGACAAATCCGCACAGAGCGCCTCCGAGATGGGCGCCGTGCCCGATCGGGAGACCCCCACCCTGCCCCTGGGCCACCAGGCCCCATAGATCCAATCCAATGAAGAACAGGGCGCCGGCCAGGGCCGGAACCGGGACGATGCCAAAGACCAGCAGGCGGGCCTTGGGGAAGAGCAGCGCATAGACCAGCAGCAGGGCGGACACCGCGCCGGAGGCGCCGAGAGCGGGCACCTCGGACCTGCCCATACCCCACGACACCACACAGTGAGCTACCGATGCCACGATGCCCGAGGTCAGATAGAAGGCCAGAAAGACACGCCATCCCAGCAGCCGTTCCAAGACCGAACCGAAACTCCAGAGAACCACCATGTTGATGGCGATGTGCCAGAGCTCGGAGTGGGAGAATGCTGCCGTCAGCAGAGTCCACACGTAACCGTGCTCCAGATGAACCCAGCTGACCAGGAAGTTGGTGACCATGAAGCCTTCCAGACCTGGGGACCACCGAGCCGCCTGCCACGCCAAAAAGACCAGAACATTGATCGCAACCACTGCAGGCACCACCCGCAACGGTCGGTGCATCCAGTCGGGCATGGGCGCCGGAAGGCGGGAACGGAGGCGATTCATGCGAACGGGTGAGCCGGTGGTCGTCGTCGTGTACTGGTCCATGGCTGGAGACGGTACCCCGAATTCGTGGTTGGGGCAATGATTGAGGCCAAGGAAGACCGAGCAGGAAACTCGAAACTGGAAACTCGAAACTGGAAAAACACCCGTTCGTTCCCAGGCCGACCACGGCTTTGAGAGTCGAGTTTCAAGTATCGAGTAT
>JAUXDC010000195.1 GCA_030618605.1 Holophagae bacterium | reverse complement strand
TCCTAGCGTCCTAGCTTCCCAGCGTCCCAGCATATAAACTGGCGCCGGAATACAAGGAGACTCACCGTGACTCGAGTTCAACTTTTCTCTCACCGCGATTGCGAAAACCATGTTCCGGGGCTCGGCCATCCGGAGAGTCCAGAACGGGTTCGCCGGGTCACAAAGGCTTTGGAAACCCTCAGCCCGGAACAAATTGAAACGGTATCCGACAAAGATCTGCCGCCTGAGGAGGACATTCTGGGAGCGCTGAAATGGATTCACGACCCGGACTACCTCGAAAGGGTTCGCGCAGCGTGCGATGGTGCTCCGACACACATCGACACCCCGGACTGCGTGGTATCGCCAGGCTCGTGGTCCTCTCTGGTTGCCGGCCCCGGTTTGATGCTGCGCGCCTCGCTGGATCAGGCAAGCGGAAAATTCAAAAGGGCATTCATCGCCGCCCGTCCCCCTTCTCACCATGCGGAACGCAATCGGGCCCGGGGTTATTGTTTCTTCAACGGTGTTGCCCTGGCAGCCGAGGTTTTGACCCGGGCCTCCGGAGGCCCGGTTCTCATCGTCGACATCGATGCACACCACGGCAATGGAACCCAACAACACTTCTGGGAACGAGCCGACGTCGGCTACGTGTCGGTCCATGAATATCCCGCTTTCCCGAGTTCCGGAGGCGCTGACGAAATCGGCGAGGGGCCCGGCAGAGGTTTGACCCGAAACGTACCATTGGCGACAGGCGGGGACAATTCCATCGTAGCCACCGCCCTTGAAAACGCCCTGGAGGAAATAGGCTCCCGGATACAACCTGTCGCCGTCGTTGTCAGCGCCGGTTTCGCCGGCCATGAGGCCGACCCCGTCAGCGGCCTGAAAATGACCCCTGATGGCTTTCGCCGAATGACGCGGGCGATCATCCAGGCATCCGACGCCTGGGCCGAGGGCCGGATTCTCTCCGTACTCGAGGGGGGTTATGACCTGGACGCCTTGGCCGCATCCGCCAAGGCCCACGTCGAAGTGCTGGCCGGAGCGTCGACGGTGAATTAGACCGGAGGGAAGTGCGTGCCCCACTTCCCAATTTTGAATTTTGAATTTTTAATTGCATACGCGAATTTGGGTCACGGGGTAGTTTTCTCCGGCTCCGCGTTTCAGCATCCCAGCATGAATACCTCTCGCAAAGAACGCCAAGAGCACAGCGCGGCCCCCCCGGCGGCAACCAAAGAAGAACAGAGTAGACCTCCAGATCCCTTGATTCTTGGTGGCGCGAGAGCAAAAATTGACGCAAAGTCGCAAAGGTCTTGGCGGAACTGCACCGTGTTCGAGCCCGGCAACCGCGGACTCCGTCCGCTCTCGGCAGGAGGAAAACAACCTCCATGAGCAAGCCCGTTTCCGACTTGGGAAACACGCTGTGCTCGCCCACACTTTTCGGATGGAAATCTGCTCATGTCTCCCGTTTTCCTCCTGCCCTCAGCACGCTTTGCGTGCAGCCAGGCTCTCATTGGAGGTCTCCAGAATTCAGGATCATTGGATCGACTCAGCGGGCCGACCCCCTATTTGGCAGTCTCGCTGGCGTTGTTCAGCAAACGGGACACCTCCGATCCGGTCCGCCGAAAAGGGCGAAGCCGGTAGGGGCACAGGCGGACGCGGGGCGCCGCCCAAAGAAACCCCCTTTGCGCCTTGGCAACTTTGCGTTTCTGTCTTTTTGGGTTTGTTCAAAAGCAACGTATCATCGAGAAAAAGATAGTTGAAAATTCTCAAAACATTTTCGTGTCAAAGATGAGAGACATCTGACTCAAGAGCAACGCCAAGAACACTGAGGGAAAAAACCAAACCGCGGGTCCGATCACAACTGACCCACGCCCTAACACGCGTCTACAATTAAAAATTAAGAATTCAAAATTCAAAATCGGAGTGCGGCACGCGCTCCCAAAATGCTATCCTCCCACCCCATGGCTCAACGCACCTTCCGTGTCGTGTTCTCTCTTGTGCTGACCGTCGTGTTGCTGGCGGTATTTTTCTGGAACGTTGATTTTGCAGAGGTCGGCGCGGCGTTGACCCATGCCCGAACAGGATTACTGCTGGGGGCTATAGCGGCCGCCCTTTTCTCCTACTGGCTCCGCGTCGTCCGCTGGCAACAGATTCTCAGGCCCGTCGGTCGAACGAGGCACTCCAGCGCTTTGCTGGCAACTGTCGTCGGATATGCAGGCATCACCCTGCTGCCCGCTCGATTGGGCGATCTGATTCGGCCGGTGGTGCTCTCGAAAAGGGATCGGCTCCCAACCTCGGCAACCCTTGCCTCGATCCTGACCGAACGCGTCATCGACTTGTGGACGATCGTGCTCTTCTTCTTCGTCTTCCTCGTGGCCCCGCCACCGATGCCCCACCTCAGCGTCGATGGCGCCGGAACCCTGAACCTGCTGAGACTCTCGGGGTGGATTATCGGTGCGGGCCTGGTTGTCGGCACCACCATCTTGTTCGGTCTCTTTCGGTATCAGGAACGCTTCATCACGCTGGTTACTGCTCCGATCGGCCGCATCAAAGCCTCGTGGCAAGCACCGGTCACCGCCTTTCTCAACCACTTCCTGGACGGTCTTCGGATCCTCCAACGGCCCCGTGACCTGCTGATGGTCATGCTGACTTCGATGTTCATCTGGATCGTCATCGTCCTCCAATTGATCCTGACGCTCAAGGCGTTCAATCTCGACCTTCCGATCCGTTCGGCCTTTCTCCTGATCATGATGACGGTCATCGGACTGCTGGTGCCTACACCCGGAGGCGCCGGTGGGTTCCACGCCATGGTCCAGATCGGACTGACGACCTTCTTCGGAGTCGACCACAACCTGGCGACCGGCATCGCCATCGCCTACCACGCGGTGTGCTTCTATCCCATCGCCCTGATCGGGCTGGTCTGCATCCCGCTGTTCGGCCTGTCCCTGTCACCCGAAAAGTTAGCCCAACCTTCTCACCACCGATCTACTACGAGGCCCAATACACCATGATCTTCGACGCTTTCTCGATTCGTTCGCTCAACGTACCGCAAGTACACCTTCGCTCGCTCATCTTGCGAGAACGGCGAATCTCACGGTGTCTTGAGCCTCTCGCGACGAACCGTGGTGAGAAGGGCGGGCTGGCGGAGTCTTCCTCGTGAAGTGCCCCTATTGTTCCAACCTCGAGAATCGTGTCCTGGACTCCCGGGATGTGCGCGACGGTGATGAGATCCGGCGGCGCCGGGAATGCTCCGGATGCAGCCGACGCTTCACCACCTACGAGCGGATCGACGAAGTCCCCGTGACGGTGGTCAAGCGAGACGGCCGACGGGAACGATTCGATCGCGAAAAGCTGCTCAACGGCCTCCTGCGTGCCTGCGAGAAACGACCTGTGGCCAGGGCTGAACTGATCGGCGTCGTTGATACGGTCGAGAATGCCATCTCGGCCCGCGAGGTCCGAGAGATGTCGTCCGAAGAGATCGGCAGCACGGTCATTGCGGAACTGCGTGGCCTCGACCAGGTGGCCTACGTCCGTTTTGCCAGCGTCTACAGGCGCTTCGAGGATGTCAGTCAGTTCATGGACGAATTGCGCCACCTCCTCAAACGACCGGAGGACGAGGCCGTCGATGAATGACACCCCGGAAACTCTCCATCTCGACGCCGGCGTCGAGTCCATCCCGATCCCTGAGATCCTCCCGGTAGTACCGATTCGGGGCCTTGTGCTCTTCCCCTACACGATCGTGCCTCTGGCCGTCGGTCGCCGTCTCTCCCTCAACGCCGTCAACGAGGCCCATGCGGGCAACGGCCTTCTCCTCCTCCTGACCCAAAAGGACGACACGCTGGAGAACCCTGTGCCGGACGACCTTTTTGATGTCGGGTGCGTCGGACAGGTGATGCGCATGGTCAAGCTGCCCGACGGCAACGTCAGCGCTTTAGTCCAGGGCCTTGGCAGAGTGAGAGTCGATTACCTTTCACGGACCGAACCATTCTTTGAAGCTCGGGTGTCACCCCTGCCCGAACCCGAACTCGGCCCACTGCCGCCCAAACTGGAAGCGACGGTCCGGTCTATTCGAGATGGCCTGGAGAAGATCGCCTCAATGGGCCGGCAGATGTCTCCGGAGGTCATGCTGATCGCGGCCGGTCTGGACGATCCCCTGCGCCTGGCCGATCTTGTCACCGCCAATCTGGGCATCAAGACCGACGAGGCCCAGGCAGTTCTGGAAACCGTGGGCGGACCCGAACGCCTGGAGTTGGTCCATCGTCTGATCGAGAAGGAAACCGCCCTCCTGGAAATGCAGCACGAGATTGCCTCCCGGGTTCGGGGAGAATTGGACAGCAACCAGCGGGAGTTCTTCCTCCGGCAGCAATTGAGGACCATCCAAAAGGAGCTGGGCGAGATCGACGATCTTGAACAGGAGATCGAAGAACTCCGCGAGAAAGCCGACGCGGCAAAAATCCCGGAGACCGCCCGCAAGGAGGTCAACAAGCAACTTCGACGCCTGGGATCCATGCACCCGGACAGCGCGGAGACCTCGGTCGTCAGAACCTGGCTGGATTGGATCGTTGGACTGCCCTGGTCCAATCTCAGCACCGACGACCTCGATTTGAAGAAGGCGCGCACAGTCCTCGACCGGGACCACTTCGGCCTGGACAAGGTCAAGGAACGCATCATCGAGATCCTCGCCGTGCGCCGTCTCAACCCCGAGGGACGCAGTCCGATCCTGTGCTTTGTCGGCCCTCCCGGCGTTGGAAAGACCTCGCTCGGACGATCCATCGCCGAAGCCCTCGGCCGGCGCTTTGTCCGCCATTCCCTCGGCGGTGTCAGGGACGAGGCCGAGATTCGGGGTCACCGGCGAACCTATGTCGGCGCCATGCCGGGGCGTATCGTCCAGGGCATCTCCCAGGCCGGCACAGCCAACCCTGTCTTCATGCTGGACGAAGTGGACAAGTTGGGATCCGACGTCCGCGGTGACCCATCGTCCGCCCTGCTGGAAGTTCTGGACCCCGAACAGAATCATGCCTTCCGGGACCACTACCTCGGCCTCGACGTCGACCTGTCCAAGGTGTTGTTCATTGCGACGGCCAACGTCACCGACACCATCCAACCGGCCTTCCTCGACCGCATGGAAATCATCACGCTCTCAGGCTATACCGAAGAAGAAAAGCTGGTCATCGCCAAACGGCACCTCGTCCCCCGCTGCATTGAGGAAACCGGACTCAAAGTCTCCCAGGCCAAATTCACTCCGGCTGCCCTCAAACTCCTGATCGCCGGCTACACGCGGGAGGCCGGTCTCCGCAACCTCCAACAAAAGATCAGCGCCGTCTGCCGCAAACTGGCGGTCGATGTCGCCTCGGGCAAGACCGGCCCCTGCACCATCAACCCGGTACTGGTCGAACGCCTGCTGGGGCCGAGGCCCTTTGCCTCCGAGGAACACCTGGCCGAAGCCGGCATCGGCGTGGCTACCGGCCTGGCCTACACCACCGTCGGCGGCGACGTCTTGTTGATCGAGGCCCTGGCCCTGCCCGGCAAGGGCAACCTCAAGTTGACCGGCAGCCTGGGCGACGTCATGAAGGAGTCGGCCTCCGCCGCCCTCTCACGAGCCCGCGCCCACGGCGAAGCATTGGGTGTGAAACCCGAATGGTTCGACACCCACGACATTCACCTCCACGTACCCGAAGGCGCCGTACCCAAGGATGGCCCGTCGGCCGGCGTCACCATGCTGACCGCAATCCTCTCGGTAGCCGCCAATCGACCCATTCGGCACGATCTGGCCATGACCGGCGAAATCACCCTTCGCGGCAAAGTTCTGGCCGTCGGCGGCATCAAAGCAAAGGTCCTTGCAGCTCTCAGGGCCGGCATCACCGAAATCCTGCTGCCGCGTCCCAACGAAAGGGACCTTGTCGATCTACCCGCATCCGCCCGCAAGAAAGCGACCTTCATCTTCGCCGACTCCGCCGATGACGTGCTGAAGGCGGCGCTGGTACAAGGTGATCGGGAGAATAGCCACAAAAAGTAAGGTGGGCCAAGGCCCACCCTACCGCATACTTTGTTTTCTTGGCCTATTGCTATTCGCGCGTAGCGCCCTACCTCGGAGTGGGGCCCGGATTGGTTTCTGCCCCCATCGAAATAAGCGGCTTCTCCAAGAAACCAATACGGGACTCAGTCCGAGGTCTGCGATCCTCGACCCAATTTACTGCCGCGCCTTAAAGTAATCAATCACCTTCCGCAACCCTTGCTCCAGAGAGACCTTGGGCTCCCAGCCCAAGAGCGACCGGGCCCTGGTGATATCGGGTTGGCGGACCTTGGGGTCGTCCTCGGGCAGCTCGGTGAAAACGATTTTGGAAGCCGAACCGGTCAGCCGAACGATCTCCTGGGCAAACTGCAGGACAGTCATTTCCGCAGGATTGCCGATATTCACCGGATCGACGTGGTCCGAGAGCAACAATCGGTAGATGCCTTCGATCAGATCGTCGACAAAACAGAACGAGCGGGTCTGGGAGCCGTCGCCAAAGCATGTCAGGGCCTCGTCTCCCAATGCCTGATTGATGAAGGTCGGCACGACCCGTCCGTCACCGGCCCGCATCCTCGGCCCGTAGGTATTGAAAATCCGGACGATGCGCGTGTCGACTCCGTGGTGGCGGTGGTAGGCCATCGTAATTGCCTCGGCGAAGCGCTTTGCCTCGTCGTAGACACCCCGCGGCCCCACGGGATTGACATTGCCCCAGTAACTCTCCGGCTGAGGATGGACCAGGGGATCGCCGTAGGTTTCTGATGTCGAAGCCAGCAGAAAGCGGGCCCCCTTGGCCTTGGCCAGACCCAGAGCCTTGTGGGTTCCCAAAGACCCGACCTTGAGGGTCTGGATCGGCAGCTTGAGATAGTCGATCGGCGAAGCCGGTGATGCGAAGTGCAGAATGAAGTCCAAACGCCCCGGTACATCGATGTAATTGGTCACGTCGTATTTTACGAAGACAAATCCGTCCCGCCCGAACAGATGCTCAACGTTGGCCACCGACCCCGTGATCAGATTATCCATACACACGACATCAAGACCCTCATCAAGCAGACGCTCGCACAGATGCGATCCCAAAAAACCAGCCCCACCGGTCACCAACGCTCTTTTTTTCTCGCTCATTGACCCTCCGCCGCAAAACCCTAGCATGGCCGGGATGAAGGAGGGGGGGGGAGGAATGCAGAGGGGGA
>JAUXDC010000347.1 GCA_030618605.1 Holophagae bacterium | reverse complement strand
GGAAGGCGACCCGGTTGACTTTGCCATCGCGATCCACGGTGGGGCCGGAACGATCGATCGCGAGATGGATCCCGATCTCGAACAGGCCTACCGCAATGCCCTCGAAGATGCGCTGAGGTTCGGCCACGGGATGCTTGAGCAGGGCGTGACCAGCCTTGATGTCGTTGAGAAGGTGGTGCGTCGGCTTGAAGACGATGAGCTGTTCAATGCCGGCAAGGGAGCGGTGTTCACCCACGAGGGCAGGAACGAACTGGATGCGGCAATCATGGACGGGTCGACTCGTGGATGTGGATCGGTGACCGGCGTTACGACCGTGAAGAACCCGATCACTTTGGCGCGAGCGGTCATGGAGCATAGCCCCCACGTCTTCTTCACCGGCGCCGGGGCCGAGGCATTTGCCCAGAAGATGGGGCTCGAGCGGGTTGAGCCGGATTATTTCTTCACCCAGCGGCGGTGGGACAGTCTGCAGAAGGTTTTGGAACGGGAGGAGGGCCGCGAATCCGACACCGAGAAGCACGGCACGGTGGGTTGCGTCGCCCTTGATCTTTCCGGTCACCTCGCGGCCGCGACATCGACCGGTGGAATGACAAACAAACGGTTTGGACGGGTTGGAGATGTGCCGGTCATTGGTGCGGGGACCTATGCCGACGATGCAACGGCGGCAATCTCCTGCACCGGCCGCGGCGAGCAGTTCATCCGAAACACCGTGGCATCCCGGGTCAGCGCGATGATGGAGTACAAGGGTGTGACGCTTGTCGAAGCGGCGCAACGTGTGATCGGGGGTGTTCTGCAGACCGGTGATGGTGGTTTGATCGCGGTCGGCCGGGATGGCTCCATCGCCTTGGAGTTCAATACTGAGGGCATGTACCGCGGGGCAGCAGACTCGTCCGGGCGTTTCGAGGTTGCGATCTGGGATTGATAGAATGATAAACGACATCTGGATTTTGGGGGACTGATGAAACACACGAGAATGATTCTGGTTCTGACAGTGCTGGCGGTAATGACGGTCGGGTGTGAACAGTTGGCGAATCTTCAGAACTCCAACATGCGGATCACCGGCGAGTGGCAGAAGATCGAAATGTCCTTCCCCGGAGATAGTGTTTACGAGTTTTCAGAAAGGGTGATTACGATCAACGGGATCGAGGAGGGAACCTACCGGTTCGAGAGCAACTCGATGCTGGAGGTCATCCTTGACGATCGGGAGTCGGTCTATGAGGTTGAGTTCATCGATGACAAAAAGATGATCTGGTACCGAAAGACAGCAAAAGGTCGGGACCGGGTCTCGGAGTGGATCAAGGTGAAGTGACTCGGACCCGCCGGAACTGGAAACAACGAAGGCCGTATTCCCAGCAGGCAACTCTCTTGAATCGAAGTTGTTGGAGTGGAAGTTCCTAACCCCCCGCCCTGAGAATCGACTTGGCGGCGTTGGCCTCTCTGGCATCGGGCGCCAGAGTGAGGAAACGATCCATATCCAGGAGCATCTCCTCGGTCTTGCCGAGTTCCTGCCAAACCCGGCCCCGGTAATAGTAGGCGTGAGAAAAGCCTGAGTCCGCTCTGAGGCACCGGTTGAAGGCCGCTCGGGACGGCTCCCATTTCTTCTGATACATCTGCGCCAGTCCCAGTTGGTATTCGCCCATCGCTCGGTCGGCACCGTTCTTGAGGGATTTTTTGAGCTGGGCCTCGGCCTTTGAGTATTCACCAAGCCTGATCAGGGCAGCGCCTTGCCAATACATGGCCCACCCGTTTTTCCTGTCTTCCGTCAAGATTGCCCTGGCCCTGTCTCTGGCCTGCCTCCATGCCTTGGTGGCAGAGGCGTTTTCTTTTTTCCAGGATTGGACCTCTCCGAGGAAGTAGGCAGCAGCGGGGTCTGATTTGTCCTGGCGGGTTGCTTTGGTCAATTGTTGGACTGCCTGGTCGAGTTTCCGTTCCTGGGCCAGCATGACGGCCCACGAAACATCTGAGCCTGCGGATTTTCCGGCTGTTGCTTTTTGCTCCTCCAGCATCTCCCTGGCCTCGGCGTGACGCCACGCCGCCAAATCCCGATACATGCTCTGATGGGAGGACGTTCCGTCGGAACCTTGTTCTCCTGCGCCCTGGGCGTCAATCGGGTTGGTTCCCACGCAGCATATTAAGAGCGCCGCCATTGTGATGGATTGAATTTTCATAATGACCTCCGTATCGTTGTGGATCATACACTGGAGAGGTGTTTGACGGGTCGTGACTCGTTCTCGCCGCAGAGTGACTTTCAGTCTCAGGAAGGCGGTGCTAGTCTCTCGGCCGATATGCGCCTCGGGGCGCCGAAGTCATCAGGGGCGTCACTGACGTCCCGGCGGGGAAGAAAATGCGTTTTGAACATGTCTCGATTCTCAGCGTGACGCACGTTGATGCGCCCAATACAGTAACAAGTGAGGATATCGAACGACGGCTTGCGCCGACCATGGAAAGGCTTGGAATGCGGTCCGACTTGCTTCGGGATCTGTCCGGGATCATGGAGCGGCGTTTCTGGGACACAGATGTTCCGCCGAGTGAGCCTGCCACTGAAGCCGCTCGACTTGCGATTGAGAAGGCGGGCATCGAAAAGGATTCTCTTGGTATTCTGATCAACACTTCGGTGTGCCGGGACTATCTGGAGCCCTCGACTGCCTGCCTGGTCCACGGGAACCTCGGCTTGCCCTCGACCTGCATGAATTTTGACATCGGCAATGCATGCCTGGGATTCGTCAACGGCATGGACATGGTCGGCAACATGATCGAGCGTGGGCAGATCGATTACGGCATTGTCGTTGATGCGGAAACCAGTGAGCTGATCACCGAGAAGACCATCGAACGGCTGTTGGATCCCCAAACGGACCAGATCACTTTCAGATCGAACTTCGCCAGCCTGACCCTGGGTTCCGGGGCCGCAGCAATGGTCCTGGGGCGGGCAGATCAGGCGTCCGCCGGGCACCGGTTTCTCGGTGGCATTAATCGGGCCGCCACCCAACACAGCCGTCTGTGTCGAGGCAATATTGATCACATGGTGACTGACACCAGGGGGTTGATGATCGGCGGCATGGAGCTTGCAGCAGGTACCTGGAAGGAAGGTGCCGGGCTCTTTGGTTGGACGCCCAAGGAATTCGACCACTTCGTACTGCATCAGGTCAGCAAGGCCCACACCGAGGGATTGGCCGGCCTCCTGGGGCTGGACCTCAACAAGGTTCTCAGGGTCTACCCTGAGTTCGGGAATATCGGACCGGCTGGAGTGCCGATCGTTTTGTCCAAGCTCGATAAGGCCGGCAAAATCGAATCCGGGCACCGCGTTGCTCTGATGGGTATTGGCTCAGGTCTCAACTGCACGATGGCCGAGATTCTCTGGTAAAAACGATGCGGCCTATTGCTGACGACCTCTATCCCTTTGATGGGAAGTACCTGGACCTCGACGGTATCCGGATGCACTACCTGGATGAGGGACACGGCCGGCCGATCTTGATGGTGCACGGCAACCCAACCTGGTCCTTCTACTACCGGAATCTGGTCTTGGGTCTGCGTCAGGATCACCGGT
>JAUXDC010000285.1 GCA_030618605.1 Holophagae bacterium | reverse complement strand
CGATGGGTGAGGCCACGGTGCGCGGCCTCATTCGCCGGGCACTGGTGCCACCGGACAATATTGTCGGCGCCCACCCCAGGGCCGAGCGGCGTGCTGATCTGGTCGAGGCCTACGGCATCCGGTGTGAGGCGAATAATCGCGATGCAGTGTCCGAGGCCGGTGTGGTTGTATTGGCGGTCAAACCACAGATTCTGACGGAAGTGATGGCCTCGTTGAACGGTGGCTTGGCTGAAGAAGCTCTGGTCATCAGTTTCGTGGCCGGGGTCTCCATTGCGGCGATCGAGCGGAGCCTTGGAGTTCGTCGAGTCGTTCGCGTGATGCCCAATACGCCGGGTCAAATTGGTCGCGGCATTTCAGTGTGGACGGCCGGAGCCGGAGTGGCCGATCAGGGTCGGGAGAGGGTCAAGGCGCTGCTGTCGGCTCTCGGGACCGACGAATTTGTCACGCACGAGAACGAGTTGGACATGGCAACTGCCCTGTCGGGTACCGGTCCGGCCTATGCGTTTCTTTTCATGGAGGCGTTGATCGACGCCGGCGTCCATATGGGATTTTCCAGGCGGGTGGCGTCGCGGCTGGTCTTCGAAACTCTTGCGGGGGCAGTGGAGTTTGCGGCGCAGTCGCCCGATCACCTGGCCACGCTTCGAAATGAGGTGACATCGCCCGGTGGTACTACGGCCGAGGCCTGTTATCACCTGGAGCGAGGACGCCTTCGGACCGTAGTTTCCGACGCGGTGTGGGCCGCCTTCAGGCGCAGCGAACAACTTGGCCGCCAGGAGCCTTCGGAAGAAGCCAAAGGAGATGTGTGAAACGCCAACCCGGAGGAGAAGAAAGAAAACACAAAACGCAGAGACGCGGAGACGCAGAGATGTGTTATGCAACTTCGCCGAACGCATGGAGTCCGCGGCTTTTTGCTCGAGACCGGTGCTGATCGGCTCAGACTGTGCGTCTCTGCGTTAATTTCTTCATCTAACGCGATCCATTTCAGGAGATTGTCGAGTCTGTCACTTTCGCTTTGGTTGCGGCCATGGGGCTGTGCTGGATTCTTCGCGGCTTCGTGGTTTGAATGCGCTTCGTGGTGCCGGGTTCCAGTTTCAAGTATCTATTTCGGATCCTAAGGGTCAGCGACCCTTGATTTTCCCCGGATCGGTTAAGATGTTCCAAGATTTGAACAGGAGGACTGATGAAAATCACAAATAGGTTCCAGGTTATCGGGTTGGCTTTGGCGGTGATCGTATTTCTTTCGGTGGCCGTTGCCGGGATGGCTGCGGACGAGGTCTGCCCCGGGATCGACAAAGAGGGTCGAGTCACGCGTCTTGACGGGGGGAACGCCGTCGTCGATGGCACGGTAGCCTCGCGGGCCGATTTGACGGCTTTTGGCCGAGAGTACGCGGAGATTTTGGGTGGGGTACTGAAGGCTCAGGGCCTTGGCGATGCCACCGAGGGTGTTCTCGAAGCGATCGAGAGCGGTCCTATGACCGAGGTGAAACTCGGCCAGGGCGACACCCTGCAGTGGATGGCGACCCGGAAAAAGGGTGTTGTCACCTCCTTTGGTCCGGTCTGCATGGCTTCGGAAAAGGTCTACGACGCCTGGAAATTCGACGTAACGGTCGACGGCATGTTGGAGGAGACCATTCACACCTTCGTCATTCCCAAGATCTGCGGCAATCTGGCGTTGGCGGGAACGAGAACTGTCGTCAAGCCGCCGATTCCGGTTCCGGTTGTCTTCCTTGGCGTTGACCGCGACTGTGAGACTGGAATGATCAAGGTCGATACCGCAGGTTCCGATCCGAACTCGCAGGTGGTAGTGATGACTGCCGACGGTATAGGCCACCCGGTCGAAGCGGGATCGTTAGAGGATCCGGCGCCCTACGAGGCCGATCTGACCTTCCGAATCGCCGCCGAGAACTCTGCTCGTGACGGCAAGGTCCAGAGGACCGAGAAGGAAGTGACCGTGCCCGCATGTCCGGCGCCTCCGGCCGAGTGCACTTTGGCACTCAACGGGGACGACTTCTTCGTGCGTCAGCCGATCATTGTCAATGCCAATGGACACTGGGTGGAAGACGGATTCGCCCTTCGTGTGCTCGACGGCAAGGGTCGAGAAGTCGAGCGCCTGGTGCCGGGGCCGGAATTGCCGTACACGACGACGTTCTCCAAGCCTGGGCTTTATCGGGTACAAGGTGGCGCCACCAACGAGATCGGCGAGGAGGCCGGGTGTGAGGCCACAGTGTTCATCAGGCCTCGGTGGAACCTCAGGCCGAAAGCGGTCGTGATTTCTCCGACGGACCGGATCACCAATTTTGGAAGTGTCACCGGTGACTTTGGAGAGCAAGTCTTTGATTCTTCAGTCGCCGCCGAACTGGACCTCGAGTACCATCCGACCCGATTGCTCGGTCTGGAGATCGGCTTCTTGGGAGGCGATGTTGACGCTCACAGAAGAATGACTGTAGGAACCGACAGCGTCTTGGAAACCGACAGTGTGGGAGTGACCATGGCGCACTTCGCCCTGAATTTCCACTTCCGTGGTCGTTCCGGTGTTGATTTCTTCCTGGGGCCGGTGGTCGCCAGTGTAGATGTTGACGACGCCTCCTTCGGACAGACCGGTGACTGGCAGGGTGGTTCGGACACTGCTGTCGGAGGGCAGTTGGGGCTGGACATTCCGTTGGGAAAAGCGAGTGCATGGAGTTTGACCGGTGGAGTTCGGTTCCTCGACGCCGATTTCGATGACGATGCAGTCACCGGACCTGTCGCGATGGACCCCTTGATTGCAAATTTGGGTCTTTCTTTCGGATTCTGAACGCCTGGGGCAAGAGGAAGAAGACAAATGAACCGCAAAGACGCGAAGAGCGCAAAGGGAACGCAAAGAAAGAGATATAAATTAGGTCCTTAGCGTTCTTTGCGTCTTGGCGGTTCAAATCCTCTTCAGGCTCCTTCAGCCCGAGATCCGTGCGGCGACTTTGGTGGATTTTGCCCGAATCTCGTCAAGGTCCATCGTCGTCAATTGGCGGTCCCTGACGACCACCTTGCCTCGAACAATGACGTGACGGGTGTCGGCCGCCCGTGCCGCGAAGACCATGTGCGACCAAGGATCATAGATCGGCGTCGTGTGGGCCTTGTCAAGGGCAAAGCAGGCGATGTCGGCTTCCATGCCCGGCTTGAGCACACCGACACGATCTCCAAGACCGAGAATCTCGGCGCCGCCGTTGGTCGCTGCGGACAGGACGGTTGCGGCAGGCAGGGTGGTCGGATCACCGGACACACTCTTGTGCAGCAGTGCTGCGATCTGAAGGTCTCGCAGGAGATCCAGAGTGTTGTTGGATGCGGCGCCGTCGGTTCCCAGGCCCAACCGGACGCCGGCTTCGAGCATTTCCGGCACCGGGGCGACGCCGGAGGCCAGCTTGAGGTTGGACACCGGGTTGTGGGAGACGCCGACCCGGTTCTCCGCCAGGATTTCGATATCCCGACGGTCGAGGTGAACGCAGTGGGCGGCAACGACCTGCTCGGAGAGGAATCCCAGTCCCTCGAGATAGGCGACCGGCGAGGCGCCCTTCTGCTCAATCGAGGTTTCGACCTCCCAACGCGTTTCGGACAGGTGAATTTGAAGCGGAACGCCGAACTCCTCGGCCAGTTCGGCCTCCTTGATCAGGTTGGCGGCACAGACGGTGTAGGGGGCGTGGGCCGCGATTGAGGGTGTGATCAGGGGGTGATTTTGCCAGCCCTCACAGAGTTCTCGCTGTTTGGCCGTCATCTCTTCAGGCGTAGCGCACCGCGGTGTCGAGGCGTCGATCAGGCTCTCGGCAATGACACCACGCATTCCGGCCTCTGCCAGAACCTCGCATACGGCATCGGCGAAAAAGTACATGTCGGCGGTCGTCGTGATGCCGCCGAGCAGTTGTTCAGCGGCGGCCAGTTGAGTACCGAGGGCGACGGTCTCGCGGTCCATGTGCTGCCCCTCAGCCGGCCAGATGTGCTCTTCCAGCCATGTCTTGAGTGGAAGATCGTCGGCGAGACCGCGGAGCAGCGACATTGCGAGGTGAGAGTGGGTGTTGACCAGGCCCGGCATCACGAGGCAGTTGCCTGCATCGAGGACCTCGCAGGTGGGGGCCTTTTCAAGCAGGTCGGAGACCAAACCAATCTCGACGATCTTGCCGTCCGCGATCGCCACGGCGCCTTTCTCAATAGGTGCGACTCCCGGTTCCAGGGTCAATACGGATTGGCCGAGGACCAGAAGATCCCAGGTTGGTGGTGTGTTCATGTCATTTTTCCTTTCATTCTTCCGCCCAGCCTTCCTTGGCTCGGCGGAGTTCTCGGCGTTCTTTCTTTTTTGGGGCGCCGGCGCCGCGGACCCGAGGTGCGGGTGTGGACAGTCGCTGAAGCCTTCGAAGCTCGAGTTCTTCCGGCGTTGGTTTCGGGGTCAGGTCGTCGAAGAGTTCCCGGGCTTGGGCCCTGGGAATGTGTCTATCCGTCAGAGTTTTGACCACGACGATACGCTTTCCTCCGCCGGGCAGAGAAATATTGATCCTGTCGCCCGGCCGGATGACCCGATGCGGCTTGCCATTTTGGCCGTTGACGTCGACTCGACCCTTCTTACAGGCAGCCTGGGCCTGGGACCGGGTTTTGAACAAGCAGGCGACGTCGAGCCAGATGTCCAGGCGGAGGGACTCCATCTCATCCATCTGTGAAGTGTCGCTGATTTTTGACCGCCGGGCAAGAGGGGGTGGGCAAGGGTCGAAGAGTCAAAGAGGTCAAAGGGGTCAAAGGGGTCTATGCCTCGACGCGGAGGCGTAAAGGGGGGGGTGAGGGGTAGGGTGGGCCTTGGCCCACCATCGCTGCATCTGACATCTCGAATTGGTGGGCCAAGGCCCACCCTACGTCGTGTCGTCAAGAATCCTCGAAAATCCTGGTGCC
>JAUXDC010000203.1 GCA_030618605.1 Holophagae bacterium | reverse complement strand
TTGTGCCACTGCCCTCCCAGATTGAAACAATTCCCCGAAAGGTTGCATCTGAAGATTGAAGGCAGTCTGGATTCAACAGACAAACCCAGATCCTGTTTTTCGGTTTTGCTGTAGTATATGTCGACCGTCGGCTCGGCCCTTCCGACTATTTCTTCCCGGCGGACCGGAGAACCAATGACCCAATCCATTCTCGTTCGAACCCTTTCCTTGATGGTTTTCGTTGTGCTCCTGACCGGAACGCTCGGAGTGACGGCCGCAACCATCCCCCAAGACACTGAGGTCCCCATCCGCGATATCTCCGATCGAGACGGTGACGGCCGTATCGGCGAAGAGACGGCCATCAAGGAGCGGATCAAAGCTTATATCGAGATGCATGGGCAGGATGGAAAACTCACCTCCCGCCAGATGCTGGATCGTGCGCGTTTTTCCTATTCCCATTGGCTCGCCGAGGGGCGCCATCTCGGCGCCAAGGGTCTCGACGGTGACGGTTTCGTCAACATCGGCCCGATCAACGGCGCAGGCAGGGTCTCCGCCATCGCCCCTCACCCGACTCTTGAGGGGGTGGTGCTGCAGGGCGCAGCCAGCGGAGGGGTCTGGAAGACTCTCGATGATGGAATTTCCTGGTATCCGACGACCGACGGTCTGTCCGATCTCTCCGTCGGCGCCGTAGCCTGGGCGCCCGGCAGCACCGACGTCGTCTACCTCGGCACCGGTGAGGGCGACACTCTGATTGCCGGCGGCACGGGCTACATCCCGGGAATCGGACTGCTTCGATCTGATGACGGCGGTGAGACATGGACCTTTCCGACCGGTAATGAAGACCCTGTCTCCGATCTTTTCTTCGACCTCGACATTGATCCCGACAACGACGAGATCGTCTTCGCGGCGACCGAAAAGGGGCTCTTGGGAACCGAAGACGGAGGCGTCGGTTGGCAGACCATCATGCCCTCGGGCGGTGGGTCGTACGCGTTCACCGAGATCGTCCGCTCGAAGACCAATTCCGACCTGCTCTATGCCTGCCAGTGGTGCGAGGGATCCTGTCCCTCCGGCACAGGCCGCGTCATGAGGTCTGAAGATCGGGGTTTGACCTGGCTTCCGGTCGCCGGTGTCGGCCTGCCTGGTTTTGACGGCTACACCAACCGCGCCGCATTCGCTGTGGCGCCCTCTGATGACCAGATCCTCTATTTTGCAGCCAATACGGACCGGGGCATCGATGGAGGAACCCCGACAAGCAGTATCTTCCGTTCCGATGATGGTGGCGAAAACTGGGCCGAAACCGCGCTCTCAACAACTCACGAGGCCAAAAACTACTTGGGCAACCAGGGCTGGTACGACACCACAATCGTCGTCAACCCGACCGACCCTGACATTGTCAACGCTGGAGGAGTCTGGTACGTCCAGACCAAGGACGGCGGCGAGACCTGGGTGAGCAAATATTCATACAACCAGGGCGGCGGCATGGGGAACGCAAGCATTCCCCACGTCGATGTGCACGATTTTCAATACCAGGGCGACACCCTGTGGGTCGGCAACGACGGAGGGGTCTGGAAATCAGAGACTGACGGCGACACCTGGTCCGGACGCAACGACGGTGTCGTCACACGCCAGTACTACGGCATGGACATCGATCCCGTCAACCGGGAACGGGTCCTCGGAGGCACCCAGGACAACGGGACCAATCTCAGGCGTGATGCCGGCGACGACAAATTCGACCTGATACTCGGCGGCGACGGCTTCGAGTGCGCAATCAACCCGATGATGCCCGAGATCATGTATGCCACCATCTATTACACGAGAGTCTATCGAACCAACCCTCTCTCCGGATCCTTCAGCAACATCAGCCCCCCTTTCGGCGATGAAAGCACACCCTTCATCACACCCCTGATCCTCCACCCCAGCAATCCCAACGTCGTTTTCACTGGTGCGGAGCGGCTCTGGCGGTCGGACAATGGTGGAAACACCTGGTACGGTCTGCCCAGGGACACGGTCAACGATGTCTCCGGCTATATCTGGACCAACGGAAATGTCTGGGCGCTTGCGGCAACTCCTGCCGATCCGGACCGAATCATGATGTCGAAAGGCGCCGTCGTCTACAGCTCTCAGGACGCCGGTCGAACTTGGTTTGCCGGAGTGGTAGGCCGGAAGGCCTTCAATCTTGATATTTCACCTCACGATCCCGACTTTGCGCTGGCGGCGATGGAAGTCTCCTCAGCCGGCCGTGGAGTCCAACGCACGACCGACGGGGGACTGAGCTGGAGTTACAGCGGCACCGGCCTGCCGATGTTTAATACCCAGGTGGTCCGATTTGACCCCATCGATCCAAATGTCGCCTATGCCGGCACCGATGTCGGACTCTACCGTTCGACCGACGCCGGCCTGACCTGGGCCCGATGGGGAGACGGTCTTCCAGCCGCTTCGATCCACGATCTCAGAATGCTGCCCGACGGATCGATGATGCGAATCGGCACCTACGGCCGCGGTTTCTGGGAGTTGGCGATTGAACGACCCGAGAACACGCGGCCTCAAATTCAGATCACCGATCCGTCGGATTCTACGATCATTGTTGATGCCGGAGCCGGCCTTGACCTCAAAGCCTCCGCGACCGATGCCGACGGTCATCAGCTGAATGTTGAGTGGTATCTGACCACGGACTATCAGGTCTTTCACCAGGATCAGGGGACCGGGACCGTCAACTCGGATTTTCAGCTGACCGTGCCTTCGGGCGGAATCTATCAGATGGCCGCTCGGGTCACCGACGCCCACGGCGAACAGGATGTTGATTTTGTGAACGTCATGGCGATGGAACCCGCTGACGATTGCAGCACACCCCGCACCCTCTCGGGCCACGGTCCCTTCCCGACAACGATCATCACGTCGAATGAGTTCGCCACAAAGGCAACCGGGGATCCGGTGCTGTCCTGCGTTGACCCTGCGACTTCCCATCCGGATGCCGGCAGGGAGGCCTCCATTTGGTTCGAGTTCACCCCGGCGGTCACCGGGACCTATGCCATCTCGACCTGTGGATCGGAGGCCGACACCATGGTGTCGGTCTGGACCGGCGACGCCTGTGGCCCCTACACCGAAGTCCCGGGCGGATGCAACGATGACGACGAAGGCGAGCACTGCTTCGGCGTGCGAACAGACTCATACCTGGAATTGGATCTCGACGGCGGAACGACTTACCACATCATGGTTGGGTCGTGGCGGAGCCTACAGGGCACAATCCACAAGGGTCTTGTCACCTTCGCAATCGACTGCACTACCTGCTCCGGGTCGTCAGAAAACCTGATCATGATCTCCGCGGCAGCTCATGCCGACGGGCTCAACAACACGACCTGGCTGACCGATCTCGATCTCTACAACCCCGGCGCTTCCGATGTGACGGCCGGTTTGGCCTTCCTGCCTGCGGATGCCGACAATAGCGGTGTTGTCGCGGTCGAGACAACGATCCTTGCCGGACAGACCAAGACCTTCTCCGATGTCGTTGGGAACTTTCTGGGAACGACGGGCTCCGGCGCCATCCGCATCACCGCGCCGGTTTCGTTGATTGCTTCCTCCCGGACATTCAATACCGCTGAAGAGGGCACCTTCGGACAGTTCATTCCGGGCATGACTTTGGACCAGGCTGTCAACCCCGGGGCCGAGGCAAGGCTCAATGGTCTGGCCGGCAATGCCTTCTTCAGAACAAACCTCGGTTTTGCCAACGCATCGCAATCAGCCACCACCCTCTCGGTCGATCTGATCGCCTCCGACGGCTCGATCATCGGTCACTACGAACCGTTTCTCCAGCCCTGGGGCTGGCTGCAGTTGAACAAGGTCTTCAAAACTGCAGGAACCGGGAATGTCGAGGCCGCATCCGCCATCGTTCGAAACCTGTCGACGACTGCCCAGGTGTTCGTCTACGGCTCAGTGGTCGACTCGACGACCGGTGACCCGACCTTTGTCACCGAGACTCCGATGGGAGATGCCGGATCCGACCTTTGGCTGGCGGCCTCAGCCCACGCAGATGGTGTTGGGGAATCTGTATGGCGGACCGACGTCTGGTTGTCCAATACCGGTGAGTCGGAGGTCACAGCAAGTATGAACCTCCTGAAAAAAGGGCAGGACAACTCAACACCTGCAACATCGAACGTGGCTATCCCTGCAGGAGAGAACCTCAAACTGGGCGATGTCCTGGATACGACGTTCAATTTCAACGGGACCGCAGCTCTCAGGATTGTCCTGGACGGCCAGGCAACAGTGACTAGCCGGACCTTCAACCAGGCCGTCGATGGGACCTTCGGACAATTCATCCCTGGAGTCGCCGAAGGAGTCTCCATCGGTCACGGTGAAACGGGGATCCTGATCCAACTGAGAAATAACGACCACTTCCGAACCAACGTCGGCTTCGTCAATATGGGTGGTGAGACCGTGGCGGTTCACGCCGAGTACTTCTCGAGTGACGGGACACTTCTCAACGCCAAGGACTATTTCCTCCAGCCCTTCGGCTATTTCCAGGACGGTACTGCGCTCCCGAGCGATACCGATGTCGAAGGCGCTTTCGCGCGACTGACGACATCAACTTCCGGCGGCCGCTTCTTGGCATATGCCTCAGTCGTCGATAACGGATCCGACGACCCGGTCTTCATGCCGGCGCAGGTCTTGGCTGAATAGACCACAATCCAACCCAAAAGGCCCCGGTTTCTCCGGGGCCTTTTTGTGGCTATTTCATAATTATTGCAAGCGCCTGAGCTGATAGCACCCGGAGACAAGGGACTCTATGTTTCCTTGTCTCCGGGTTCAGCTACACTGGCGGTCTCATGAAACTGCCCCGCCTGATCGTCACCGGCGCCTCCGGTTTCATTGGCCGTCACCTCCTTGACGGTCTCAAAGACGACTTTCAGATCATTGCAATGGCAAGGCGCTCCCAGAAAAGGTGCGGGGCGCCGATCCACGACAATATCAGGTGGCTTCAGGTCGATATTCGCCATGCCGATCTGGTCTCGGAGGCCTTCGCCACGATTCGGGAATGGGGCGGGGTCGACTATGTCATCCACCTCGCCGCTCACTACGATTTCACCGGCGAGGAACATCCTGATTACAAGCGAACCAATATCGACGGTCTCCGCTATGTGTTGGAGGAATGTCGAAACCTCGATCTCAAGCGGTTTGTTTTCGCCTCGTCCATAGCTGCATGCGATTATCCGGCGAAAGGTACCGCGCTCGACGAAAATTCCCCTCCTGACGGCACGCACGTGTACGCCCGATCCAAAGCACTCGGTGAGGCGATGCTTGCCGAATACGACGATTGCATCCCCTCCTGTATCACCCGTTTTGCGGCCCTGTTCTCCGACTGGTGCGAATACCCTCCTTTGTACTTCTTCTTCGAAACATGGCTCTCAAAAAGCTGGAATCGAAAGGTATTGGGCGGTCGAGGCAACAGTGCAATCCCCTATCTTCACGTCCGGGAGATGACGACTTTCATCCGGGCGGTAATCTCGTCCTCCAACCGATTGAAGCAAAGGGAGATCCTGCTGGCCAGTCCTGACGCCACGATGAACCACAAGGAGCTCTTTCGCCTGGTTCATCTCCACCGAGGTGCAACGCGAACGCCACGTCCGATTTTCATACCGAAAGCCCTCTGCGCAATCGGAATTCCCAGCAGGGACCTGATGGGCCAAATCTTGGGAGAGAGGCCCTTCGAACGAACCTGGATGGTGCCCCATATCGACAAGGACCTGCTCCCAAATCCCCGTCACACCTGGGATCGGCTAGATTGGCGGCCCCGAGGCAGGCTCCTGGTTTGCCGGCGATTACCGTTCATGCTGGAACATCGGAAGACCGACGCGGTCGAATGGAACCATCGCAACGAGGCTGCGATGAAGGCACCCTGGGTGCGTCCAAATCTGGTCATTCACAAGCTCCTTCAACACCATATGGAGACCGTTCGTCAGGAAAGCCTTCTGCAACTGATGGAGCCTGAGAGCCGTTATGGTCTCGAGAATTATCACGGCCTTTCCAGAGATGTCCTGGATTGGCGGGTCACGGTCACCTATCGCCATATTCTCAACGCGCTCCGCACCAACGAAAAGGGACTTTTTACCGACTTTTGCAAGGATCTGGCAACCAAAAGACACGCTGACGGATTTTCCGCCGAAGAGGTCTGTCAGGCCATCCGTCTGATCCACACCAACATCCTCACAATCGTTGGGGCCGACCCTGATGCCGCACATTTGATGCCCACTCTCGATCGCCTTCTGGGGACGACAATAGAGTTCGGCTGCGATCAAATCATGGAAACTTTTGAGGAACTTGGCGGTAATGTCCCGGACGATTACAGCTGCGAAGATCCCTTCATGAGGTACGGGCAGCTCTTTGATAAACCAGAAGGACCAGAACAGCCATAAGCCCATCACCCAGGGCGGCAAACGGTAATGCCCAGGCGCCCGACAGGTCGGCAAGCCACGAAAACACCAGGAAGACCGTCGCCAGGCTTTTTGCGGTCAACAACAGCCCAACCGTTCGGTTCCGGAAATACTCCATCAGATACCCAATCGCAACCACGACATGAAAGGCGCCTCCCTGGCGGATGAAGAAAACCGTATCGACATCGCCCCAACCACCGAGTGCGGCGGCCCAGCGCGGGGCGCCCAGCAAGACGACGCCCACTATCGCGCTATGAAGAGCGACCAGAACAACCAGCCAGCGTTCCAGAAATCTGCGGTCCATCGTCACAACCACCAAAGATCCGGTTCCAAAGGCTCGGACCGGGGTATCGCCGGTACGTCGAGGCTTTCCAACTCTTTCAAGACCAGAGCCTCAACCTCCGACACGGCCCCCTGAACGGCATCGCTGAGAGAGGTGCCGGCATCGACCGTCTCGGGGACAACTCCGATTAGAACTATGTTTCCGGGGCTGGAATCGGTCAACTCCGTGGCCATCAAAGCCTCACGAAGACCGGGTTCGTGCGGACTGGTTCTGGCCACGGGTGGCGCCTTCAACAACTCTTCGTT
>JAUXDC010000359.1 GCA_030618605.1 Holophagae bacterium | reverse complement strand
GCCGGGCGTCTGTGCCCGCGCAACATCCTTCGGATGCAGAGCCTGACGGCTCTACCGGCCTTCGGCCGGGCGCCGGTTCCTGCCCGCATTCGACACAAAAATACAAAGGATGCATTCCCGGCAGGCGACTCCCTTGAATAGAGGCTGTTGTGTCTTCAGCCTTCGGTTTTTTCTCGAATTTTTGTTTTGTTGGAGTGGGAGGTCCCAATCCGGGGAAACCGGAGGGTATTGAGGTGCCCCGAGGGCTGTCTACTTTTGGGCAGGACTTGACATCCCAGCATCCTGGCTTTCTAGCATTCAAGCCTCTTTCCCCGGTATGATCTTGGGCTATGACAGACCCGAAGACTGATCGACTGGCGGAAATCGAGGAGATTCTGGGCTATCGGTTCAATGACCGGGAGGTGCTCGAACGGGCGCTGAGGCACGGTTCCGCCGACGAGGCTCTGGTCGAAGGAAGTTACCAGCGTCTCGAGTTTCTTGGAGATGCGGTTCTGGGCCATGCCATTGCCCGGATGCTCTTTGATTCCTATCCCAATGGTGACGAGGGGTTGTTGACCAAGATGCGAGCCCATTTGGTTCGTTCGGCCAGCCTGGCGGAGAAGGCGGCCTGGTTGGGGCTGGAGGGCTGGGTGCGGATGGGCAGCAGTGAGGAACGGCAGCGGGGCCGGGAGCGGCCGGCACTGCTCGAGGACGTCCTTGAGGCTGTCATCGGGGCACTGGCCGTTGACGGCGGATGGGAAGTTGCCGTTGACTTCATCGAAAGGCAGTTCCGAGAGGAACTCGAAGGGCTCGATGAAAGGACCCTGCTGTTGGCCGACGCCAAGTCCGCATTGAACCAAGCAGCTCAGACGCGTGGACTCGATCTTCCGGTGTACTCGGATCATGGTGGGGATGGCCCTGACCATCGCCCAGTGTGGATCAGTTCAGTTTCGTGGGATGGTCGAGAGATGGCCAGGGGTGAAGGGCCGACCAAGAGAGAAGCTCAGCAGCAGGCGGCCAGGAGAGCCCTGGCACGGTTGGGTTTTTTGGAGTAGGGGTTGCCGGCCGACGTTTAACTCAGAGAGCGCCCAATACCTCAGACGGGACGTGCCGTCCTTGACGTTGTCCCGGGGCTTTCTCCCGATTTGCGCAACGATGCGGTCAACGTCAAGGGGGGCAATCCACGGGGGCCGCGTTGGCAATCGAGTCTCGGCCAACGCCGTAGGCCGCCGAGGTCATTTTCCTCAAGGGGTCATGTCCTCCCGACCTCTGATTTGTTGCCCCTTGAGGAAAATGCGCCGAGCGGGGGCGCGCCTGCGCGGCCCCGAAGGCCGGGGATAGAAAACTGCGACCGGGCCAGCGGCAGCAAACAGTAATCAGGGGTCGGGACAGTAGACCGCGTCAGTGTCAGCGGCAGCTTAGGCATGATCCGCACCCGGCTCCGTTCTTTCGATTCGTCTCCAGTAGAATCACCCCCATGACCGACACCCCGCACCCACTCCTCGAACGTGCCCGGGAGGCTCCGGCGTCGCCCGGCGTCTACCGGTTTTCCGATACACGGGGAAAGGTACTCTACGTCGGCAAGGCTCGAAACCTCAGACGGAGAGTATTGTCATACTTCGGGCGTCAGGACTTGGCGGATCGTACGGTGGCGATGCTTGAATCCGCCAGAGAGCTGGATTTCACGGTCACGGCGTCCGAGGTTGAGGCCTTCATCCTGGAAAATACCCTGATCAAGAGGGAACGGCCGCGTTTCAATGTCATGCTCAAGGATGACAAGACCTACCCCTATATCAAGGTGACGACCGGGGAGCAGTGGCCTCGGGTTGAGTTCACGCGGAAGGTCAAGGATGACGGCCACACCTACTTCGGGCCCTTTCTGGGTCAGTCGATGGCCAGATCGCTGATGGAGTTGGCCCGGACGCGATTCACCGTTCGGACCTGCACGATCGAGATTGACGGCAAGCTCGGACGGCCATGTCTTTACTATCACCTCAACGCATGTCTCGGTCCATGCGTCGACGGATTGACGACGCACGAGCAATACGCCGAGAGTGTGGATGAGTTGAAGCTCTTCCTCGGCGGCCGCCACAAGGAGTTGCTGCCGAAGCTGGAAGCCGGCATGTGGAGGGCCTCTGAGGGCGAAGATTTTGAGCGTGCGGCTCAACTGAGGGACCTCCTGGCCGTTGTGAGGCGTTTGGGTGAGAAGCAGGATGTCGAACTCGGCGGTGGGAAAGATGCCGACGTTATCGCAGTTCACGCCGATGGCGCCAGCGCGACGGTTTGTCTCTTGCCCTACAGAGAAGGTAAGTTGGTCGACAAGAGAGAGTTTCATTTCGAGGGCGTTGGAGACGTCGCCCGGGCCGAGGTGCTGATGGCGTTCGTGGCCCAGTACTACGAGGCGAACCCCTTTATCCCTGCCGTCATCGAGACATCGGTTGATCTCGGAGCAGATGAAAAATCCCTGATCGAGGCCTACCTCGAACACCTCAGGGCCGGTAGTGTCCGAGTGATGCGTCCGCAGCGAGGCCCGAAGGCCCGGAGGGTCGGGCTGGCCGACGACAACGCCGGCGCCGCCTTCACATTGAGATTTCGGGCCCCGAGATCTCAGGCTCAGCACCTGGAACGCCGCCTGGGCGACCTCCTGGGACTCGAAGGGCCGGTTCGAAGCCTGGAGTGCTTCGATATTTCCCACTCGGCAGGCCGCCACACGACAGCGTCCTGCGTCGTCTGGAGGGCGGGTCGGATGGAGCGCCGGGAGTACCGTTCCTTCAACCTCAGGGAAGCCGGAGGGGGTGACGATTTCGCGGCGATCGGTGAAGCGGTGACTCGGCGCTACAGGCGGTTGCGAGATGAAGGAAAGGACATGCCTGACCTGGTTCTGATCGACGGTGGCCTCGGGCAACTCAATGCCGCAATGGCCGCCCTCGACGGGCTCGGGCTCGATCTGCCTTTGGCTGCGCTTGCCAAGCGGGAGGAAGAAGTGTGGCTTCCCGGAAGGGATGAGCCCCTGGCGCCGGACGCCTATGACCCGGCTCATCTGGTGCTGCGCCAGGCCCGTGACGAGGCGCATCGTTTTGCATTGGCTCGCCAGCGGCACCGCAGGAAGAAAAAGACTCTGGCAACGGAACTTCTCAACATCCCCGGCATCGGCCCGGGGCGTGCCCGTTCGTTATTGCAGGCATTCGGCTCGGTACGCGGGGTGCAGCAGGCAACGGAAGAAGCCTTGGTTGAAAGGATGGGACCTCGATTGGGGCGGCATATCTGGCGGCATCTTCACGCGGGAGAGAGAGGGAGCAGGGAGCAGGGGAG
>JAUXDC010000054.1 GCA_030618605.1 Holophagae bacterium | reverse complement strand
AGACAAAAATAATGCCACGACAGGGCGACCCCATTCTCGGGAAGCCGGAATGTCAGATGCTGGGATACGAGGAAGCTGAAACGCGGGGACAACAAAAACTGAGTCGTGACCATAGCCGCGCGATCTCCCCCTCTCCCCCTCTCCCCCTCTGTGTTCGGTACACTGTGACGATGAGCAACTTTGACGGCAGTTGGCGGGAATTTCAGTTTGAGACCCTGGTGGATCTCTCGCTATCGGTCGGAGGTGTGCGTCCGGAGGATGAAATGGTCGAGGGTCTCCTGCACCACGCGGTGGGGACGCTCGATGCCAGGTGTGGATTGGTGGGCACCCTTCGCAAGGATCGCCAGTTCTCGTTCGTTCGAGCGGTGGACATCAGGGCTGACCTCGAGCACCTGGATTTTCTGTTCGGGTCGGATCTTCTTGAGCGGTTGGGAAGGGGCGAAATCGTACGGGTCGAGCGCCCGGACGATGGCCCGCCCTTCGAGTTGATTGCCGCTCCCCTGAGGTGGCGCGATTCCTTACTGGGTCTCGTGGTCCTCGGGGACAAGGAGAGCCGTGAGGGCCGTGCGAGTTTCTCCGAAAGTGACTCCAGGTTTCTCTTGTCTTTGGCCGGGTTGGTGGCGGCGGCGGTTTCGACCTCCCGGCACGTCGCCAACGTCGAGAGGGATAAGAGTCGGTTGGAAGAGGAGAACCGAGCCTTGCGGGATATCGCCAGGCGCCAGGGGTTCGTGGGAACGTCCCCGCCGGTGGACCGGATGCTCGAGTTGGTCAGGCGAGTGGCGCCGACCGGCGTCAGCGTCATGCTTCGTGGGGAGTCCGGGGTCGGCAAGGAGCGGGTTGCCCGCTTGCTTCACGGCTCTTCGGATCGCAGCGAGGGGCCGTTCGTTCCCCTGAATTGTGCCGCGTTGCCCGAGAGCCTGCTCGAGGCTGAACTGTTCGGAATTGAAGAGGGGGTTGCGACCGGAGTGTCGAAGCGCTTGGGCAAGATAGAGCTGGCAGAGGGTGGCACGCTCTTCCTCGACGAGGTTGGTGATCTCAGCCTCCCCTTGCAGGCCAAATTGCTAAGGGTCGTACAGGAACGAGAGTTTGAGAGACTGGGAGGAAGGGAACGGATTGGTGTGGATCTGCGTTTGGTCACGGCGACCAACAGGGACCTCGAAAATATGGTCGAAGAAGGCCTGTTCCGGGAAGATCTGTACTACCGACTGCGGGTTGTCGTGATCCAGGTCCCACCGCTCCGCGAGCGTCGAACCGACATTCCGCTCTTGGCTCGTCATTTTCTGGAGATCTACGGGGAGCAATTCGGGCGAGCCGGGTTGGAGTTTGACCGGGAGGCGGTTCGAGTGCTGTCCTCGTATGATTTTCCAGGAAACGTCCGGGAGCTCGAAAACGTCATCCAGGCTGCGATTGCCCTTGCGCCCCCGGGGGAGGTGATCACCGCCGCTGACCTCGGTCTCGATGATCAGCAACGACCGGACAGAGAAATAGACCCTACGGTGTCGTTGAAGGACCTCGAGCATCGGCATATTCTGCGAGTTCTTGCGGCCACCGGCGGAAACAAAATTGAGGCGGCACGCCTCCTGGGGATCGATCGAACGACGCTCTATCGAAAAATGAAGCAAAATGCATCAAATGATGCGTAATGCAACCTTCTGTAAAATTACTGAAGAATCAATAGTTTAAACCCCCGGAAGACATTTTTTGATAGCGGGTTGATGCAATTTGCATCAACTAATCGTCGATAAATACCGTGTGAGAGTGGCACGGACCTTGCTGTAACCCGGAGCGGAGGGGTTTGATGAGGTCAACGGTTCTCATACGCAGTTCAGTGATGGTTTTCGGTCTTGCGGCTCTTGGCGTCGCAACCGTCCAGGCGTTCCATCTCAGTCTCGCAATTCCTGTGCAGCACCTTCGGATCGCATGGAATTTAACAAACGTTCTGTTACAGTTGTAGCCATATTATGGAGGTGGTGCTGCACCTTCCCGCCGTGCCGAATGTCGAATTGGTGGCGGCCAAAGCGGTTGAAACTTTGGGAGAAGCCCTTGGGATGGACCGCAATGGCATTGAAGCCGTCAGTGTCGCACTGGTTGAGGCCTGCTTGAATGCCATGGAGCATGGTGGTTCTTCATTCGTCGTGCGTTTGGCCGGTGAGGATGGAGTGTCCCCTCGGATGCGAGTCGAGGTCGAGGATAAGGGCCGGGGATTTGACCCGGACGCTTGTCCCCCTGACGTTTCGACCCGCGTTCATGGGTGCGTCTCGAAGCGAGGATGGGGTTTAACCCTGATCCGTGAGCTGATGGACGATGTGCAGATCAGTTCCAGGCCGGGCTTGACCCGGGTTCGCATGTGGAAGGAACTGGAGAACGCACCATGAACGAGACTCAGATTAACTTGAAAACGACGGTCCTGGACGACGGCCTTGGACTGATTTCGGCGGCCGGTTACATCAACAATGAGGGTGGTCAGGCGGTTGCGGACGCTGCGTCCGAACTGGTCGGTGGGGGTTGCCAATCACTGGTGATCGACCTTGATGGGACCCGAATCATCAATTCGATCGGGGTCTCCATTCTGCTCGAAATTATGGAGAAAATCATGGAGGGTGACGGAAAGTTGGCCTTCTGCAATTTAACGCCGACTATCGCCAAGACCTTTGAAATTATGGGCCTCGATCAGTACGCCGGGATCTTTCCCGATCGAGAGGCCGCAGTGACCTCTTTCGGCACTGATGGCACTGCCTGATCTCCTGAGGTCTGCCGACCTTGCCCTGGGCGGCCAGGGTACGGCCGCCCTCTCTGAAGATTTCCTGCAAAAGGTTGTCGAGACCACCGGTTCACGGGCGGGTGTCTTGAAGAGTTGCGACACGGATGTTGTGCGGTGCCCACGGTCTATGAGCCGGCAGGTGGAACAGGCCACCGAGGGTTGGAGCAGCGTTTCCCCAAGTGATGGTAGAGGCGGCTGGACCGTACGCCTCTTGCAGCCGGAATGCCTGGACGAGGCAGTTATGAGTGCGATCCGGCTGGTGTTTCGGGCCTGGGATCTCAGCGCTGAGTTGAAGAGGTCGCAGTTCGACGAGAGATTTCACCTCTGGGAACTGGAGGCCATTCGAGCGATCGCGACGACGATCGGTGGGTTGGACGATCCGGTTGCACTGGCGGAGGAGTTGGTTGCTCATCTCGTGGCGTTGCTGGGAGTCAGGAGTGCCCATCTATTTCTCGATTCCAGTGAGGAGGCGGTAGGCCGATTTGGTCCGGAAGTGCTGGGTCCTGAGGTGGTCGACCAGGCGCGCCACACCGCGATCGTCACAGATGATGTCATCGCCCTTCCGTTGAATGCGGATTCCGGTCCTCTGGGTGTTCTGGTGGTGGCCCACAAAGAGGCACGGGCGGGAACGGAGGCATTTGCCTCCCAGGATCGCAGCCTGCTGGAACTCTTTGCCCTTCAGGTGACCGTTGCATTGGAATATGCCCGTTTGACCCGGGAGAGTCTCGAACGGGATAGGCTCCAGCGGGAGTTGGAGGTTGCGGCGACGATTCAACGCCACCTCTTGCCGCAGTGTCCTCCTGATCTGCCGGGCTTCCGGATACATGCCCTGTCCAGTCCAACTCGCCACGTTGCCGGGGATACACACGATATTCTGGTTCAAGACGGGGATCTGGTCGTCACCGTGACCGACGTGTCGGGCAAAGGCGTCGGCGCGGGGTTGATCGCCTCCGGGGTACAAGCGGGTGTCAGGCTTTTGGTTCCGGAAGATTTCAGGCTGGAGGACCTGGCCTGCCGGCTCAACGGTTTTTTGTTCGGTGCGACCGACGACAATCGATTCGCCACATTTGCGATGATACGGATTATGGCTGACGGGAGTCTATACGCGGTCAATGCCGGACACTGCCCGATCCTTGTGCGGCGGTGTGACGGTCGAGTGGAACAGATTGCCTCGTCCGGCCTGCCGTTGGGCATTCTCGATGGCGTGGTCTACACGACCGAGCGCCACTGCCTGACATCTGGAGACACAGTCTTCCTCTACACCGACGGCCTGACCGAGGCCGAGAACCTCCAGGAAGAGGAGTTCGGCATTGACCGGCTGGTTGACCTTGTCGCCTGTTCTCCCTGCGACGAGGGCCCCGAGGCTGCCGGTGAAGCCGTCTTTGCTGGGGTGGAGGCCCATACCGAAGGTCGCCCTCTCCACGATGACGCCACGCTGGTGGTCGTCCAGTGGGTCGGTTGAAGCTGGGACGCCAGGACGCAGGACAAGAGCGCCTGTAGGGTGGGCCTTGGCCCACCATCGTGAGATCCGCCAATTCAAATTGGTGGGCCAAGGCCCACCCTACGGCTTTGACGGAGCGGGTCCTTTGCCCACTCCGTCATTGACGGAGCGGGTCCCTACTTCTGATACATCCCGTCGATCAGCTCCTGATGGTCCTGTTCGACGACGCGGCGTTTGACCTTCATCGTCGGTGTCAGGTGGCCGCTTTCGATCGACAGCATCAGCGGCAAAACGGCGAACTTCCCGATCTGCTCGAAGCGAGCGAGGCTCTCATTGGTTTTGGAGATAACGCCCTCGAAAAGGGCCACGACCTCGGGGAGCTTGGACAACTCTTCGGTTGTTTCGCCTTGGAGGCCTTTCTCCTTGGCCCAGACGGCGAGTTCTTCCTCGTTGGGCGAGATCAGGGCAACGATGAAAGGTTTTTTGTCGCCGATCAGCACGACGTTATCGACGAAAATTGACTGCTTGATCTCGTTTTCGATCGGCTGTGGCGCAATATTCTTGCCACCCGCGTTGACGATCAGGTCCTTTTTTCGATCGGTGATACGAATGAAACCATCGTCGTCGATCTCGGCGATGTCGCCGGTCAAGAAGAATCCGTCTTCGTCGAAGACTTCGGCAGTCTTGTCCGGCAGATTCCAATAGCCAGTCATAACGGAGGGGCCGCGGACACAGAGTTCGCCGTCGGCCGCAACCTTGGCTTCGACGTTGTCGATCACCTTGCCGACCGTTCCCAGTCGCGTCATGTTCGCCGAGGTACCGTTAACGGCGATTACCGGTGAGGTTTCGGTCAGCCCATAGCCTTCGATGACCCAGATGCCGATTGAGTGCAGGAATTCACCGACGAACTGCGGAAGGGGGGCGCCGCCGGAAACGCAGAGCCGGACCCTGCCTCCCAGGCCCTCTCGAACCTTGGAGAGCACCAGTTTCTCTGCCAACTTGAAGGCCAGACCTTGGGGTTCACGGCCGGCCAATCGCTCAGGATAGGCTTTTTTGCCCTGCTTGAGGGCCCACTTGAAGAGGGCCTGCCGGATTGCCGGCGCCGCGGCGACCTTACCCTGAATCTTGTCGTGGATCTTCTCAAACAGCCGGGGCACGCTGGTGAAGACCGTCGGCTTGATCTCCGGTAACAAGTCCGCAACGTGATGTACCGAGCAATAGGCCTTGGGAACTGCAACGTACATGTAGAGGTAACCCACCATCCGCTCCAAAACGTGACATAGGGGCAGGAACTCGAGAGCGAAGTCGTCGTCTGATTCGATCACAGCCCGTGTGGCTGCGGGGATCACGTTCTGTACCAGGTTTTCGTGCGTCAACTCGACGCCCTTGGGATTGCCGGTGGTCCCGGACGTGTAGATCAGAGTCAGGGTGTCTTCCGGTTTGACCAACTTGGCCCTTTCCCAGAAGAGATCGCCGGCCTCATCGCTATCGCCGCTGTCGATGACCGCGTCAAGGGTCAAAACACCTTCCGCTGTCGCTCCTTCAATCTGGATCAACGTTTCCAGATTGGGGCACTGGTCCTTGATCTCCAGGAACTTGGCCATCTGTTCGGCATTTTCTGCAACCACAATCTTGGCACCGGAGTCCTGTGCCTGGTAGGCGATTTGCTCAGGGGTCAGCGTTCCGTAGATCGGGACGTCAATCGCGCCGTGGACGACGGTCGCCAGGTCAACAATGTGCCACTCGGGCCGGTTGTCCAGCAGCATCATCAGGCGGTCACCACGTTTCAGGCCCAGCTTTTCGAGTCCCACAGAGAGGAACGACGTGCGTTCAAAGAACTCCTCTGTCGAAAAGACGCGCTTGCCACCGGGAAAATAATGGAAATAGTGTTCTTTTCGTGGCTTTTCGGTTTCGAGGCGGTAGATATCGAGGACGTTTTTGACGGTCATCCGGCGGCTCCTTCGTGGAATTCACACGGCACGATTCCCTGAAAAATCATCTTCAAGAGAGGACCCTGATATTGGGTGAGATCGCCGGGCTCATCTGACAAAAGCCACCGGTTGACCAACTCATCGACTGCGCCGAAGATCACGTTGGTGGCCAATCCGGCGTTGACGTCACCCCGGAAACTCCCCAAATCCTGGCCCTCCTTGACAATGTCATTCAGGAGGCTCAAATACTCGCCGAGTTTACCACGGGAGAGCAGTCGCATAAATTTTCTGGAGTGGCGGGTCTCGATCTGGAGCACATGTGCCAATGCCCGATCTCTCCCCAAGGACTCGAGGTGAAGGCGGACCATGACCTTGAGTTTGTCCACGGGGTCGTCGAGACGCCTCATTTCCTGCCTCAACTGATCGATGAAGCGCTCAAGCACATCGTCGAAGACGGACAGAAGAAGATGCTCTTTGCCGTCAAAATACAGGTAGAGAGTGCCGTCGGCGACATCTGCCGCCTTGGCAACATCGGTCATTCGTGCCGAGAAATAGCCATCCCTGGCGAAGACCTCAATCGCGGCCCTGAGGATCCTCATCCGTTTAAATTCCCGCGGTGTCAACTTGCGAGCACTGTCGCTACCAGGCATGGTACCTCCAGGTGAATGAGCGCTCATTCATAGTTTCGCAGCGGAGGCGATGTGTCAAGGGGGCGAGGTGCGGAACGCACCTCGTAATTTTGAATTATTGGCGGGAAATAGGTCGCTGCTCAGCTATTGTCAACGCCGCGTTTTGGCAACTTTGCGACAATTATTCATGCGGGAATTTTGAAACGCGGACGTGTCGATGAGTAAGTCATGACCTAACACGCGACCCCAATTAAAAATTCAAAATTAAGAATTTAAAATTGGGAAGTGCATTCCGCACTTCCCCCTTGCTATCATCTCCCTCAAGGGAGAACACACCATGGAAAGAGGTCTATCCAAAGCCCGGTCCAAACGCCTTGAGGTGTTTGAGAGCTATCGCGAGTTGTTTGCCAGCGCGCCGATTCGGTTGATGAGCCGAACGGTCAGTACGATGCAGTCGCTCGGCTACGACGATCTGGCCACCGCGATCGGTGATTTGGATTGGAGAACGGTTCCGGCCGACGATCCGGAAGATCCTGGTCTTCGCCAGGATTGGGGGTCCCTGCTGGATGCCTCCTTCGAGCACATGGGTGGTTGGCTTAGTCAGTTGGCCGCTCACCCGATGGGCTACAACCTGGATTCTCTGGGCTATGCCACGGTCATCAGGGGCTGGTCCGAAATGTGGTCCCATCAACTGGATATCCGGTTCGAAAACGCTGCACGTTCCACGCCGCAAATCTTCGTTTTTCACGGTGGCAACCAGGCTCTTCAAGCAGCTTTCCTGGGTGTGGCCGAGGCCAGGAGGGATCGGGTCGGCACGGCCGAACCGGCGACCGTTCTCGTCCCGATCCCCACCTTTCCATGCCCACTGGACCAGATGGCTCTTCAGGGAATGAAGGTCCACCTCCTGGCGCCGAGTTCTCGGGGCATGGATCCTGATGCGGCCGATGTGGCCAGGGTTCCCGAGGGGACCGACATCGACGGTGTTTACCTGATGCCGGTCAACAACCCGACCGGTCGCACGCTGGAACCGGCGAAGCTCAAGGCCTTCGTGGAAGCGGTACTCGATCGATGGCCCCACGCCGCGATCATCCTGGACTCGGTCTACGTGCGGTTGCATCCCCGTGACAAGGAGCTGGTCGCATGGTACGAGGATGATCCGCGCTTCGCCGACGCCGTTGTCTTCATCGATTCGCTGTCCAAGACCCACGGAGTCACGGGTTTGAGAGCCGGTGCTCTTTTGACACGGTCAGCCGCCTTGGCCGGCGGCATCACCCGATACGCGCAGAACATTATGGCCGGGCCTTCCAATGCGATGCAGGCCGTGATGCTCTCCCTGATCGCTCCCTTCGTAACCGGTGACCTGGAACTCGCTGAGCAGCGCATCCGCCTGCAACTCCGAATCGGGCGGCACATGCAGCGGCGCAGGCGCCTGTTGCTTCGTCGGGCCTTTATGCGTTACCCCAAACTCCTGGACCACGACCAGCCGCTCCTGCCGGATCCAACCGGCTTTGACTGGGAGGGCTCGATGTACGCCGACCTTCGCCTCTCGGACCACTGTGCGGACCTGGCCGAAAAAGTCGGTGTGTCTCCAACCGTGGCCTTCTACCTCGAAACCGGCATCGCCGGGGTTCCCCTCGAGGGTTTCTGCTCCAACCCCAACCTCAAAAAGCACGGATTGATCGTCAACGACGAGGATTCGGCCCTGGCGAGATTTCAGGAAAGCGCCCGGCGTTTCGTTCGCTTGTCCTTCGGAATGACGCCGCCGCCGAGAGAGTAGTGAAGTGCGAAACGCACTTCACAATTTTGAATTTTTAATTCTCAATTTTTAATTGGAGACGCGTGTAAGGTCACGGTTCATTCATCGACAAGGCCGCGTTTCAGCATTCTGGTTTGAATGTTAGCGCCAAGTTGCCGAAAACGCGGAGTTGACGATCGATGAGGGGAGACTTTTTTCGCGCAGCTAATTCAAAATTGAGAATTAAAAATTCAAAATTCGTCAGCCGGCACCACCCGACTGACGACCAACGCCGCTATCGTGGCAAAGACGAAAGCCGGCACGAGTTCGTAGAGATGATGCATTCCCCAGTGCTGGACGAGGTACCACGAGGCCAGCGTTATCCCGGTGGCTGAGAGGACAGCGGTGATGTGGCCGACCTCAAAGCTCTGAGTGACACGGCCCAGCAGCAGGATGGCGGCGGCGACGATCAGGGTGATCCACCACAGGCGGTCGAAGAGCAGGGGGCCGATCGAGGCGGGATCGGTGACGTTCTTGATGCCCAGTTTCCAGATGACGGTAACGCCGCTTCCGGTCAGCATGCAGGCAAGAGCCCCGTATCGGTTGATCAGGCGGGGGCGGAGGGCCATCAGGGTCAGGGGTGCGAAGCTGGCCCCAAGTCCGGACCAGGCAAACAGGACAAACCAGAAGACCACGGTCTCGCCCCGAAGGGCGATCAAAACCCCCAAGAGACCGACCACTGCGACGGTCCACCGGCCCAGAACGAGACTGCGCCGGTCGTCCTGCTTCTTGCCCATTGCCCCTTCGACGATGTCGTAGGAGACCGCCGAGGCGGCAACCAGGAGCTGAGATGAAACGGTGGAGAGGACCGCCGAGATCACCGCGGCCAGCAACAGGCCCGCGATGACAGGAGGAACCAGGTTCAGGGCCAGGGCAATCAAGGCGGTTTCGCCGTCCGCGAGATCCGGCAGCATTACCCGTCCGACCAGCCCGGCCAGGCCTGCACCATAGAACACAGCGACGCCCCACAGCATGGCGATGATCCGCAATCGCCGCACCTCGCGGTCGTTCCGGGCGGCCATGTAGCGGGTAACGACGTGAGGCATGCCGGGGTAGCCCAGCCCAATCCCCAGCTCGCCGACGATGAATCCCCAGAAGGCCGGTCCCATGCGCCCCCCGCCGGCACTGAGAAGGTTGGGGTCGATGGCGGCCAAACCCTGGAACAACGACCCGAAGCCACCGAGCCGTGCGACGGCGTAGAGGGGCAGTATCACGACCCCTGCTGCGACCAGGAGACCCTGGAAGAGATCGGTCCAGGCGACGGCCCGGAAACCGCCCATCAGGGTGACGATCGTTATGACGATGGCGCCGATGATCACGCCCCAGAAATACCCGGATGCCCCGAGATCAAGAGTCGTAGAAAAAGCCTTGCCCGCTGCCGTCATCTGGGATGCGACGTAGATCATCATGCACAGCAGAATGATTGTCGTCGCAGTGATGCGCAGGACATGTTTCGGGTCGCCCCAACGCCGGGTGATGACGTCGGTCAGGGTCACCGAACCCTGGTCCGCGGACAGCTGCCGCAACCGAGGCGCGACGACATAGACGTTGACCAGATAGCCCAGGAGACATCCGGGAGCGAACCAGAGGCCCGAGATGCCGAAGTGATAGGTCATACCGACCGCGCCCAGCGTGACCCATCCGGACTCGGAGCTCGCTGTCGAGGAAATGCCGGCCGACCATGCGCCCAGGGAGCGGCCGGCGAGGTGGAAGTCGTCGCCCCCGTGTGTGCGACGGCCGGCCAACCACCCGATGCCCAAAAGCACGAACAAATAGAAGACCATGACGGCGTCGACGGTCAGGGCAGTTGTCGGGGTGATCATCGCGAGTCCCTCGTGTGTCTCTTTTCCATCACGGTCGCAGCGACGACCCCAATGGTCAGCAGTAAGGGGAAGACCCAGAGGAGGAGGTGGGCGCCGAGTGTCAGAGAGTGTTGCATGTGGGGAGTGTAGCGGAGGCCAGGAATGAGGGGGAGAGGGGGAGCAGGGGGGAGGGGGCATCGTGCCGTTGGAGAATCAAGGATGAGGGTTCATACTTGATGACCGAACCTGATCATCACTGTGATTCTGATTTGCAGGTGTTGGCGCCGGTGGAGGACAGGCGAGGAGGGACGCTGAAGTGAAGATCCCTGAATCAGTGAAACCCCGCTCCGGAGACTTTCGGTTCCGGCCTCCAGCGGTGGACTTGATGCCTGCATTGGCCGTGGTGCTGGATCTGGCATTCGGCCCTGTGGTCGACGACTTCAGCCTGCCGGGGAGTGTTTCGGGGCCGGAGATATTCGATGCCGCCCGATCGGTGTATCTCGCGGACCGGATCGCAGCCCGTTGGCCTGATGACAGACTGGCCGAGTTGTGCGGTACCCAGGTCGCCGCCGATTTCAAGGCCGAATTCTGGGAAACCGCAGCGGTCGAGTTCCGGGCAGAGACGGTGATTGAGAAAATTGCGGCGGCGGCGGTTGAGTGCAAAATGCCCGTTCTGTTTCTCAAGGGCGCGGCTCTCATGTTGGGCCACGAGGCCCTTCAGGGGTCGAGAGATTTCAACGATGTCGACGTGCTCGCACCCGGTGATCGTGCTCAGGAGTTATGGGATTGTCTGAAGGCCGGTGGTTTTCAGGATTGTGGGTTGCCGACTCATGAGCATCATTTGGGAATGTTGGACTTCTCAGCAGGCCCCGCTGTGGAAGTCCATTTCTGTATTCGTGGGGTCAGAAGCTCGGCCGGAACCTCGTTGACTCTGGATGAAGCCGTCGAGATCAACCTGGTCAGGTCTCTGCCGCATTTTCAGGGGCAGTGCTGGATTCCCCACAGAGACCTCCTGCTGGCCCATGCTCTGGTTCACGGAATTGCACAACACGGGCTCAGTCCTCAGGGATATCCGATGTTGAAAGTGCTGGCTGATGCTGTGGACATGGCCTTGCCTCAATCGGTGGAGGACGGCACGTATCGAACCTGGTTTCCCTTGATCGAGCGAGATGTGTCCCTGCGCGAGGTCTGCGCGCTGGCTGAGCTGGGTCGACGTCTCGGACAAGGTCAATCGGCTGCGGCCGTGTGGCATGAAGAGGGAGACGAGGCTTTGTTTCTGCGCCACTGTGTGCTTGGCAACCTTGACGAGAAATACACGGACAGTCTCCGCCTTCGAGCCATGGCCTCGGTATTGCCGTCCCGCAACCGGTGGGGGACCGTCGTGCACATGGTGTGGCACACCCTCTTTCCCAGCCGCGCTGTGATCGACGCGTACTACGACACGCCGGGGGGCCGATGGCGTTATGTGGTTTTCAGGATCCGCCGACCCTTTGTGCTGATGGGAAGAGCTGTTCGATATTCGTGGGCTGCGTGGGTCATGCGGCGACAAACACGGCCAGCCTCAAAGATCGACAACTGAACGTCCTGTCCTTCAACTGATTTTATTGAGTCTCGGGACCTGGCGGTGGTGGTGGTGAACCCAGACTTCGCGCCTCGAGAGACTTGTTCGAGATGATCAGAACCGCGGGCGCGATATAGGCCACTTTTCCGGCCCGTTTGAGAGCCTCCCGCCTGGTGATTGTGGGCGTTCCGGGATCTTGATCGCCGCCCTCGATGCGGGGGGTCTTCGTATCGTGTCCAGGTGGGTCGGCGGGAACTGAAAACTTTGATTTTGTCATTGGGCTGGACCCTCCAAGGTCTATTCTATCCTGGACTCTCCGGTTCTCTCCGGCCGAACAGCCTCCTGATGTATTCGACGGCCTCTGAAGGGTCGTCGTAGCGGAGTTGATATGCAGGCACTTCGCTGACCCACGCCACCAGATCGGTGATGGTGCTCTTGTCGAGCGGCGTACGGAGCAGAGCTCCGCTCTGAAGCAGGTCCTCGAGAGCTTGAAAATTTGATATTGGGACGAGACATGTCGACTCAGTGGAAGACCAGTGGGGAAAGACCATATATTCGACCGGGAGAGTCCCCATCTGAACACCTTCGGCCAAGGTCCGAGAAGTCAAATACCGTGTGGGTGGGTATTCACCGATTCGAAATGCCGGCAGATGGGAAATATCGGGATCAAAACGTGACAAGATTTTGACGCTGTCATTTTCGATCTTGGGCGCCATCGGAACCGGTATGGCCTGCCGAGTCCCTCGAGCCAACGGCACGAGGTCATCACCAAGATAGTTGAATCCGGAATACAGGAGGGCCGTGGCGAGGGTCGATTTTCCGCGGCCCCCGTGCCCGGGAAGCACGACACAACCGTGTCCGTTGCTGAGGGCCGCAGCATGAAGAATGACGAGCCAGTCGCTCTCCATCGCCGCACGCCGCGCGATTTCCGCCATGACATGCATCGCCACGTAGTCAAATATCGGGCTTCTGACCAATTCGAAGCCGTCAACCACTGCGACGTGTTCGGTTTCCTCCCGGAAGACATGGATCGCACAGTCAGAATTCCCTGTCGCCGGGGACCGCAGGTGTGACAGTGGCTGATGAAGTCGTTGGGCCGTTTGATCGTGGTCACAACACAGCGAGACCGAGGTCTCACAGACGCGGTAGTGATTTTTGAACCAGTCGATTGACGGAAGGGACCCCGCCCTGCGGTGTCGGTCAGTGACGAACTGGTCACCGGGCACCCTCTCTGATTCCGGCTGAGTCCAAGAGGTTTCAGCTGCGGCAACGTCGCCGCGGGCCTGGTCAAGCGGAATGTCGAACCGGCCGGACAATCGGAGGGCGATCTCGGATGCACTGATTCCGGAGCGATGCGCGTCCCAGATCATCGCGGCAGTGGCATTGAGCACAAGAAGCCTGCCGTCCTCGAACACCACCAGACCGTCATCGAGAGCCATTTCCAAGGCTGGTTGTGCTGCGTCCCCAGATGGCATCGGTTGTGTCACGGCCGTGACGCCCTTCCCCGTCGATTCAATTCCGGCCGTGGTGAACCACAAAGCGGAAATAGCGCATGGTGTTGACACCGCCGCCATCGGTTGGAAACGAGTAGCTTTCTCCCGGCTTGACCTTGATCTGTTTTTCGGTCTTCTCGTCGATCAACCAGGCATGTCTCAAGACGTCTTTGGGGCCGTCCCAACTGAGTTTGACGTGGTCGACTGAGTCCGAGTAACGAATGGCAAATCGCCACTCTCCGTTGACCTTTCGAGTGGAGCGCCGGTAGTCGGAACTGTAGTCCCCCGACGCCTGCCCCCAGTCATCATGAGGGAAGATGACGCTGAGATAGTGGTCTCCGAAGGGTGCCGGTTCGAGAAGGTCGTGCTTGTCCTTGCTGTCCTCACTGTCCGGGAGTTGTCCGAGCACGTTGGCGGCATCTCGCAGGTTTCCTGATTCTGCAATCAGCCGAACATACCAACCCGGTATTGCTGAAGGGGCTATGCCTGAATTTCTTCCCGCCGGGGTTGCCTCACGCTTTTCCCCTGTCGCTTTGTCCAGTGAAAACCGAACTGCGCTGCCGCTGGTCTTGAATGCCTCGACCCACACACCGTCAAAAGCCTTGAGTGCGCCTTCCATCCCTGGGGTTTCTCCGTCGAAGGGTTCATAGGCGTTGCCGTTCCAGATGTTGGCGACCCGAGAAATCACGCAGTCAGAGCGGGCCGGGGAGTCTTCGCAGGCACGGACCCCCTCACCGTCTTCCGGATCAGCCTGGGCGAGGGTCAGTTCAGTGGTGCCATCCCAGACCTTGATCTGAGACCACGGGAGGTTGACGGTGTAGGGATAGCCGACCATGTTTTGACGGCCGTCGGAATCTCCAACCAAGGGTGAGTCGATAGGAGCGTTGGAAGCGCCCGAAATATTGACGGTCTGGTCCAGTTCGTCGGTGCTGATCCAATAGCCGTCACCCTCATCGAGAGTGTCCGTCAGTACCATCTTTTCATAGGCTTCGGTTGTTTCATTTCGCCGATAAACCACCCATTGCGTATCGTAGGTCAAGGGATCGAGAGGGGTCATTACCTCCTCAACCGAATTGGCCGTACCGACGTCACACGGCAGAGAAATCATCTTCCAGGTGGAGGCCGTCAGGGGAGTGGTTTCGGAGCATGCGCCGGCCCCGTCGGCCCATGTTGTGGAAGCCATCACATAGGGCGTTGCCATGCCGGTATTCAGCCAGGCATCAAGAAAATTGCTGCCCTCGGCGGCCAATGTCGCAACCGAACCATCGTTGGCGAGATCGAGGAACTGCACGTATTCCCAACTGGTCGGCTGGTATAGCAATTCAATTGTTGCGGAGACCGCTCCCGAGGGCGGGTTCAGCAGGATCTGGTCGTAATGCAGGTAGCTGCCGACGACCCCGCCGCCATACTGGGTTGCGGGGACCGGCAGGCAATTGCGTTGCCGTGCAGTTTCGTAGTCCATCCCATAAGGTGGGATACGGTTGTCCTTGATCACCGTATTGTTGATGACGAAGTGAAATGTTTCGTGGTCGGTGCCCGGAGCTTGAGCGGCAAGCTCCCCGAGGGTGTAGTCCACAGCACCGGTCGAGCGATCAAAGGAGAGGGGTAGGTCCGCCGGTTTGCCGAGAGTAAGCAGTTGATCTGCCCATTCCTGAGTCATCCCATAGTGGGCTTCGTAGATCTTGGTATTCGGATTATGGAGATCGAGGATCGAGTCTACCGGAGTGGGGCTGCCGTCAATATCCACTGTGATGGTTCCATATTTTCCATCTTCCCGGAGCAAGGTCGGCCCCGCGTCGTACCACTTGATATTGAGCCACATGCGTCGCCCCTCGGGATAGCCGGAAATCAGCTTGTGGCCGGTCAAGTTGTTGATCTTGAGGGTATTGCCGTTGACCGTGAGCGATGCAGCCATGTTGAGTTGTTCCTTGGCTCGAAGAACGACGGCGTCAAGAGCTCTGATCTGATCGGCAGAGAGCCCGCCCCCGAGGAAAAGCAGATCAAGGTCATCGAGGTATTTGATTGCCTCCGGCATCCAATAGTTGCCCCCGGTCATGTCGTGGACTGGCAGATCGGTTCGGACGGGTGCGTTGTTCTTGTTACATCCCTTCCCGGTGGCTGGAGAGAGGTGACAGGTCTGGCAGCTGAAGTAGCGCAGCGCGCCGTCTGCGTAATTGCCGTTTGTTCCGGCCGCCAGGGCCTTGGTGCGAGCAATTTCAACAGCGCCACCGAGGAGTTGGAGTTCCGGAGGCAGCGTGGCGAAATCGGAGACCAGGGTTGTCGGCCAGAGACTGGACTTGTATTCACTGAAGGTACGTTCCACCACTCCGTACTGGTGTGGGAAGTTGTTAAACGCCGCCTTTCCGTCGACCGCTGCACCCGGGACACCATTTGAGACGACCGAGTCGGCGGTCGGTTGGGTACCGTTGTTGTGAGCGAGGTCGCCAACCGCCGGGTTGGAGACGTCGTGGCACGATCCGCAATAATCGACCGAACGGTGGAAAACGGACTGCGCGGCGCCGTGGTTGGCTGCGGGGTCAGAATAGGGTCCGAATCGATCGGATCCAGACGAGATTGATGTCATGCCGCTGCCGTAATAGGCGGAGGGAGGGCTGCCGCCGTCGTTTGCGATGAATGGAGATAGCTGTACGCCGAGGTGCTCCGAATCGTCCGGGTTCGTCATCAAATGGCAGAACTCACAATCGACACCATCGTCGTCAGAGGCGGCCAATCCTGAGCCGTCGGTCGGGTGTGACCGATTCTCAAACCACCCGGTTGTGCTGTGACAGCGAATGCACAGATCTCCGGACCCATCAAAGTCCTGCTCGGAAATTGCCACGGTCGCCCAGAAAATCGGGTCCCGACCGGCTTGAGCCATCATCGTGCCCTGCCAGGTAAAAAATGGCTCGAGCGCCTCGTTGTCGGTACCTGCATGGCAGTTGTCACAATTGCTCGGTGCGACGAATGTGATGCCATCCGTTGGCTGAGTGCCCGGCTGCTGAATATCGGTTGGTACTGTTTCCGCGGCGAATACCCCCGACCCGGCAGCAACAACCAAGATTCCGATCAGAAGAGTGTTTTTTGTATGGACCATGCGCCCCTCCAAACAGATCAAACCGAGAATATTTGGCATATTTTTTTGAGACAGAGTATTCATTGTAGCTTGTTCGCCAAGAAACAGGCTACCACGGGCGCAGCGAAGCGCGCTTCGCTGCGCAATCTTGAATTTTGAATTATTGGCGCGATACAGGTCACTGATGGACTGTCGTCTACGCCGCGTATTGGCGTTGTTTGCCTGAGGACTTCATGTTGGACTGAAGAAACGTGGGGATGTCGTTGGTCGGACCATGACCCAACCCGCGCGTCTCCCCCTCTCCCCCTCTGTGTTTCTTCTTGCCTCAGCTACGGTAGAATCCTCGACTCTCAGGAGGCGTATCGATGCGACGATTGACGATCTTGGCAGTAGTGCTGGTCCTGGCGACCTCGGTGGCATGGGCCG
>JAUXDC010000106.1 GCA_030618605.1 Holophagae bacterium | reverse complement strand
GGCAAACCCGATGGCAAGAACAGAGAAAATAACTACGGCGATGATCCAACGATTTCGATTCATGAGACTCTCCTTTTTTGGTTGATTGTGAAAAAACACACAATACAAGTTCAATAGTACGTGACATTTACGAAAATGTCGGCGATAGCATACGGCTGCTTTCGAATATTGTCAAGGTTTCTCAAATGTGGAAATATTATGAATGTACGATAAAGCAAATCGGGTCGATTGTCTTCTGGGCTTTGGGTTGAGGGAAAAGGGAATAGGGGCCAGGGACCAGGGGATATCTTCACCCTTCACCCTTCAAACTTCACCCTTCCCTCATCCCTCCCCATCCTCCTCGGGCGCATCCAGGCGGCGGACCAGGCCGGCGTATCGCTTTTCGACGGTGAAACCGTATCGGTAGAAGAACTGTGGTCTGAAGAAACCGGTTGTGATGGAGGTGGCGCCTGATGAGCGCATCCGGTTGCAAAGCTCCTCGAGCAGATGTCCGGCGATACCGCGACCCTGGAAGTGGTCCGAGATGACGACCTTGTCCATGTGGGCAGTCCGGGCTTCGGTGTTGACTTCGTAAAACAATCCGCCAATCAACTGGCCCCTATCGTTGACGGCAACCAGGAAGCGGTGTTCTCGCCTGAACTGAACCGACAGCTTGGCCGCCAGAAAAAGACGGTGGAGTCTCCCGATCTCCTTGGCGCTGATCGCATGACGGATTCGGAAAATGTCTCCCTCGTTGTCTTCGAAGGTCACGACCATTTCGCTTTGCCGGCCGCCCCCCGCGGATGCTTCGACGAACAGGGCTTCGTCTTCCGGGCGGAGGTGGGGGTAGGAGAGGCGAGCCAGGAAGTAGTCGTCATCCTTCTCAAGGCTGAGGTGAGCTCTGAGGTCGGCGACGGCGGCGCTGAGTTCGTCGCTTTCCAGCTCTCGGCGCCTCAGGCGGGTGATGATCTCCTCAAGGCCGTCGATCAGGTTGGGGGGCGCGTTCCGGAACACGGTCTCTTTAAAAAATCGGGCGCGGGCCTCGGGGTAATTTTCCGATAAGGTCTGAAGGCCATACGTGGTGTAGATTTCCTGCAAGGTGGTAGCAACGGCGAGGAAGGTTGCATCGGGGTTGAGGGCGTTCCATCGGCGGAACCTTTTGGCGGCGAAGAATAGGCGTCGCGGAAGGAAGCCTCGACTGGTGACCGACCCCAGGAATTCCGAGGTCTGTTCTCGGAAATCCGGTATTGCTTCGGACGAGGGATCGGCCATCACCTCCTCAAGCAGAGCCACGCCTTCGTGTTCACCGACGATCTCGAGCAACGCTGAACAAGGCAAAGCCCACGTGACGAGACCGCTCAGATTTGGATACTCTGTCTCGACCGTATCGATGAATGCCCGCTTGAAACCCAACATCATCGAGGTCATTGAAGAGAAGGCCTTGCGCGAAGAAATCGAGACCAGGCGGGCGTCGGTTTGGTAGTCATGCATTGGTACGACAACGTTGGTCGGACTGGGTTCGGCGATTTCGAGGCGTCGCCCCGTGCGATCCCAGAAGTCGACGTAGGCCGCCAAAGCAGCCCATGCGGTGTAGGGCCAGAGGTTTTCGAACTGTTCCAGCCCGTCGGGCCTACGGGCCATACGTTTCAAAGCGCGAATGAGCGTATCTCCACCGATGAACTCTTCGGTCCAAAGGCCATGGTCGGGCCACCAGCCACCGAATTCCTCGACGAGTGGTCCCCTGCCTTGGCCTGATCCGCAGACCACCAACCAGTCGATTTCCTCGGCAACCTGAAAACTCTCAAGATCACGGTTGAGGTTGACCGCCAGGTCGAACTGATCACGCGAGCGCGTCTTGACGGCCACCCGGTAAACCGACTTGCCGTGATCCGTGCCCAGATGTCGTATCCAGACGCCTCCGGGCAGGATGTCCGACAGGCTGACGGAGGCGCCCCGGGAAAAGAGAAAGATGCCTTCACGGAGCATCGGGGTCGAGCGCAGGGCGCCGAGCAATCGGTCTTGGGCCTCCTGGTCGATGTCGTCCGCGAAGGCAACGACGTCATCCCACCGATATTCGAAGCCGGTTTCCGGATCGACTGCGATGCGCGACAGCGATCCCAACCATGTCCTGAAACCTGAACGTAGGTGATCGAGGGACTCGCCGGCGATCGACCGAATGTCGTCCTCGGAGGCTGTCAAGGCAGCACGTGTGATGAAGGCACGGATTTGCCTATAGCTGGTCGGGTGGTGAGCTCCATACTCCGCCAGGAAGGTCAGCAGGGAACTGGCCACCACAGCCTGGGAGGGATCTTCGGAAGAGGTCCAGCGCCTTTCGGCCTCGCCGAAAAAAGCGTTCAACTGCTCCTTGCTCAAGGTTCGTTCGGCCAGAAGCCCGGTAGTGTCCGCATCGAAGAGTTCAGGGAGGACGTCGAGAAAACGAGAGACCATCGCTTTATAACCCGGACCGCGTTCGTGGGCCGCCAGGACCTGGAATGCCCGACGGACCACCGTGCAGGATGGGTTCTGGGAGGCTCGCCTCAACAACCTCAGACTCTCCTCCACAATGTCGGGATTCGAGGACTCGAGGACATGCTCAAGCGTCCTGAGAGCGATGATCGCATCACTGCTGTCGTGAGACTCGACACCAAGTGCTGCTTGGTGGAGGTCCATCAGGTCCGGGTTGGTGGATCGAAGCAGGGACTCAAGCCGGTGTCGATCGTCCTCCGAGGCTGTATAAGGGTTCAGACGTCTTTTCCAAAAAATATGAAGTCGGCGTCGTCGTTTGAATGCGCGTTGCTCGGGCTCCAGTGGGGCGAAGGCCACAAGCGTCTCGTTGCCCAGCCACAGGCGAGGTACCGAAAGGAGAGATCCCAGGTTGAGGGGTTTGGAAGAATCGAATTGATACACAATCGGGCCGACCCGGATGTCGCTTTCAGAAATACGGTGGATTTCCAGTGCAGCGTCGGAGTCGGTGAATTTCAGTGTGTCACCCTCGACTCTGAGATCTTGAGCCGTGACGCCCAAGGCCTGAAAGACCCAGTTGGGTACTGTGACCTCGACGCCGCCAACTGATAATGTCATCCGCTGATAGAGGGTACGAATGACATCGGTAAAATTCCGTTCGATCGTCTTGCGTCTGAACGTGTTCTTCGGTGTCAATTCACCTTGGTCGGCATCGAAATCCCTGTCGATCACAGCAAAGTCGACGATCCGCTCGAACGGTGAGAGAAAGGTATTTGCAGTGATCACAAGGGAACGAAAATGGCCCCGGAGGTCATTGGCGGGCAGGTTTCGCAGGTTGACTTCTTCAAAATCAAAGTTGGGAAAGATCAAGGCCGTGTTGAATGAGCGGTGGTCGCCGACGAGGAATACGCGGCCGATCGAGTCGAAATCCCGAAAGAGGTTCTCGATCTTCTGGGGGGCGACTGTCTGCCCCTGAACGTTCTTGTAGATTTCCTTCTTCCGGTCGATGATTCGGATGAATTTGTCATCCGACATCTCCATCAGATCACCGGTGTGAAACCATCCATCCGCGTCGAAACTCTCGACGCCTTCAGGCGGATCGAGGTAGCCCTCCATGATGTAGGGTCCCTTGACCAGGAGTTCACCATCATCGGCCAGGGCGATCTCGATACCGGGAAGCGCGGGACCGAGGGAATCTTCCCGATAGTTGCCTGGTGGCGTCATCGTCATGCCGCCGGTGCCCTCGGTCATGCCGAACCCGCTCATCAGTTCCACGCCATACCGCTGGAAAAACCGGAATATATCCGGGTCGAGATATCCAGCCGCCGAGAGGCCCCAGCGGAGGTTGCCTCCGGTCTGGCGTTTGACCGCGGCCAGGATGGCGACATCGTCGGCGGTATCGAGATCGACTTCGGCCCTGATGGCGTCGTACAGCTGCATCCATTTCATTGGAATCGAGATGAAGACCGACGGTTCGAACTCCTGCATCTGGAGCATCAGGTTTTCAATCGACGGGTTCTCGGCGAAAATGTAGGTTGCTCCCCAGAAGATGCAACCGGTCATTTCGAGGAAACGTCCAAAAGTGTGGAAAAGGGGAAGGTAGCTCAGGAATCGATCACCCTCACCAATTTCGGGAAGGGCCAGGGCTCGATGAAACCTCTTCGTGACGATATTGCGATGGGTGAAACAGATGCCTTTGGGCGTGCCCGTGGTCCCGGAGGTGTACATCACGGACAACCGGTCGTTGATGTTGATGGCCGACCGCCGGATCTCCAGTTCCGATCGCGAGATCGAGGAGGCGGCTTCCATCACCGCCTCCAGGGGCATTACGTTGTGGTCACCATCGGTGGTGCCGTCCAAGGAAATGATGCGTCGAACGCCTGGAGCCTGGTCACGAAGAGTAATGACCCGTTCGATCAGGTCCCTCGACGAGGCCACAACGGTCGTGACCTTCGCATGGTTGAGGATATAGGCAACATCTGCTTCCGTGGCTGTTGCCGGAATCATGACATTGACCAAACCGGAACTCAGGCACGCCAGGTCGGTCAGGGCCATCTCCAATCTATTCCTCGACAGGATGGCCACCGTCGTGCCTTGAGGGTCTGCCTGGGTCAGAGCGATCAGGCCCCGGGCAAGCAGGTCCACCCGGCCGGCCGCTTGGCGCCAGGTGACGTTTCGGGCGCCCTTTCGGCCCGGGATGATGAACAAGGTCCGGCTCGGGTGGCGTTCTACTCGCTGCTTGAACAGCTTTGGGAAGGTGAAATTGGTGATATCAATCAGCCGGGTCAGGCGATCGGCCCACTGATCGGTCGTGCCGTTTTCGAGGATTCGACGGCGAAGTGGACGAACCCGGACCGCGTCGAGAAGGTCCTCGGCCGCCTTGGGATCGTTCGAAGTTGGTTCTCGTTCCAATCGGTAGATCATTTCGTCGACGATCAGTGCAACGCTTTCGGGGTCAATCAGTCCCAGAAGAGTCGTGCTCTCTCGATTCGTCGCCAGGAAACGAGTGGCGGCCGTTGCCATGGCGACAGTGTCTGCCCCCCCCTTATTGCTGAGTTTTTTCTCAATCAGGAGGGCTGCTGCTTCAGGTGTTGCCTCGGACAAAGCCTCTAAAAGTTGATCAACCGACTGTGGCTGCGGGGGATCGTCCGCCTGTGTCATCGAAGTGTTCGTTTCGATTTTGGGCATCAGCGATGTGTCGTCCTTCATACCACTGGCCTCCTCGGCTGGATGTGGAATATGGGGGTCATTCTATCGTATACGACGCTGGGACGCTGGGACGCTAGAAAGCTGGGAAGCTGGGACGCCAGAAAGCTGGGATGCTGGAACGCTGGGACGCCAGAAAGCTGGGATGCCAGAAAGCTGGGATGCTGGAACGCTGGGTAGCAGGACACCTGCACGGTTCGTAGAGGATCTGAGAAAGGAAACGGCCGGAGTTCTCGGTGAGGGTTTGGGCGTCGGGGTTCTTGCCTCCCAGCCTCCCAGCGTCCTGGCCTACAGCTTCTTTCACAGTGATCTGCGCAGGTCGACGAAGCGCGGTTCGTTTCGCAGCACAGACCAGGCGGGGTCGGCATCCATCACAGCGCCGTTGGAAAATCCCGATTTCACGGCAACTTCCAACCACTGGAGTGCCTCATCGTGTTGTCCCGCCTGAGCGAGGCCCCGGGCCAGGTCATAGGACCGGAGTGCGTCGGAGGGTCCGGCGTCCGGAGCCGGTCCGGCTTTGGGTTTGAACCAGCCCACGCTCTGAATGTTGGAGGCCGCCAGGACCACAGCCAGGATCGTCAGCCAGATCTCACCGTTCCACATTGCCCAAAGGGCCAGGGTCCCGGTCAAGATCAATGAAAGGATCACTGCAAACGAACGCCCGCGGGGGCCGAATGCCGCTTCGGCGGCGGAGGCTGCGATGTGGCCTCCGTCCAGGGGCAGTACCGGTGCTAGATTAAGGACGCCCCAACCCAGATTGACCCATACGGTGTAATGAATCAGCCGCGTCAGCATGATGCCGGGATCGGGCAGGAGACGGGGCGCCAGAATCAGGACAGCCAATCCGATCACGATTCCGACTGCAGGGCCCGCGGCCGAGAGAAAGATCCTCTGGGTGTGTCCCAGGGGCTTGTTCAATCGCCAGGAAGTCATGCCGCCAAACCCGTGGAGTGTGATGACTGGGTCGAGGGCGAAATGACGGCCGGCATAGGCGTGACCCAGTTCATGAGCCATCACCCCAATAAACACACTTACGATCCACAACACAGTTGCCTGGAGATCCCCCCGTGGTCCGATCAGCCATGCGGTGATCAGGAAAAAAGGCTGTACGGCGACCGGAAACCCAAAGAGACGGAATTGCAGCATCACGGAGGAGAGGGTAGCACCGAATAGCTCGGGTTCCGCCAACTGTGGCACACTGCAGCATATGAAAAATGCCGTTTGTGGAACGCTGTTCGTCATCGGGGTTCTGATGGTTGCCTCCGTATCGGCGGCAGTCGAAGATTTTCAGAGGTCCAGTTGGAAGGGCCCGATCGGTGAAGCGGGTGTGGTCCGGGTTGAGAACCCGTTCGGGGATGTCCGGCTGCGACATGGCGGTGACGATGGAGAAGTCGAGGTCGCAGCGGTGTTGCAGCAGCTCCGTTCGGATGGGGTTCATTTGGAAACCCGGGTTCTGGAACGTGACGGGGCGCTGGTGATTTCGGTTGTGTGGGCCTCGAAGCCTGGGGTCGAGGTGCCGGCGCGGCCGGAGGGTGATCGTAGTAGGGCGGACCTGGCCGTGCTGGTGCCCAGTGGCTCGAAGATCGTCGTCGAGGCGCCGGACGGCCTCGTGGAGTCTCGGGGTGTGCATTGTGACGCGGACTTTCGAACCCGAACCGGGAACATACGGGTTCACAGACATTTCGGGGCGGTCAGCGCCTCATCTGAGAGCGGATCGATTGAGGCGGTGCTTTTGAGGGGTGAAACCGACAAGACCCAGGTCTTTGAAAGCCTGACGGGATCAATAGAGATCTGGGTTGCAGCCGATGCCGATCATCGAGTGACCCTGACGACCTCGGGTTCCATTACGACTGATTTCACCCTGGAAATATCCCATCGTGACGATCACGAACCCGACAAGGTCGGCCGTGCAGTTCTCGGCGGCGGTGGGCCGGAAATTCAACAGATCAGCCGGCGTGGATCGCTGGCATTGCGACGGGTCGCCCAAAGTAAGAAAAATCGGAGCGAATGACGTTCCGGCTCGATCGAGTTACGGAGTTACATTTCATTTTTTTGCGCAGACTTTTCGTGTTAGAATCTGTCCAACTACCGTATTTATTACGGTTTCCGTGATTGAAATCCAGTAGATGAAGAGCCGAAACAGACAGGGAATTTTGAGGAGGAGACATGAGAACGTTACTCATTATTGATACTGACCTCAATCGATTGGTGCGATGCCTGGCGGCCGTGGTGGTTGCTCTGGCCGTGTTGCCCGTCATGGCCTTAGACTCGCCCGAGGTGATCGTAGGGGCGGAAGTCGTTGGCGGTTCCGTGACTCCGGTTACCACGTATATCGACATCTTCTCCATCGAGCCGGTACCTGAGTGGCAGCCCGGAGATCCAATCAAGGAGATTCCACGCCGCTTCTTCGGCGGGTCGAAGGCACCCGTCGAACCAACGATCGGTCTCCCCGATCCCCTGGTCGATGTGCAGCGTTCTGCGGCAATGAATAATGACCGAGTGTTCACCACGCCGACCGTCAATTTTGACGGCTTGGGCAATACAGGCGTCTCGCCGCCCGATCCCGTTGGCGACATTGGGCTCAGCTACTACATCCAGTCAATCAACGGTGGCGGTGGGGCCAAAGTTCAGATTTTTGATAAGACTGGTTCGACCGTTGGTTCGTCTTTTTATATGGATGATCTCGGCAGCGGCTCCTGTGCATCGGGTTACGGTGATCCGATCATTCTCTACGACCGGCTGGCCCAGCGTTGGGTGATGCAGGAGTTCAGTTCGGGCGGTAACTACATGTGCTTTTATATTTCCGGCACGCCTGATCCGACAGAGGGAACATGGCACGGCTACGCATTCCAGGCGCCGAACTTCCCGGACTATCCACACATTGGCGTTTGGCCGGACGCCTACTATACGACGACCAACGAGCATCCCGGCGCCGTCTACGCCTTTGACCGGGAAAATATGATCACCGGGGGGACCGCCCGTGCCCTTCAGAGGTTTGCTCTCAGTGATCTGGACGGGTATGGCTTCCAGGCGGGGACGCCGGCTGACCTTGACGGTGCGGATGCGCCGCCTGCCGGGGCGCCCGGCATCATCATGCGGCATGTTGATGACGAGGCCCACTCCGCATATCCGGATGACGCGGTCAACGACCTCCTGGAGATTTTCTCCTTTGACGTGGACTGGAACAACGCGGGGAACTCGACCTTCACCCAGTTGCCAGATATCGTCATCACGGATTACAACTCATGGATGATCGACTATTCGACCTTCTACTCGGTTCCTCAGCCGGGAAGTTCGACCCGATTGGATCCGATCCGTGAGGTCATACTTAATCGCTTGATCTACCGAAATTTTGGTGACCACGAGACCCTGGCCGGAGTCTTCCCAACCAATATCAACGAGGCGACCTCCGGTTCGACGGTCAACGCCGGGCAGCGTTGGTTCGAACTGCGCAAGATCGGTTCGGGTGACTGGATGTTGCACCAGGAGGGGACCTACCAGCCCGGCGACAACTCGGAGAATCGTTTTGTCGGGTCACTTGCGATGGACCAGAGCGGCAACATGGCCCTGGCCTACAGCTTTACGGACCTCGATCCAGCGGTCTACCCCAGCCTGAACTTTACCGGACGCTTGAGCGACGATCCGCTCAACGCCATGAGCCAGCCCGAAACCAATCTTGTTGCCGGTAACGGCACGGGTGGCGGCCGTTGGGGTGACTACGCCTCGATGAATGTCGATCCGGCCGACGACTGCTCGTTCTGGTTCACCGGCGAGTACATGTCGGGAAGCTGGGCGACGCGGGTGGGTTCGTTCAAGTTCGAAGCGTGCGGCTGCGACCTCATTCTGGATGCTCCGACGGTCAGCGCCGGGGTCCAGGCGCCCAACGTCATTCGGGTTCAATGGAACGATTCCGCCGTTCCCGAAATTACCGAATATCGGGTCTACCGTTCGACGGTTTCCGGCGGTCCGTATGACCTGATGGCGACCGTGGCGGATTCGAGTCCCGGTTCCGGCGGTGGCACAGGTTACTTATGGGATGATACGACGGTCAGTGGAGGCATCACCTACTCCTACATCGTTCGTTCCTCCGACGGTGGCGCCTGCCTGTCTGATCCCTCCAACGAAGCCAGTGCCGAGGCAACAGGCGTCTGCCTTCTGCCTCCTGAATTCGCCGGTGTGGTCGATGTTTCCAACCCCGGTGAAGCGGCCTGCGCCCTGGATGTGACATGGTCGGCGGGTACAAGCCTGTGCAGTGGCACACTGGCCTATTCGGTCTTTCGATCGACGACCTCGGGCTTCACGCCGGACCCCGCGACACTGGTAGCCGACGGGGTTGTGGGTCTGACGTACCACGACGCCGACAATCTGGTCTACGGCGAACGGTACTACTACGTTGTCAGAGCGACTGATATCGGTAACGGCGTCAGTGAAGACAATGTCGTCGAGGCCTCGGCCAAGCCGACCGGAGTGATCACGGTCAGTGACTGGAGTGACGACGTTGAAGCCTACGCGACGATCGCCGATGCAGTTGCCGACGGGTGGAGCCACGGTGCCGATGCCGGGTCCGACGACTGGGAGGTTGCCACGGGTGACGACAATTCGACCGGCACGGGCAACGCGTTCCAGTCCTTCGATGTCGACAGCGTTACCGACAAGTGGCTGCATACCGATGCCATTGGCGTCATTGTCTCGACCGAGCTGAGTTTCTGGCACAAATACCAGTTCGAGAGCGGCTTCGACGGCGCCGTGCTGGAAATTTCGGTGGATGCCGGGTCCGGCTGGCAGGACCTTGAGGCGCACATCACCTCGGGCGGCTACAACGATACAATTTCCACCAGCTTCTCGAATCCCATCGGTGGGCAGAATGCTTGGAGCGGCGACCAGTCGACCTTCGGCCAGGTCGTCGTCAACTTGAGTGCATTCGACGGCCAGACGGTCATGATCCGCTGGCGCATGGGTTGCGACTCGTCCGTTGACGATGGCCCGTGGCTGATCGACGATGTACTGGTGACCGATGCTGGGGTTGCGGGGCCGTGTTCGACCGGTGAACCGGTGCTCTTTGCGGACGGTTTTGAGGGTGGTGATACCGGCGCCTGGTCGGTGACCCAGCCGTAGGTTTGATTTCGGATCATCGAACGCCCCCGAGGTTCGCCTCGGGGGCGTTTTGGTGTTCCCGGAAGAGGAGTGTCCCCTTCCGATCGTAGTACGGATGATCCTCAATCTACAAGATAGAAAGCAGTCCTTTCGACCACATGACCGTTCTTGAAGATCACCTGTCGAACTCGATAATGGGAATCGGAAGCACTTTTGCTATAGCGCCACCGCTCCAGCCCGTCACAGGTGTCCTTTTCCAACGGTGGTCCCAAAGCACGAATGGCCTCCTGCTTGTCCACACCGAGACCGAGTTTTCTGAAGGCATCCTCCCTGTAATTTGGGGCGTAAACCGTTGAATCAGGGAAGACGATCGGGAAAACTAGACCTTTGATGCCATCAACCAATGAGTAGTGAGCATACAGAAGACCTGACGAGGCCAACACTAATGTAGATAGGGCAGCCCATTGAAGAACTGATTTCGCTCGTGGCCGCTGTGTAACGAGTCGCACTACTCCTGCCCTTTCGCGCATTCGAAGAGGGGCTTCCACCCATCGTCCGGCGGGCAATCGAGCTTTCCGCCTCCGAGCATGTTGTTTATGAAGTCCGGACCAGGAAGATTAACTCCATCAGGACCAACCTCGATGTCTGAGTCGTTGTACGGTTGAGTTATCTTGATAACGTCGCCATTCATATCGGAAACACCGTCGACCGGATCATCGTAGGTTTCCCCTGGCGGCAGCACTACCGGCCCAGGCCCCTTTTCTGGCTTTATGCAGATGGGCTTGTTGCCATTGTTGTGGACGTCGAGGCCCAGCGGGTCGATGAATGCGAGAGGGTTGTTCTCAGCGTAGACATACATGTGTTCGTGCCTGAGTTGCTGCCGTGTCAAATGCCCAATCGGATCACTTTGGCTATACCTTCCCCAACCCTGCATATACCACCGGTTCATGTTGTAGTACATCGGCCATAGAGCGCCGGACGTGCTGATGTCGATCTGGCCCGGGAAGCGCAGATCGTGGGATGGGGCCGTGCCTCCAATTTCGTCGAATTGAATGAGTTCGCCATATGGGGAGTACCAAGCCTTGGCATATCGGGTCGTTGTCGAGTACAAAAGGGCCGGAGTGCCGAGATGATCCCCTACAACCCACCATAGTTTTGGGTTTTCGCTCGGCCGGTATTGTGCGAGGACTTGGTCTTCCAGCCAGATATAGGCTCGATCCATGTCCTGATATCCAGGGCCATGCAAGATCGCCGTCAACCGGCCACGATGGTCATAGATGAAACGCATATCGCTGTGTTCCGAGGTTTCGTCGCTGGTCATGCGCACGAGATATCCTCGGGCATCATATTCGTAGCTGTTGGCATTGGCGCCATCGTTTTCACTCGTCATTTTCTGACGAGCGGAATAGCTGTAGACCGTTTGCCCACTTCCGATATTCGTAGTGCTGCCGTCGGAATCGTGCTGAATCTGATGTGTCGTCGGGGTGGTGTCGTCGACGACGGTGTCCAATACAGCGGTATTGCCGGCGCCGCTATTCAAGAGGTAGGTGTAACTCCAGCTCTCTGGACCGGCGCCGCTGACATTTTTGCTGAGGCGATTGCCGATGCCGTCGTGGGTGTAGCTCCAGGAAGGCCCCCCTGATTCGGTGAAGCCGGTCAGACGAGAGAGGTTGTCATAGCTCGTTGAGAAGCTTCTGCTCCCATCCGTCCAGGACGTGAGGTTCTGACCGTCCGCCCAAGTGAGGTTCCTATCCAGCACCGATCCGTTCGTTTCATGTCCGACCTCGAGTTGTGTTGAATGATAGCTCCGG
>JAUXDC010000005.1 GCA_030618605.1 Holophagae bacterium | reverse complement strand
GCTGCCCCGGCCCCTGAATCCCATCCCCGGCCTTCGGGAGCGCATGGAGATCGTCGAGAACTCACAAAACCACCGGTCGCTCCCGCTCGGTGCATTTTCCTCAAGGGGCGTCAGTGTTGGCATCGGCAGAGCACAGCCCCTTGAGGAAAAAGACCTCGATGGCGTCGGAGGCTCAGGGTCTTCGATTGAGTCCCTTTTCGTGCCTCTTTGTGCCTTTTTGTGGTTATTCCTTCTGCCCCGCTGCCGCCCGGATAGCCCTTGCGGCGCACTCGGGATAACCGGCGCAGGTGCGGCAGGTCTCATCGTCAATGTGGCCGAAATCTTCCGGGGCGCAGACGGTGACCGATGAGTCGACCGCCCCTTCCAGTTCTTCGAGCAAGGGAAGGAGCCCGGCAGGAACTTCCCCGGCGGCGCGGGTCTCTGTCTCGGCCTGCATGACCCGTGGGTCCCAGAGGCGGTTGCGTCCCTCAACGGCATCGTTTTCGAGTGAAATCTCTCTTTTTGCACGACGTTTCTTCATCTCGAATGCGATCTTGCGCCGGGTCGGAATGCGTCTCGTCGCCAAGAAGAAAACGTAGCCTGCAGACATTCCGACGAAATTGGCTGCGCCGGCCACGAGGCCATAGTTGAAGCTCTGAAAGGCCAGGAACGCTCCTCCGACAACGGCCAGATACTTGACCTTGACCGGCAGGATGAAGAACAAGAGGAACTCGGTATCGGGGTAGAGGGTGGCAAATGTGAAAAGCAGGGAGGTGGCAAGGAAGATGTCGCCGACCAGGGTTGCGCCCAGCAGAAGTGCCGTCCCTGCGGCGCCGACGATTGATACAAGGTAAAAGGCCAAAAAGCGGGGTGAACCCCAGAGTTCCTCAAGGGGTCGGGCCATGATCCAGAGAACCAGTGCGGAGAAGAAGAAGGAAATCATGCCGCCGTGAATGAATTGGAAGGTGAAGAGGGTCCAGGGCCTGGCGGCAACGGTTCCGGGGATCAGGGCCAGCGCAGCGGCACTTCCCTGACCGGTTGAGGTCAGAAAGTAGATGGCGAAGTGCATGAACACCAGGCCTTCGGTCAGGCGCCAGATTTCCCGTTTCATCATCGTCTCCCGAGTCGTCGTTCCATCTCCTCCTGGCTCAGGCGGAGGATGATCGGCCGTCCATGCGGACAGCGGTAGGGGTTGTCGGTGTGGGCCAGATCGTCCAGCAGGGACCGCTGTTCGATCTCATTCAAACCGTGATTGACCTTGATTGCGCCCCGGCAGCTCATCGAGGCGGCCAGCTCTTCTCGGATGATCTCCGTGACCCGCTCGGGAATGCCGTCAATCTCGGTGGCGCGTTCGAGAAGTTCCTCGACGACGTTTCGGGCTTCCTCGGGGTCGAGGTCCGGTGGGAGGGCCGAGATGCGCACGGTTTCCGGACCGAAGACATCGGCCTCCAGGCCGACCTTGCCGAGGACGTCGACCAACCGCGGCAGGGCGGCAGCCTGGGCTTCGTCGATCTCCAGCAGCAGGGGTGTCAAAAGGCGTTGTGACGGCGCCTGCTCTCCATCCAACCGGCGCAGAATCTGGTCGTACAGCACCCGCTCATGAGCGACGTGTTGGTCGACGATGACCAGACCGTGCTGGTCTTCGAGCAGAATGAACGACCGGCGGTACTGTCCCATCAGGCGGCCGAAGGGCGTGTCGGAAGCGCCGGGCTTTGCGCCGCTTGCGTGTGCGGTGGTGGTCGGTTGGCCCAGACGCGCTTCGTCGAAGGCCTTCGATTCGCCGTCCACTGGTTGATAGACCGGGTGGGGGAAGAGGGATGGGCCGGTGGTCGGGGCGGCAGGGGCGGACCAGGTGATCGCCTGCGGCTCCGCCGCGTGAGGAGTCGGTGAGGGCCCCAGACTGTCGAAGTTACGAACCTCCACCTGGCCCTGGCCGGTGGTGATGACCCCACGGAGGGCTCGTTCGACCAGGCTGAAGACCGCGCCCGACCGGGCGAAGCGCACCTCGGTTTTGGCCGGATGGACGTTGACGTCGACCGCATCAGGAGGCGCCGTCAACAGCAGCACCACCCTGGACCCGCCAAAACCCGAGCCTGCCGCGCGCAGGACCCGGTTGACAGCGCCGACCAGGAGCCGGTCCCGAACCCATCGGCCGTTGACCAGCAGGGTCAGCTGGGGCCGCCCCGAGCCCTTGCCCGGCGCCAGCAGTCCCCAGGCCCGAAGACCACCACCCTCCGCCTCAAAACGATGCACGGTGTCCAGACCTCTCCGACGAAGGAGGTCGCGCAGACGCTGGTCCAGGGATGTGGCGAGAGGGGCTTCGATCAGGGTCCTGCCTCCGTGCGACAGCATGAAGGTGACGTCGGGCCTGGCCAGTGCCATGGCAATAACAGCGTCCTGTGCGTGCCGCAGTTCGGTCTCGGGAGCATGGAGGAACTTTCGTCGTGCAGGAGTATTGAAGAAGAGGTCCCGGACCTCGATGGTCGTTCCCCGACCGCGTGCCTGCCCTTCAACGCCGAGGATGCGTCCGCCCTCAACCGTAATCTCCACGCCACCCTCGGCGGGGTCGGCGCAGCTGGAGAGACGGAATCTGGAGACGGCGGCAATCGAAGGGAGGGCCTCGCCCCGAAAGCCCAGGGTCGAGATATGGTCGAGGTCATCGGCCGTTTCCAACTTGGAGGTGGCGTGGCGCTCCAGAGCCAATAGAGCGTCGTCGTGATCCATGCCGCAGCCGTCGTCGGCAACCCGAATCAACGAGCGACCACCGACGGAAAGTTCGACATCGACTCGTGTGGCGCCGGCGTCCAGGGCGTTTTCGACCAACTCCTTGACGACGGAAGCGGGACGTTCGACCACCTCGCCGGCAGCGATTCGGTTGATAACATGGTCCGGGAGTACCTTAATCCGCATCATTCACCATCGGGGAAGGATAACCCGGATTTTGGATAAGGTGGGGGAGCAGGGGAGAGGGGGAGAGGGGGAGTTATGAACCGCGACGCAAAGAGCGCGAAGGGGGCACGAAGAGGAAAGCGATTGAACCACAAAGAACACAAAAAGCACGAAGAGAAGACGAAGGTTGATTTTTGAAAATTATCTTTGCGCCTATCTTTGCGATCTTAGCGACCTTTGCGGTTCAATTGTCTTCTTTTGCCTCAGCGGTCGAAGACGCCGGAGTCGTAGATGGAGCGGTCCGGCTTGCTGTCCGGGGTCACGACTCGAGAGGGGTCGGACAGGTCCTCCTGGATGATCAGATCGATCAGGAGATCTCGGACCCCTGCACGGCCGTTGTGCTTGAAGACTCGGTTGACCATCTTCGGGTTGAGTTCGATGCCGCTCATGTGTTTGAGGTACTGACAAAAGACCCGTCCGCGGGAGCGGAAACTGATGATCAAGACCACGAGGAGCGCGGATGCTGTACCGAGGGCGCCGAGGGTCAGCATGTCCAATCCTACAAATTCGAAAGATCCCATCTCAAGACTCCCCTGGGTCGTTGTCGCCGTTGAGGGCGTGGGTCTCGTTAACCTCGGCGAAGTAGTTTTCGGGCACCAGGATTTCCCTGCCCTTCGAACCGGCGGCCGGACCGACGATGCCTTCGCTTTCCATCATGTCGATCAACCGGGCTGATCGGGTGTAACCCAGGCGCAATCGCCTTTGAATATGCGATGCCGACGCCTTGCGCTCGGTAACGACCAAACGCACGGCCTGTTCGTACATCGGATCCTCGAAGGGCTCTGAGCCGTCAGTGGATCCGGTCCCGCCCCCAGATCCCCGATCGCCCCCTCCGAGTGGCTGGTGACTGAGAATGCCTTTTTGGTACTCGGGTTTTCCAAAACGTTTGATGTAGCGAACCACGCTTGCGATTTCCTTCTCGGTCACCAGCGGACCATGGATGCGCATGATGTTCGAGGTTCCGGGAGGCAGATAGAGCATGTCGCCCCGCCCGATCAGGTGTTCCGCGCCGATGGCGTCCAGAATAGTCCTGGAGTCATGCCGAGATCGAACTTTGTAGGCGACCCGGACCGGAAAATTGGCTTTGATGATGCCGGTCAGGACATCGACAGAGGGCCGCTGGGTCGCGCAGATCAGGTGGAGGCCAACCGCCCGGGCCTTCTGGGCGATGCGCGTGATTGCCTCTTCAACGGCTCGTCCCGCCGTCATCATCAAATCGGCCAACTCGTCAATGACGATGACGATGAAGGGCATGGGCTCGAATTCCTGATCCTCATCCCCGTCTCCGAGGAGCCGTTCCCGGGTCAATTTCAACTGCTTGGGGTCGCTGACCAACTGGTTGTACTGTTCGAGGTTTCGGACCCCAAGGGTGGCCAGTTTCCGGTATCGCTGATCCATTTGGTCAACGGCCCACCCCAGGGCGTTGGCCGCTTTTTTCGGCTCGGTGATGATCGGTGTCAGGAGGTGGGGGATGTCCTTGTAAACCCCCAACTCGACCATCTTGGGGTCGACCATTATGAACTTGACCTCATCAGGCTGGGCCTTGTAGAGGATCGACAGAATCATCGCGTTGATACCGACCGATTTTCCCGAACCCGTGAAACCGCCGATCAGGAGGTGCGGCGCCCTCTGGAGATCAGTGACGAAGGGATTGCCTCGGATGTCGACGCCCATACACAGGGTCAGCAACGATCGGGCTCTTTGGAATTCCGGGGTGTCGATGATTTTGGAGAGCTTGATGACCTCGGGCTCGGGGTTGGGAACCTCGATGCCGACCGTTGCCCGGCCTGGGATGCGGTCGATTCTGACTGACGAGGTGCGCAGTGCCAGTGCGAGGTCCTCGGAGAGGTTTTGGACTGCGGCGATCTTGACGCCCGATGCCAGCCGGAATTCGTAGGTGGTCACCACCGGTCCGGTTCGAATGTTGACGACCTCGCCCCGGACCTTGAACTCCTGACACTTGTCCGTCAGCATTCGGCCGTTTTCCATCAGTGCCGACGAGTCCCGCTCAATCTCATCGTCCTGGGTATCGAGGAAGGACAGTCGCGGCAGATCGTAGGTGTCCAGGTCCTCGACGAAGTCGAATTCCTCCTGGATTTGGATCTTCGGTTTGGGTGCAGGGGATATGCCCCGGCTGGTTTTCGGCGCCTTCGACCTTTTTGCGCTGGAGGTCTCCGGTCGATCGATTTGGAGCTCCAGGCGGCCGGAAGGGGTCGGGTGATCCTCAGCACCGGTGCCCCCCTTGCGGCGGTTGATACGGATACTCCCCTTGCCCTTGAGTTCCTTGACCGTAATCGACCCGGGGCCTGGATAGCTCTCGGTCAGGCGGTCGTGCTGGCGGCTGAGGACGGCTCGGCGGTCATCCTCTTTTTGTTGGAGGCGCTGTTGATCCTCTTTGTTTTCCCTGCGTCGTCGAATCCGGTCGGCCAATTGGCGGAGTATGCCGTCAGCGCCCCTTTCCACCGAGAGTCCAGAAACCAACAAGAGGCCGACGATGACGAAGAAGATCAGGATAATCACGCGCCCGACCGGTCCGGCCAGACCGCCCAGCAGGTCGCCGGTCGCGTGTCCGACCAGGCCCCCGCACGACAAGGTGCCGCCCTTAAAAGACACTTCGGAACACAACAGGCCGACCAGTCCGGGAATGGACATCAGGACCAGCAACCAGCCGATGCCGACCCATTTGAGCCCGTCCGGAACCTGTTGTCGGAGGAGGAACCACCCCAGAACTGCTGCCAGGATCGGCAGGAGGACCGCAGACACACCGAACACGCCAAGCAGGGACGCCGATACGCTGGCGCCAAGCCACCCGACAAGGTTCAGGGGTGTGTCGTGAGCAGTCTGAGTTCTGAAGGGACTGGGATCCATGGGATGGTGGCTGATCAGGGCCACCGCCATCAATATGGCGCCGAGGATCAACGCTACCGCCGTAATCTCCCGAAGGGTACGCTCGGTCACAGGACCCCCCCGATGGCGAGTGCAATCACCATTGCACCGAGAGGGAGGCAGTACCAGGCAAAACGATCAAAGATCCGGGAACTGACCATGCGGATGACCAACCGGAGCGCCACTAGACCGACGACCGCCGCAGCGATGCCGCCGATGATCGTTGGTCCCCAAAAATTGGTGCCGGCGATCGCCAGTGCTTCACGTTCCGACAGCAGTTCGACCACGGTCGCTCCGGCGATTGCCGGAACACTCATCAAAAAGGAGAACCTGGCGGCCCATGCCCGGTCGAGGCCTGTTCCGAGACCTGCGGTGATCGTCGCGCCGGACCGGGAGATTCCTGGGAAGACCGCCAACCCCTGGATCAGTCCGATCAGGGCCGCGTGTTTCCAATGTGTCGTCGCCTCGGTGTGATGTCCGCGCTTGAAGATGCGAGTTGAGAACACCAGGAGGCCGGTGATCATGAGGCATACGCCGATAACCATCGGTTGCTCAAATGCCGCAGTCGCCAAATCTCTGAGGGGGAAGGCCACCACAGCCGTTGCCAGGGTTCCCAGCACCAGTAGACCCAGCAACCGGCGGCCGTCCACCGTCGTCAGCCAACGGCCGAGTTGGCGTCGCTCGGACCACACCACCGCGGTCGCCGTGCCGACGTGCAGCATGGCGTCAAATACAACCCCAGGCTGGTGAAATGCCAATCCCAACCGTCCGAACGACATCTGGGCCAATGCCAAATGACCCGAGGACGAAACCGGAAGGAATTCAGTCAGCCCCTGAAGGATGCCGAGAAAGAGTCCTTGCCACCAACTCACTGGGTGGTTCTCCGGAGACGGAATGATTTCACGGAGTGCCGCATTCCTTGAAATGGTAGCACCGCGCGTGACAATGGGGACAATCGTTGTTGATTGATGGAGTCGATCCCGGAGAGGCCTTGGGGGGCGGTCACAGTGCGGGAGTCGGTGGAATATTTGGTGCGGCCGGGGGTTTTCCTCAACTATAGTTTCGAATGGGAGGACCTATGCGCAAGACATTCCTGATCGTACTTGGCCTTTGTGCCGTCATCAGCCTGGGCGGTACTGCTGCTGCGGGCACCATTGATTTCAACTTCGAGAAGTCGACGCCAGTTGGTTCGTGGCAGGAGCGCGAACAGACGATGACCGACGAAGACGGCAAACAGATCGTGACCGTCATGCGGATTTCGTATCTTGGAGAGGAAGAGCGTGACGGTGAGCTGTACGTGTGGACCGAGATGGAGATGAACAGCTTCAAGGTTAAGAAGAAGGGCCGCAAACCTCAGGGTGACCCCGTCTTTATCAAGGTGTTGATGAAGAAGTCAGTATTTGAGGGTGACGTTGCCAACGCGCTGGGCAACTTCAACGACATGGCGACCGAGGTCATCATGCAGGCCGGTGACAGCCAACCGATGCGTATCAAGGGCGCCGGTTCGATGATGGGGGGCATGACGAAGGCGATCGGCCTCAAGGTCAGCTACACCCTGACCAAAGAAGATGCCGAGTCGGTGACGGTCCCGGCAGGGACCTTCGGGTGTGATCGATACCGCGGTCAAGGTAGTTCAAGTGCCAAGATTGTCTTCAAGACGATCAAGGTCGAGAGCACGTCAACCCAGTGGATCTCGAGTGAGGTTCCCTTCGGCATCGTCAAGATCGTGTCCGACGATATGGTCAACGGCGACCCGCAGCACTCGGAGACTGTATTGACAGGCTTCGGCCTCTCAGGCGCCACCAGCAAGATCACTGGAGAACCCCAAGATATGCCGTCAATTGGTAATCTCTTTGGAGGCTAGAGATCCCTCTCCGGCGGTGGTTCTTTCGGCTTGAGTCCTATCCAGAATGCGGCGCTAAGCATCAGGCGCTCGGCCGAGGACAGTTCGGTGCGCTCCTCGATGACGGTTCTTGCCAACGCCGGATAATCAGTGATGATGCCGTCGACACCCCGGCTCATCATCCGGTGCATGTTGAGCTTGTCGTTGACGGTCCATACATAGACTTCCTTGCCGGCGGCATGGGCGCGGCGCACGAAGCCCGGGCTGGCGATCCCAACGTGAACTGCGAGGAAATCGGCGTCTGAGGTGGTCAGGTCACCGACGGCTTTTGCGGTCAAGAGTCCCACCGTCCATTCGGGCCGCAGATTCTTCATCGTTGAAACGATGTCCGAGACAAGGGACATCAGCACAATCTCGTCCTCCACCCCCACCTTCTCGACAATCTCGGCGACCCTCTCTTCGAGGCGCACGTTGTGACCGTAGTCTTTGAGTTCGATGTCGACCAGTGCCCGCCCCTTGCACAGTTCGAGTACCTGCTCGAGGGTGGGAACCCGCTGGTCGCTGAATTCGGGGTCGTACCAACTGCCGATATCAACCTCGAGGATTTCCTCTTTGGTGGCCTCCCAGATCTTCAATCGGCTGCCGCCGACCCTCATCAGGTCGCTGTCGTGCATGATCACGACCTCACCGTCCAGAGTCTCCTGGACGTCAATTTCGACGATATCCGTTCCTTGTTCGAGGGCCAGCTCGACCGATGCGAGGGTGTTCTCCGGCGCACTTCCTGCAGCCCCGCGGTGGCCGATGACCACAACGTCGTCGTCGAACCGTACTGTGTCCAGGAAGAGAGCGCCTGCTCCGGCTGCCAGAACACCGGCCAGAACGAGACCACCAAGAGCCCATTTGATCGAGATTCTCCGTCGCGGGTCCGCGGTCCACTTTTCTGGAGTTGCCCTGCCCGCCAGCCGAGCGTCAGAAGAACTCCCGAGATTGTCGTACAGGCGAACGATCAGCAATGCGAACATCGATCCGTTGATCACCGTCACCACCAGGCTGAGTAGTCCCCACAACAGGAGGAAAAAACCCATGACGACCACCAGCACCGCCATGGAGTCCGCAAATTTTGGCACGGTCCAGCGGCCCAGAGTGCCAACAATTGCCAGGGGTGCCGCCGACAGCAACGCCGCCGTCGCGCCCCAGGCGACCAGGGTAAATCCGACAATCAGCCTGTGGCCTGCAGTCCGCTCAACACTGGTTTTCAGGGCCTCTGCCGGACAGAGGTTTTCAAAGAGCAGCAGCGGGAGGGCGAAAGCCCAGGTCAAGAGCCGGCGGATGATCAGCACCGCCATCAAAGCCAGCAGGGCGCCGATGATGGCGGCCGCGAAGAAAAAGGCCGGAGGCCGGTCAGCGAGGTAGAAGTTGATGTCATGGTCGGAGAGCAGCACCAGGGAGGTAAGGCCGCCCGCGATGAGGAAAGGTGCTGCGATCACCAACACGTGGACGAAGATTCGGAGCGCCAACCTGACCACCGACCACGCTTTTTGGGCGCCGTACCAAAGGGCGTCGGTAGTACGGATGTGAAGATCTCGGGTCACCCCGAATCCGATTGCCATCAGGCATGCCTGTTCCAGGGTGAGAATCGCCAGGCTCACAGTTCCGACTGCCACCAGGGCTGCGAGACCAATAGGGCTCAGAACGAAATAAAGAATATCCTGGTCCGCCAAGACGGAGCTTCCTCTGGTTGCAATGAAATACTTGAGAGAAAGACTGACCACAGGCGTGAGCACGACCAATGCGATGATCTTGTAGACCACGTCGGTTGCCAGCAGTCGAGGCCAGGTCTTCAGCAAGTCTCCGAGGGTTTCTTTCAGGAGGTTCATGGTTTCCTTTATTCAGTCGCGTTGCCGGCCTCTGCCACATCGGATCCCAGTCGGACCCAGTCGGCGAGCTCGAGGGTTCCGGGCCGGGCACCGGGGTCGAGGCCGCTGCGCTCAATCTGCTCGAGGTCCACAAGGGGTTTCAGGGCGTTGGGCAGCGTCTTTCGTGCCCGGTTCAAGCCGTGAGAGGCCAGATGGAAAGCGGCCTTGAGTTCGTTCCTGGAAAACTCCGGGGGTTTGAGGTCGATGACTGCGACGATGGAGTGAACCTTCGGTTGTGGCCGGAAGGCGCCGGGCGGGACGTCGAAGGCCACTGACGCGTCGGCAAACGCCGCCCGTTCGAGGGCCAGTAGACCGTGGCCTGACCCTGAAGGTTCGGCCACCAGTCGCTCGACGACCTCGGCCTGGAGCATGACGACGATGCGGGTTACGAGGTCGTGGCGGGGCAAGAGTCGCCTGAGGATGGCGGTTCCCACAGAGTAGGGGAGGTTGGCGGCGACCTGCCAGGGTTTTTCGGCTGCAAGGAGAGGGTCCAGGGGTTCTTTGAGGGCGTCGCTCGACCTGATCTCAAGCGCCGTACCTTCGAAATTCGCCTCCAGGGACGGGATCAGACCGGTATCAACCTCCAGGGCCAGGACGCGGTCGAATCGTTCGAGCAGGGCCCCGGTCAATGCTCCCCTCCCCGGTCCGATCTCAAGGACCCTCGGCGGGTTCAGTTTTGTCAGGGCGGCAATCCGCTGGATGACCTGCGGGTCAATCAGGAAGTTCTGCCCCAGTTGCCGTCTTTTCGGACGTCCCATCAGCGGTTACATGCCTTGGCCAGAGGCCGGACAAAGTTTTCGATCGCCGGCGCCAGTTCGTCACTGTCGCCAAGCGAGGCCACCTGGTTGACGATGGCCGAACCGACGACGACCCCGTCGGCCCAGAGAGCCACCTGCCGGACCTGGTCGGAATCACTGATGCCGAAGCCCACGGCTACGGGGAGTTTTGATGCTTTTCGCACCTGGGCGATCAAGGGTTTCAGCTCCGGGTCGAGCCGGCGCTGCGCACCGGTGACGCCCGTTCGAGACACCAGGTAAATAAAACCGCTTCCGGCCTTGGAGGCCGCCTTGATCCGTGCCTTGTCCGAGGTCGGGGTGACCAGGAGGATCGGGTCGATTTCGGCTGCAGCCAGTGCGGGTGAAAACCGGGGTAACTCCTCGGTCGGGACATCGGTAAAGAGGATGCCGTCGATGCCTGATGCGGCCGCCGCGGATCCAAAGGCCTCGAGTCCGAACTGCAGGACGGGATTGGCGTAGGTGAAGAGCACGATGGGAATGTCCGAACGTGTTCGGAGATCCGTGACCAGGTCCAGGACGCCCTTCAAGGATGTCCCGGAAGCCAACGCCCTCTCGGCCGCTTTTTGGTTGGTCGGACCGTCGGCTATCGGATCTGAGAAGGGGACTCCCAGTTCGATGATATCGGCGCCGGCGCGTTCCAGGGCCTCAATGATCTCGGAGGTCCGTTGCAACGACGGGTCGCCGGCGGTGATGTAGGGAATGAAGGCTGCCCGATTTTCTCCTCGGGCCTTCTTGAAAATCTGTTGGATCCGGTTCATGACGCACCGTCCAGTCGAGCCACTTCGTCCATGTCCTTATCTCCCCGGCCCGAGAGGTTGACCAGAATTCGTGCATTGAGAGGCATTGCCGGCGCCACTTGAAGGGCGTAGGCGATGGCATGGGCACTCTCGAGGGCCGGAACGATGCCCTCGGTCCGGGCAAGGAGCTTGAAGGCGGCTATGGCCTCATCGTCCGAGATTCGTACGTAGCTGACTCGCCCCTTGGCCTCCCAGTCGGCGTGCTCCGGTCCCACCGCCGGATAGTCCAGCCCTGCGGATACCGAGTGCGTTCCCAGAATCTGGCCGTCGGAATTCTGTAGGACGCGTGTCAAGGTGCCGTGGAGGATGCCTGGTTTGCCGTCCTCGGTGAATCGTGCCGCGTGCTCTCCCGGGGCCGGACCTCTGCCGCCGGCCTCGACTCCGACCAGACGCACCTGGTCAAACGGTACGAAGGCCGAGAAGATACCGGCCGCATTGGAACCACCGCCGACACAGGCGACCACCAGATCGGGGAGGGATCGGGTCGCCTCCCGGATCTGCGAGAAGGCCTCGGTTCCGATTACGGATTGAAAATTGCGGATCATCGCCGGATAGGGATGCGGCCCCAAGACCGACCCGAGGATGTAGTGGGTTGTACGGACGTTGGTCACCCAGTCTCGAAGGGCCTCGTTGATCGCATCCTTCAGGGTTCGGCTGCCGCTCTCAACCGCGACGACCTCGGCCCCGAGCCACTGCATCCGGCGGACATTGGACTCTTGCCGCCGCATGTCTTCCGATCCCATATAGATCCTGCAATCCAGACCGAGGAGCGCCGCGGCCGTCGCCACCGCAACGCCGTGTTGACCGGCCCCGGTCTCGGCGATCACCCGGTGTTTCTCCATCTCCCGTGCCAGCAGGGCCTGCCCGACGGCGTTGTTGATCTTGTGGGATCCGGTGTGACAGAGGTCTTCCCTTTTGAACCAGATCTGAGCGCCACCCAGCGTTGCCGCCAACCGCCGCGCGGGATACAGGGGTGTTGGGCGGCCGACGAAACGTTCCAGCAGCTCTTTCAGGCGGTTTCGAAAATTTCTATCTTTCCCGGCCTTGAGCCAGGTGGTCTCCAACTGTTCCAGCGGGACCATCAGCGTCTCCGGCACGAACCGGCCGCCGAAGTCGCCAAAGTAGCCGCGTTCGTCAGGTTGTTTCTTCATAATGCCTCCAGCCACGGTTGGGTGGTTCTTTATTGTAGCTGGAGATCGAGAAGAGGGGGAGAGGGGGAGCGAGGGAGAGGGGGAAGGATACAACGCTGGGTTAGGATTGAGGACATCGGTGCGGGAGTTGTGCGCCGAGGAGGAGAGATCCATTCGGGCCAAGACTCGATTTACAGTCGTTGCCGCTGTCATCTTTGATGGTGAACGCAGGGTTTTGTTGGCCCGAAGGCCGGAGGGCACCCACATGGCCGGACTCTGGGAGTTCCCCGGAGGCAAGGTCGAAAAGGGCGAGTCCTATGCCGAGGCGTTGGTTCGGGAATTGGACGAGGAACTTGGGATTGTGGTTGAGATCGGCGGTCCTTTGACCTTCGCAGTCCATACCGAGCCCGATTTGGAGATCCTCCTGCTGTTCTACTCGGCAGCGATTGCCGCCGGTTTGCCGACACCCCGTGAGGGACAGGAACTCGCCTGGGTTCGATCCGATAAATTAAAGGCATATCCGATGCCCCCGGCAGATGACGAGGTGGTCAGGTTGCTCGTTAGAATCCATGGTGGGCCACCAGCGGCCGCGCCTACGGTGTCGTAAACGACCACCCGGACGTGTCGCCGTTTTCGAAGCCGTCCGAGAACAGGCCGCGATCAATTTCGGAGACACCGAGGATTTCGATGTCGTCAATGTTCCAGCCGCAGTAGGTATATGCGGCGTCAGTCGTGCCCATGGTCCAGCGAAGATAGAGCGTCTCTGCGTTGTCGGCCACACTGGAAATGTTCAGATCGATAGGGGTCCAGGTCGTGTCCGTGACCTCGGCATCGTTCTCCCACACGGTGGTCCAATTCGTTCCGTCGGTACTGACGCGAACCGAGGCGTGGTCATAATCAGGCTGTTCCACCCCGAGCCACCTCTGGAAGTCCAGGTGAATGCCGTACAGTCCCCGACAATCAAACGCCGTACTGGTCAAATGGGTCTCGGACAAATTGTCGGGGTAGTCACCTCCGAGGTTGTAGCCGTAGACTGCAGGTCCCGAGAAACCTCCGGTTGGATCGGGCCCACCGTGAGCGCCGCCGAGACCCGCGGGCTGTCCCCAGGCCCACTGCCCCTCGGTCGCCCAGCCGGGATCGGTGTCAAGTGTTTCGGAGTGCCGGATCTCGGGGTCACCAACCGCGACGACGATCATTCGGCTGGTGTCGCCGAAGTGACTGGTCGTGTTGGTGAACAGAAGGTTTGAGACATGGGCTCCGGCCTCCAGCGCATTGGCGGCGCCGTTGACTTCGACCGTAATGACAGCCGTTGATCCCGGATCGAGCGATCCTGAGACCGGCCCGCTCAGAGTGATCCAGGCGGTGGGCTGATACAGCGTGACATCGTAGGTGATGGTGGTTGGGTCACGGTTTTCCAGGGTGTACTGGATGGTCGAGGGTTCGAATGGTCCGCCGACCGGCCCGGAAGCCACCAGGTTTTCGGACTGTTGGACTCTCAGGCCCGGTATCGAGGTCAGGGCCCTGATGCAGATGTTGCCGGTCTCTTCGACGGTTGTGAAATCAATCCACTGAGATCCAGGTTGAACGAAAGATTCGCCGGGTGCGGCGCTGCTCTCGACGATGGCTCTGGTCGAGGCCCCCAGAAGGACCGGTACGTCCGAGGTCCGGTCGAAGGCCAGGCCCCCGCTGAAGACCTCAAGCTCGACAAAGAAGTCATCACCCTGCACCAGAGAAATTGGGACGGGCAAATCGACTGTGTGCAGGCCGGTGTGGGCAAAAGTTCCGGTGGTCGAACCCAGGATGTCGAGCAGTTCATCCCCCTCGTAACGGTCCCACACCCTGACGGTGAAGCTGGTGTCGTCTTCGGTGGTGATGATACCGACTGCCCCGAGAACCTCATCGGTGTTTGCGGTGAAGGCGCTGAAGGCCCGTCCGGCATCCGTATAGGTATCCCGCCATCCGTGGTAGTCGTGAGAGTAGGTCGTGTCCCAATCCGGGGGGCCGACGTCACGGAAGGCGATGGCGCCCATCTCGGGGTGTTTCCCTGCGTGTTTGTCCCAGTAGGAAATCCAGAAATATCCGCCGAGGCCCCAGCCCTCTCCCCAGCTGTTCTTGCAGAGCCACGCGCCTGGTCCCGGGGCGCCTGAAACCGCTTTATCGTCGTCCCAGCCAACGATAGCGATCGCATGGTTGGGATCGAGAGTGGACGAGGTGGGTTGATAGTGGATGAAGGAGCCGTTGATGAAGGCACCGTCGTAGCACATACAGGTACCTATGACCCCGTAATCGATCACGGCCTGTTTGATCTGATCAATCGTCTCGAGGTTGTCTCCGGCGACATACCACTCAATGTGGCGTGGCACAAAAAAGTGGTAGTCGTCGCGGTAGCGCTCCGGCGGTGTGTTGTAGGACTGGCCGTCGATGTTTCTCGCCGCGCCCTCGCCCCTCCCCAAATAGGCCGAGGTCACCCTGTAGTCACCGCCCTGGTGAACTTCCAGTCCGCTCCCCGACGGCGGGTCGATGTCGTCGTTATTGTGCTGGTTGAAACCGTTCCACCAATCCAGGTGGTACTCGGCCAGGTTCGGTTCGCCGCTCTCTCCGGCAGTTTCCCAGGCACCGGTCATCAGCAAATTGCCCTCCATCGCCGCCATCGCGCCGAAGGTCCAGCAGGTACCGCCTTGTTGGCTCTTGACCGAAGTCACCAGGTTTTGGCCGTCGACGTCGCGGAGATCGTATTGGGACGGCAGGTCAGCGGCCGCCTGGCCGATCGGCAGCAACAAAAGCAAGAAGGTCAGTGAAGGAAAACGTCTCGGCATATCTGATCCCAGGCCCGACATGGGTCCGGTCAGTGTAACGGGTCATTGCCACATCGAGTCCACAAGTGGCTATAATCGCCGGCGATGAATGAAAAACGTGTTTTCGACCGGATCTCCGAGGCCGTGGGTTGGACGCCGATGGTGCGATTGCACCGGAGCGTCGAGGGCCTCACATGCGAAGTCTTTGCCAAGTTGGAATTCCTCAATCCAATGGGCAGTGTCAAGGATCGTATTGCCCGTTTCATGGTTGAGGAGGCCCTCAGAACGGGGGACTTGGCGCCCGGCGGTACGATTGTCGAGAGTTCCTCGGGCAATACGGCGATGGGTCTGGCGATGATGGCCGAACTCGAGGGCCTCAATTGCACGATGGTCGTCCGGCAACGGACCTCGAAAGAAAAGCTGGATTGTCTCCGGGCCATGGGTGTCGACCTGGTGTTGGTTGATGGGCATTTGCCTCCCGAAGACCCCGAAAGCTACAACCAGAAGGCGCGGCGGCTTGCTGCTGAACACCCGGACTGGTGGTTCCCGGATCAGCACAATAATCGTGTCAACAACGAGGCCCACTACCGGACCACCGGACCCGAAATCTGGGAACAGATGGACGGGCGTATCGACGTGCTGGTGGCCGGTATCGGGACCGGAGGAACGATCTGCGGCGCGGCGCGGTACCTCAAGGAGCAGGATCCCTTGATCAAGGTCGTGGCGATTGATCCCGAGGGGTCGGTCTTTTTTGACTGGTTCCATGACCGGCGCATGGTCGAACCGGGACCGTATCTGATCGAGGGTCTCGGCGACGAGGAAATTATCGGTTGCCCGGAATTCGACCTGCTGGACGATATGCTCCGCGTGTCGGACCGGGAGGCCTTTCTTGCCACCCGGGAGTTGGCCCGCCTTGAAGCCATCCTGGCAGGTGGCTCGTCGGGGGCGGCCCTGTGGGGTGTCCGCCAGGTTGCCCAGGCCATGGACTGCCCGGGCCGAATCGTCACGCTGTTTCCGGATTCAGGGAACCGCTACCTGAGCACGATCTTCAACGATGCCTGGATGAGGGAGCAGGGGCTGCTGTAAGCGAGGATATGGGCCGGATTGGCCGTCGAAAAAGAAAAACACAATTGAACCGCCAAGACGCGAAGACTGCAAAGAGATCGGGAAGAAAAATATTTAAGATCAGTCGTTTGGAGTTCTTTGTGTTTTTGCGGGTTCAGGTTTTTTCGCCGGCCAATGCCGCCAGGGCTGCCCGGCGAAGCGGGTGCTCGGGGTGCAGGAGAGCGTCGTAACTTGCAGGAGGCGAGTCACCGGTCCCCCGCAGCGTGAGGAGCTGGAAGAGGAGGTCTTCGTGCCCGAAGGAGGGCAGGGACCGCAGCATGCGTTCCCGGAGGTCAGCGGGGTCAAATCCCCTTGTGGAGGCTCGGGCCAAGGTGTGTGCTGCATGTCGGGCGACGGTCCAGAGGATCTCGAAGTGCATGACTGCCTGAGCTTGCTCGTCGTTCTCCCGAATGGTGTTGGCGCCGTGAACCCGGTAACGCACCAAGGGTTCTTCGACCAGGGCGATCTCCCCGATGGCCGATGCGGCCAACAGGAAGTCCCAGTCGTGGGTGTAGCGAAGTGGATTGAACTGCAGGTTGTTTTTGGTCACCAGGTAACGACGAAAGGCCATATTGGAGGTAGTTGCCGCCCAGTTCGACTGCAGGAGGGCCAGCGTGGGGTCGTCGAGGTCTGCCAGGTGTGGCTGCGGATGGGGCACGGGCCAAGGCTCCAGATCCCGCCAGGCATTCTTGATGCCGATCTGCCGGCCCTGGTCGTCGATGATACGCAGGGTTGAACAGGCAACGGCGGTGCCTGGGTGTTCCTCAAGTGCGGTTGCCAGACGTTCAAGACGTCCGGATTCGAAGGTATCGTCGGAGTTGAGAATGAAGACGAACTCACCGCGGGCCAGGCTGAGGAGGCGATTGAGTGCTGCGTGTGCGCCTTGATTCTCCTGGGTATGGACCCGGATCCGATCGTCGGTTTCGAGAGATTGCAGCACGGCGGGGGTATCATCATTCGATCCGTCATCGACGATGATTACCTCAACTTGTTGGCCTCCGTCTTCGAGTGCACTGGTGACCGCCTCTTCAACAAACTCGGCATGGTTGTAGGCCGGAATTAAAACGGAGTAGCGTGGTGTGGGGGTCATAGATTTCTATCCAAGGAGATGGTATCAAGTTCAAGGAAAGAAACTCGATACTTGATACTCGAAACTTGACTCCAACCCTTCGCGGTACCGAAAGGCCCGCCAGCCACCCCAAATCCCATCGTGCCTCGTGGGCGCACCATTTCCCTATTTTCACCGTTGGGAGAACAAAATCTTCAAGTATCCAGTATCAGCTCCTCTTGTTTCCGGCCGTGATGGGATGGGAACATCAGCCTCTGATAGCTCTTGACGTAGGTATCCAGGCCGAACCGGTCCTCGACGGTCCGGCGGCCGCGCTGTCCTTGGGATTGCCGTTGCTCCGGGTCTTCGAGGCTCAGGAGGGCGTCGGCGAGGGCATCGATGTCCCCGGGACGGTCAACCAGGATGCCTCCGCCGTCATGCAGGAGTTCGGGGATTTCACCGACTGCGGTCGCGACACACGGAATTTCCCGGGCCAGTCCGTCCAACAAGAAGACCGGGAGACCTTCATATTCCGAGGTCAAGAGACAGATATCCAGGGCATCGTAGAGATGGAGGGTTTCGGTCTGGAGGGGAAGCCGAAGGAGGTTTTCCGGGGAGTCACGCAGGATTTCGGCCTCGACGGCGCGTGTTTCCGGGCCGCCGCCGACGAGGAGGAAGTGGAGCCTGGACGACCTGAGTTTCCGGGCCAGCCGAACAATGTCCAAGGGTCGTTTTTGACGGTGAAGTCGTATAAATGTCCCGACGACAACGGCTTCTTCGGGGAGTCCGAGTTCTGCCCGTCGAGTCCGGCGTCTTTGGATCCGGTCCGCCTCGGAAACTGCTTTTGGAATGCGAACTCCGTGGTGCACCGTGTGAACCCGATTCTCAGGTGCGCCCCTGTCGATCAGGGCCCGGCTGATGCGGTCGTTGACGGCCAGGTGCCCATCGAGCTCCGTCAGCAGTGTGGAGGTCGTCCGGTCGACCCAACCGCCTTCATGGTTGTAGAGCTGGGCCAGGATTCGGAGGTCCGGAAATTGTTGTTTCATCTCCAGTGCGTGGTCGTAGAAGTCAACGGTGCCGTTCCAGGAGACCAGAACTTCGACCTGCCATCGCCTGATGAGGTGGCAGAGGGTGTCAATGCGGGCTTCCCGAGGCAACCAGTCACCCAGGGTGTAGACGTGAGGCGTCAGGCGGCGACACCGATCGACAGTTTGGCCCAACTCCTTTCGGTGCGGGTCCAGGGTGACGACCAGTATGCGATGCTCGGGCGTCAGGCCTTCGATCAGGTCTAAGAGCAGGTTTTCGGCGCCGCCGATTGCGAGGTAGGGCGCTACAAAGAGCACGGCTGGAGGTCCTGCCTCGGTCGGAAGAGACGCCAGACGGGCGTGGACATCGTGAACTGGCAACCGAATGACGGCGCCCGGACCGCCCTTGTGGTTGAGGACGAAGGGACCGCTTTGGTGACTTGGTGGAGCGATTGGAATCGCAGGCGTCTCCTGGGTGATCTGGGGGATGAGGGCGCCTTGAATCGGCTCACTCACGGCACGAGTGCCGGGGCGACGCATCAGGGCCAGGTTTCCCGGGTCCACGTTGTCGGGGCGGCCGATGGCCCCTTCAGGAAAGGCCCAACCGCCGATGGTCATAGTGAGGTCGAGTGCGGTCGCTGCCAAGACCAGGCTTTCGAGATGGCAGGTCTCCAGATCTTCGATTCCTGGACCGGGGCACCAGAGCCACGGTGCGGTGTCGATTGCGCCGGGTTCCAGGGTCCAGGATGTCTCGGTCTGGCGTGCAAGGATTTCTGTCAGGCGCTCAGTGTCAATGCCGGACGGTGCGACGATGCCGACCATCGGATGGCTCAACGGAAGGTCCGGCCCTTGTTCGGACATCGGGACCACCTTGGCCGGAGCTCGTGTGCCCAGGATATGGAGCACACGGTATTTGAGAATGGAGAGCTCACGGCGAATTGCGCGGCCTGTACGGCGGAGTCCCAATGGAGTCATGATCGATCACCGAAGAGCACTTTTCCGTATTCCCGAGCGCAGTGGTCTGGCGAGAAACGCCCACCCGCCGTCAGGGCCTTGGCGCCGAAATCTTGGCGCACGGTCCTGTCGGCCAGATTGCGGACGGCCTCGGCCAGAGCCTGGATATCTCCGGGTGTTTCGACGACCAAGCCGGCGCCGGTCTCCCTGAGGACCCGGCCCAGGTCGCCGACATCGGTTCCCAGGAAGGGGCGACCCAGTTGGAGGCATTCCAAAAGGAAGACCGGCAGACCCTCGAAGTCCGAGACCAGCAGGCCCACATCGGAGGCCGTAATCAACTCCGGGATGTCCGCCCTGAAAGGTAGTCGGCGTATTTGCGTGGTCTCAGCTTCGGAGATTGTGTGGTCGACGGCCTCCTCCATCGGGCCGCCTCCGACGATCAGGAAGTGGATGTTGGGAGTGGCCACAACAGCCTCGGCCAGACTCACGAGGTCCAACGGGCGTTTTTGTTCGTGCATGCGGGCGGCCGTCAGGAAGACGACATCGTCATCGGCGTATCCCAGTGCGTCCCGTAGCTCACGGCGGATCGTGTCCCTGGCTCCCTCGGGCGGGAGGTTGTGGTGCGGTCTGCCGCAGGACCAGATGACCGGAACGCGGTCGGCGGGCCAGTTGTACTCGGACGTCAGAACCTCTGCAATCGGATGGTTTTCGGCGATGCAGGCGTCGATAGACTGGAGAAGTTTGGGGTCCCGATAACGTTCGATATAGCCGACGCGGTGGTCGTAGAGGTGGTCAATGATGTGCAGGTTCGGGCGAGCCGCCTTGAGCCGGGGGGCGAAGTCATAAAAGAGAGTCGTGCCGTTGGCGTTGTAGAGGACATCGATATTCAGGTGGTCGATCAGGTGGAGCAACATCGGCAGCATCGCGTCTGGGTGAACCCAGTCGCCAAGGCTGAAGAGGTGCGGGCTCAAGTGTTCGAAATCGCTTCGGCGGTCATCCAGCTCTTCTCGGTGGGGCGCCAGGGTCGCGAAGGCCATGCGACAGGTGGACTGCAGGACCGTCAGTGTCTCGACGAGCGTATGTTCCGCACCGCCGCGGGCGAGAAATGGTGCCGTGACCAGGACACCCGGACGAGACTCTTTGCCGTCGGTTCTCACAGCCGGGAGCCGATGGGCGAGACCGATTTTCAGCAGGGCGGGAAGAGGGCGGTTGCCGAGATAGGAACCTCGGCGTAGGGCTGACTCGGCCGATGTGCGGGGAGGCGCAGAACCGATGCCGTTCGGACCGATAATCTTGGCCGTCAGTGTGTTCTTGCGGGGTTGAACGGTGTCGGTCTCGGCGTCCCACCGGTAGCTCTTGCTTGAGAAGAGGGTCAAGGAACGCCAGGGGGTGTCCAGTAAATCATCGGCAGAGGCGGGCAAGTCTTGAGGTGCACCGCTGACTCTCTCGGTCAGGGTCACGGTGTCGACACTCTCCGTCGAGGCCACCAGCAGCGCAGACTCCATCCATCCCGGATGTACCGCGGGAAGAACCGCCCCGGGCGCCAGAAACCAGCCACAATCCGGACTCGCCTGATCGGTGATCTTGAGGCTCTTCAGTGTCTGAGCAATCGTCCACCGGTGGATCTCCTCGAGTTCGAGGGAAGAGCACAGGGTGACGCCCCATTCCTGGGAAGGGCCACCGGTGATGGTGTGGTATCGAATTTCGCCGGCGGACTTCCCGCCGGCCAGTCGGGTCCGATATTGGACAGCCCGATAGCCTCCCGTCAGAAGGGGGAGCTTTTCGAGCAGACGATGAAAGGCCGATTTCAACACTGTGGGTCCAGTGTAGCGCTGTCGCCTCCCAGCGTATGATGCTGGGGTGGGAACGCGATGGGGTTTTCGAATATGCCTGCTGACGGCATTTGCCGGCTTTGGGATTGGCTGTGCCTCGGCGCCACCGTCATCCTCGAAAATGCCGAAACCTGTGCTGCAATCAGTGGCGGTCGATGATCAGTGTCGCCTGGGCCCCGTTGGGGGTGACACCCGGCTGGTGGCGACCGATGATGGTCGAGTGATCCTGATCGGAGTCGGTCTGGGCATCATGCAGTCGACCGACGGGGCATTCACCTTTGCCCCGGTTGCCGCCCCTCCGGGCCTTCGTTGGCCGGCAATTACCGCCGATGGTCACCGGGTGTGGGTTTCGTGGATCGAGCACAATGGTACGCCGCGAGCGATTGTTGCCTCCGTCGGACTCGGCCTGGGGGCGCCCGTCGTGGCTCTGACCTCCTCAAAGATGTTGATTGACACTGAACTCGTGGCGTTGGGCGGGGGCCGGCTCCTTCTCTTTGTCACCGAAGTTGACGGTCCCCCCAATACCAATGAGGCGACCTACACCGTTGGGTGTCTGGCGTCCGACGATGGCGGCTTGAGCTGGGAAAGACGGTCTTCCGCCGTCACCGGTCCCTGGGGTGCCAACATCGAAGATTCGAGGGCCTTTGTGACGGCCGACGGCGCCGTGCTCCTGGCTTTTGAGTGGGAGCTTGAGGAGGGTGGCGCCTCAGAGATTATGGTGCAGCAATCATCCAACGAAGGTCTCTCGTGGTCTGTACCATCGGTTTTGTGGGGTGGCGATGCTCCGGTCGATCGTGAACCCGGTGGTTTTGTCTCGGTTGGGTCCGATCTGTGGTTTGTTGCTTCGACTGATGCAGAAAACCATGGAACGTCATACTCCGGGGCGGAGATTGCCATGATCCGCTCTTCAAACGGTGGTGCAACCTGGACCGAACCGCGAACGTTGATCCGCGAATTGGATCAGATCTCCATGGGTGGCGTTTGCGTCGATGGGGTGGTCATCCTGCCGAGCATCAGGCGCTATCACAGTGCTCGAGATCGTTTTCTGGCGCTTTATCGTGTGGATCCCATTGGACGGTGGCCGGTCTCCTGTGTTCGAGCCGGTGTGTTCTCGGCCGGATTTGAACCCAGTGACGCGGGTGACTGGGATTGAGAGTCTCCACATCTGCCGATGAGCCAGTGGGTGAGGATCAGCCGTGTTCGTCGCGGTTGTCGTTTCAGTGCATGCCCAAGTGAGAGTGCTGTTGACGGTGTTGGTGTTTTCTCTGACAATAATAATGTTGCTTGGTCAATACCGGATGGTGAGGAGAGTTCTTTGGATGCCTTGACTGCGGTGCGGCGGTGGCGGGAAACAGTGGGTTCGGGTCGGGCTGTCGCTCTTCTCGGAACCGCTCCCCTGCCCTTTGAACACGCCAGAATGAACTACGCACCTGGTGGCCGAACGTGGCAGTTCGTTCAGGGGTTGGTGGCTGACGGCATTCGGCCGCTCGTCTTGTGCGAGAGAATGGCGGGCGGGTATGACGGTGCCGATCCCGGCATCGAAGTCGAAAAAACCGATTCGATGATGATCGTCAGAATGTCCTCAGACGATTTCCATACGGGTGACATCATTCCGGATCTGATCAAGGCCTTTGACCCTGCGTGCCTGGTGGGCGCTTCTGCCCGGCCCTCGGGCCGATGTGTCGAGGTGGCAGGTGGCAGGCCGGTGTGGGTCGATCTTTTTGGAGACCCGATGGCCGAGGCCCAGGCCCGGGCGGCCAGGTGTTCGGAGGGAGATCAGCTGACCGCCTACAGGAATCTGGTGGCGACCCTGGTGGAGAACGGTGACGTTTTCTCGGTGGTTTCAAGTCGGCAGCGAGAGGTTGCCATCGGTCAGTTGGGTGTTTTGGGGCGCCTCAATCGGGAAACGGCCGGGCGCGAGATGGTCCACGTTATGCCGTGTGCCGCAACGGGCATTGAGACACCGGCAATTGCGTCCGACAAAAGCGATCGCGCGTGGAGCAATGCCGAGGATGCCTTCGTCATCCTGTGGAGCGGAGGGTTTAATACATGGTGTGATGTCGAGACTCTTGTGGCCGGCATCGAAAAGGCCATGGAGAAGATCGAGGACCTCCACATGGTAGTGACCGGAGGCGCGATCGCCGGCCATGACGAGCTCAGCTGGGATCGGTTTCGGAATCTGGCTGAGGCCTCAGTCTTTTCTGACCGTATCCACCTTCTGGGGAGTCTGAGCACCGGAGAACTTGCCTGGTGGGTTGAACGTGCCGACCTCGGTCTCGTCACTGAAAAAGTCCTTTACGAGCGCGAATTGGGTTCCAGCGGCAGGATGATTGCATGGATGGAGGCAAGACTGCCTTTTGTGGCCACCTCCCAAAGCGAGCTGGTTCAAGACTGTGTCGATTGGGGTGTGGCCTACGCCTATCGGCCGGGAGATCCTGCCTCCTTGACCTCGATCTTGCTGGAGGTCTTTGAGCAGCGAGCTGCCCTGCCGGAGATTGGTGAGCGTGCCTGGCGTATGGCACGCGAGCACTTCAGTATCGATGCGACGACTGGGCCGTTGCGCCGGTGGGTCTCCGGGGCCGAGAAAGCCCCTGATCTCAACGGGGAAGGGTCGAATCCTCTGTCGTTCTGGGCGATGGAGGGGGCGCTGAAAGTCGCACTCCAGGAGGGTGAGGCCTTGCGGCAGAACAATCTCCACATGGAGGTCGAGCTCCAGCAGATTGGGGCACAACTGGACGACATTCACAGATCGACCATGTGGAAAACATGGGCCATCCTGCGGAAGATCAAGGATCTAGCCCGATTCTCTCACAAGGGAGATGGCTAGGGGAATTCGTGCAGATGGGTCCAGCGGATGGGGCAGGACGCGTTGGGATTTACGAGGGTCAATTGTCCTGAACCGCGGAGATCCCGTGTCACGCGTTCCACGTCGAAGCCGATCACCAATGATTGGAGTTCGGCCTCAGCGCAGTACATTCTATTGAGGTCGTCGAGTTGGGCCGGGAACCCGCACATCGCCGCCATCTCGCGGCAAATGTCGTCGACCGTCAGGGTATCCGGCCACGGATGACGGGCGCCGCCGTTCATCAGGTCGAGTGAGAAAAACCACAGAGCTCGCAGGCCGGCCAGTCCGGGATCGACTCCGCCGTCCACCCGCCACTCACGATCAACAAAAACGACCCCCTCATCCGAGAGCACAAAGTTCGACAGACTGACGTCCAGCATGTCGTCCGGAAGGGCCGGCGTGCCCGGGGATGGGGAATAGGGATGGCTCGTGGCATGCTCCGATGCTTGCACCAGCGCCTCGTTGAGGCACGATGTCCAGTGTTTCAGAGCCGCGGCCAGGCCTTGTTCGTCACGGGTGTGGCAGGATTCGAGGGCAATCTGCTCCAGTGTCGGTCCCCGGCGCCAGGGGTCATCACGCACCGGGGACTGAGTGAGCCAACGGTCTTTCCGGACATTCTGGTCAACCGAGTTGGGGCGTGCAATTACTCGAAGGCCGTTGTCTCGCTCAACCACCACCTGTGTCCTCTTCCATTGAGCCCGGCGTTCACCGCTCAATATCCAGGCCAGCGACATGGGGTCAACCAACTCATCAAGGGTGTGATTGTCGGAGCTTGCGAGAACGAGAAAGGAATTGGCGACATCGGGTCCGAGGCCCGCATTGAGAAAAACATTATGAACGCGACGATCATCAGCCAGAATCGTGCGAGAAAAGGCGAAATCCTGAACAGGGAGGCGCACGATCTGGTCGACCAGCTCCGGAGCGTTGTCCAGTTCAAAAGCGCCTTCGGAGAGGATGACCGATGGCAGCTTGTAGTCCGGATAAGGGAAAAGCCAGCGTTGCTCTTCAAAGCCCGCTGTGCCAAGGAGGATGCCGAGTTGCCGCCGCGACCAGGTCCGGGCGCCAAAGCCCTCGGCATAGTCCTCGAGTCCTGCCCACGGCAGCGCAACGTGGTCCTCCCGGTAGCCCAACAGATACTTGAGTCCGATCTGGTTTTCGATAGCGACGAGGAGGGCGCCGCCCGGCTTGACGAGCTTCCTGAGGTGCTTGAGCAGCGACTCGGGGCCGTGCTTGCCACCCACCGAGGTGGCCGCGTACTCGAGAACTCCAACCAGACAGACGAGGTCAAAGGTCTTGTCGGTTTCAAGGTGTGAAATGTCGCCGCAGACGATCTCGACATGTTCGAGGTCGGCACACCTCAGGGCGGCGGCCCGGGCTCTCGGGAGGGCGCCTTCGATACCGAGTACCCGCGCCCCGCGTTCCCCGAGGGCCCTGGTGACCGCCCCGGTACCGCAACCAACATCGAGGACCTCGATGCCGGGTTTGAGGCCAAGGGGCCGGATGAGGTGCCCCCGCATGCGAGAAAAGTGATATCGAGTCGGCCAGTCAACTATCCCGTCGGCGAGTTCGTCGGATTCGGAGGATCGGTCTGTGGCCTTTTCGAGTGTCGCCAGGACTCTGTCTTCGGAGGTGTCCGAGTAGTTCAGCGTTGCGTCGAGGATGCGGATGCCGGTCAGCGGATCTGTGGACATGGGCATTCGATTTATTCGCTCCTGGTCGGCGGAGGAATCAGGATGTCTCGGCAGACGTCGCGAAGGGAGACGAGAACCTGCCGGGCCCGTTCTTCGCCTTCGGTGTCGCCATGGCCGTCACCGATACGTGCGTTGAGCGCAGCCGGGAGGAGAGTAAGCAGATCGAGGGCAGCACCGGAAATAGCACGAACTTCGTCGTGGTGTGCGTCATTGATGAGAAAGTGGGACTCGGCATCCAGAAATTTCTCGGCGGCAGCTGCCTCGAGAAAGTGTGGGAGGGCAAAGATCAGCCGGTTGCGGTGGCTTACGCGAAGGCGCAGATCCCTGTTGGAAAAGGACGAAGATTCCGCATGGATCACCGTCGCCTCGGGTACGTACCAAATCGACCATCCATTGTGAATTAAACGCTGACACAGCTCGACATCCTCGTAGTATCCCGGCGAGAACAGCTCCTCGAACAGCCCGAGATCTCGAAGGCATTCGGCCCTCAGCATCATCGCTGCTCCAGTCACGTAGTCGACCTCGCGCGGCTCGTTGAATTTTTTCTCATCGACAGGTTCATGGTGACCGAAGTGGAGACCGACCATTCGTGGATGTTCGAGGTATCCGCCCGCGTGTTGCAACGAGGCACGATCGAGATAGAGGATTCTGGCTCCAAGGGCGCCTGCCTTGGGGTTTTCTTCCAGGAATTGGGAAAAGGCCTGGAGAGCGCCGGGTTCAAGGTGAGCGTCCTGGTTGAGCAGAAGGATGCCGATGAGGTCGGGGTCGGCGTTGAGTGCCGCTGCCATGCCCCGGTTCGCACCGGTTGGAAATCCGTGGTTGCGTTTGAGGCGAAGAATGGTGCTCGACCCGGCCTTTGAGCCGTTGTCCTGAAGGATTCTGTTGGCCCTTTCGACCGTGTCGTCAGAACTTCCGTTGTCGACCAGGATGATGTTCGGGTCGCCTTCCTGATCGAGGACCGATTGAAGGCAGTCGTCGATCCATTGAGCGCCGTTCCACGTTACAACGACAACGGTGAATTTCACGACAGGTCCGGGTCGGCGCCGTGCAATTGGGAGATTGCCTCGGCCACATGCGTAAGGTCCTGGTGGAGGTCGGCGGCCAGCTGACCGAGTTGTTCGATGGCTGCCCGGAGTTCATCGGTGTCCGCGCGGGTTTGCCCGGCCAGGGAGGCGACCCTGTCATGGTCAGATTGGATGCGCCCGATATGATCGAGTACGGCGCCGGCGTCTTTCTCAAGGCGCTGGGTCGTCAAGGAGGACTGGGATTTGAAGGCCTCGAGGGCTCTCAGTTGGTTACCTGCCGTTTCCTTGGTGGTGTCATGGTCCTCTTGGATCTGGACGAGGTGTTGGCGGAGGGTCTGTGCGTCCCTTTGGATTGTGGAGGTTGTTTCGTTTGAGATTTCTTTTTGGAGGTCGATATCTTTCTGAATATTCGCGAGGTGTTGGCTCAAATTTTCCGCGTCTTCTTGGATGCGGGCGAGGTGTTGGGTGAGGGTTTTGGAATCCTTTTGGAGAGCGGTCGCCATCGTGTCGAAAAATTTCTTCTGGAGGTCGCTGTCCGCCTGGATGTTGCCGAGATGCGTTCGGAATTCCGCGCCGTCCTCCTCGACGGCGGTGATGGTCTCGGTCATCGAAAGCTTGAAGGCGTCATAGTCTGCCTGAATGTCCTCGATGTGCCCGCCGAGGTTCTCGGCGTCTCGCTGTGTTGCGTTCGCAATGTCGGCGAGGCGTTGCTTGGTTTTGTCGTAGTCGTCCTGCAGAAGGGTCAAATGACGCTGGGTGTTTATGGTCCGATCCTCTTGAAGGGCGCCGAGTTGGGCGAGGTCTCTGCGGGCAGCATCGAGGGAGTCGGAAAAAACCAGCCGATCGTGCTCAGCGTCGGCAACATAGCTATGGAGAGCCTCGGCCGTTTCGGCGAGGTTGCCGCAGAGGACACGGCGCAAAGGTCGCAGCACGGTCCACATCAACCGGCCGAGCACGCCGAACGCCGCCGCTCTCGGTGACGAAAGCGCTTCGAGTTGGTCGAGAAGCAGTTGAACCTTGTCGTCGTTAATAGTATTTCTCCTGGCCTGCCATGCCGATTATAGGGTATCTTCGCTGAATCCGGAGATTTGGTACGGGGCTTTTGATCTGATAATCTCACCCGCAACGAAAGGGTTTTGAATGCCGACATCGACGCCGGTCGACGTGTTTACGATTTCTTCAAACAACTACCTCGGCATGACCCGGGTTTTTGCAGAGTCCTACCTTAAGTACCACCCAGGTGCGACGGTGTACGTGTGTCTGGTCGACACACTGGATGATCGCGTTCCCTATGACGATTTCCCGTTTGAGATCATCCTTGCGCATGAGCTCGATATTCCTGCATTCAGCAACTTCGCCTTTCGCTACGACATCCTGGAACTCAACACCGCGGTAAAACCGTTCGTGATCAAGTACTTGCGTGATGTCATTGGACTTGACCGGGTGTTCTATTTCGATCCTGACATCCTGGTTCACGACCGGCTGACGGGGCTCGAAAATGCACTGTCCGAGCATTCTGCGGTGCTGACGCCCCACTTGACCCAACCACTCGACAATGTCTGCCGGCCGCCGGAGCGGGTCATCGGCATGTGTGGCATCTACAACCTGGGTTTTCTCGGTCTCCGTCTCGACGAGCGAACCGAGGGTTTTCTCGACTGGTGGTGCGATCGGCTTCATCGTTACTGCATCAACGACCTGACGAATGGGATGTTCGTTGACCAGTCCTGGATGGATTTCACGCCGGCCTTCCTCGAATCAGTTGCGATCGTCCGAGAGCCGATCTACAACATCGCCTACTGGAATCTTCCCCACCGTTTTCCAAAATGGGAGTCGGACCACTGGGAGGTCGACGGGGAAAGGGTCGGTTTCTTCCACTTCAGTGGTGTCGATCCCAAACAGATCGATGCCATCAGCAAGCATCAGGATCGGCTCGACCTGTGGTCACGCCCTGAGTTACGGCCCCTTTTCGAACACTATTCGACCTTGGTCGAAGACAGCGGGCACCATGAAATGAGGGGGTTGCCCTACGTCTACCATCATTTCCGGGATACCGACATTCCGATTCCACGTTTTGTCCGGGTGGCTCTTCAGGAAATCGATCCGGAGGGACTCAGGTGGCCCGATCCCTTCGATCCCGCATGCGACGACTCCTATCTTGATTGGCTCACTGAACCACTGTGGTTTGACCACGGTGTGACGCACCGGGCGGCGCTCTTCCTGTGGCGGGACCGGGCTGATCTTCGTGAGGTCTTCCCCAAAATCCTCGGCGAGGATCTTGCCCGATTCATCAACTGGTTCCTGGACGAGGGGTCCGCCCAGGCACACATGCATGAGGCTTTTGTCGGACCACTTCGTACCCTTTGGAACAGCCGGACCGACTCGAATACGAACGATGATCAGGAGCGCCTCGATGGCATTGACCTCGGCAACCCGAACGAGCACGCCGGCTGGCTCAATGAGTCCATGGGAGACGATGGTGACGGTGACGCCCTGGTGACTCGGTTGGGCTTGCTGATCCATGGGATGCGGGCAGAGGTCCGGGATCTCTACCCGGAGCCCCTCACTCGTGATCGGAGTGCGTTTGCCTACTGGATGGTCGTCCACGGAGCTCCCCTTCACGGCCTTCATCCCGATTTGGTGCGGCCCGTCAGGCTGTCTCTATCGATGAAGAGTCGATTCGCGCTGGCGCTCAAGGGAGTTTCGTCCGATGGGCGGGGTCATGATTCCAAACTGGTTGACGAGCGTGCCACGGTGCCGCGTCCCGCCCGAAAGCCTCCCATTCGGCCGGGAAATCAGTGTGATCCGCGGCCATTGGCCGTTCCGGGAGTCAACATCGTTGGGTATTTTGAAGGCGAGCGGGGCGCGAGGAGTCTCGTTTCGGGTTTGACGCGTGTGATCGAACGGGCCGGATTGCCAACCGTTGCAGTCGCCCTGGATCACGAATTGCCTGATTTAATGACCTCGGACCAGATTCGTCACATGCATGGCGCCCCTTTCCCGGTGACGGTTCTTGACCTGGCGGCCGCTCGGTACGAAACCGTCATCAATTCACTGCCTTTCGGCACGAGAGTGGGTGGGGGGTTGGTCGGCTATCTGACAGACTCGCCTGAGTCCGTGCATTTAGATCTCCTGGAGTGCCTTGACGAGGTCTGGGTTCCAACCACTTCAGCCCAACGTATTCTGGAAGACCGGGTATCGATTCCCGTTCGCCATCTTCCTTTCTTGCCCGCCTGGCATGGGGAAGAGGTGGAACCAGGGGCACTGGAGGAGATTTCCGTCGGTGAGGGTGTGTTCTGGTTTGCGGCGATGGTCAGTGGCGGAGACTACGATGGAGAGCGTGTTACTTCGGCCTTGATTGACTGTGTTCGAAGGCTTGTGGCATTGGGTCGATCCGATATCGGCCTGTGTCTCCTGGCTCGTGACGCCGGAACATTGGCGGAGGAGGTCGACCACTTGCCGATCCGTGTGATCAGCAGACCTTTGAGCGCCGGCCTTTGCAACTCGGTAGTGGCTGCGAGCGACGGATTGTTATCGATCAATCCGGAGCCTCGTTTTGACTCGTGCTTCGCACTGGCCGATTCGTTGGGGAAGGGTGTCGTCGCTCGCCGCCGGTCGAGTATGGAAGGTATCGACAGGCCGACGGGGCTCTTCGATGCTGCCGATGTCGCAGGGAATCCGGCGGCGCTGGTGGCGCCGGCGGTGGCAGCCATGACTGCCGTCGTCGATCAGGGGACCATCGCTCGTCCTCAACGACTCGACCTGCAGGCTGTTGCCCTTCAGTGGTCACATCATGTCACTTGGATTGCGCGGCGATCGCAGCCTCCTGGATGAGGGGCTGATATGTGGCCGTGTCAAAATCGGGTCGTCGGAGGTAAAAGTTGGGAAATTTGAAACCGGGAGTCAACGTCTACGGTTATGTTTATGCCGAGAGTGGGGTCGGAGAACATACTCGCCTTTTGGTATCAGCACTCCGTGAAGGCGGCATTGACTACGCAGTTGTGCCATTCACCGAAACCGTCAGCCGGCAGGAGTCGAAGTTCGACGATTTTGGAAGCAAAGACCCCGATTACGACATCAACATTATCGGCGTCAATGCGGACAGCGTACCTCTTTTTCTCGACCGATTCGGGCATTCGTGTCTCAAAGACCGTTACACAATCGGTCTTTGGGCCTGGGAGTTGGAGGAGTTTCCGGACTGGATGGCGAAGAGTGCCGACTTCCTGGACGAGGTCTGGGCCAACAGTTCCTTCTCGGCCCGTTCGATCGCGCGCAAAATCTGCAAACCGGTCCAGCCCTTTCCCCTTCCGATTGAAACGCCCGAGCCACCCCCCCGAACCCGGGTTGATCTCGCTTTGCCCGAGGACTACCTCTTCATGTTCTGCTTCGACCTGGACAGCCTCTTTGCGCGCAAAAACCCGATCGCGGTGATCGAGGCCTTCAAGATGGCCTTTTCTTCAGGGGAGGGGCCTCGACTGGTCGTAAAATCCATCAACGGAGAACGCCATGCAGAGCAGGCGGAGAGTATTCGGGAGGCAGCAGCAGGCCGGCCTGACATCGAGTACCGTGACGGCTATCTGCCTGCGGATGACCAGAAGGCGTTCATCAATGCCTGTGACGCCTACGTTTCCCTTCACCGATCGGAAGGATTTGGGCTGACGATGGCCGAGGCGATGGCGCTGGGTAAACCGGTCATTGCAACGGCCTACTCGGGCAACCTGGATTTCATGAATGACAACAACAGCTTCCTCGTTCCCTACGAGTCCACTGAGATCGGTCCGGGGAGCGAACCCTACCCGGCGGACGCGCTCTGGGCGGAGCCGGACCTGGAAGCTGCGGCCCGGGCAATGCGTCGCGTGTACGAGGATCAGGACGAAGCGCTGAGAAGGGGGCGTCGGGCCGTGCGTGACGTCGAGACCTTTCACAGTCCTGCCGTTCGGGCCCGTTTTATCGTTGACAGGATTCAGCGCGTCCGTGTCGAGCTTGAGCAGAGGCAGTCTTTGCCGGCGCCGGTTGCGATCGCCGGGGCTCAGGTCACGTCGGACCAGTCGGGGATTTCTGAGGAGAAGATGGCCGAGCTGAATATGCTGATCGGCAACATTGGGGCTTTGATTGCCCGTGGTCCGGATTCAGACGCTCACGCCTCTCTTGGTGGTCTGGGGAAACTGATCCGTCGCCTGGCGTTGCGTTCAGTCCGTAACCTGAGCCTCTACCAGACCGAAGTCAACAACGCCCTTTTGGGGGTCATCGGTCAGCTGGCCGGGATGCAGTCGGGCGCATCGGCGCCGGTGGGTTCAATGGAAACCTCAATCATCGGCGAGCTGCGATCAACGGCACAAATCATGGAGGGTTTGGCGACCGATTGTGAATTGCGGTTTGAGGACATTGATGATGTTGCACGGGATTTGAGGTTGGCCGCAGCCCGTTTGAGAGGACTCGCCCTGTGAGAGGTTCATCCTGTACCAGTTGCGCGATGTGGTTTTTCATTCTCGTCGTGGTGATGTTTTTCTTCTGGGGGTGTTCCGGGAAGCCCGTCGTTGAGGAGAAGGGGCCCAGGCGGAATCTGATCCTGATCGTTGTCGATACTCTCAGGGCAGATCACGTGTCATGTTATGGCGAAATGGCACAGACACCTGTTATCGACGCGCTTGCTGATCAAGGTGCGTTGTTTCGCCGTGCCTATTCGCATATTGCGGTCACCGGCCCAAGTCACTCCTCCATGTTTACCGGCGTTCTGCCCTTCAGGCACAGGGTGGAAAAGAACACGGACATACTTCCGGAGTCTTTCGAAACCCTTGCGGAAAGTCTGAAAAATGAGGGCTATTCAAGCTATGCAGTTATCAGTTTGGGTGTACTCAAGGCCCGTTTCGGTCTGTCTCAGGGCTTCGATGTCTATGAAGATCACTTTGAGAGTCAGTGGTTTTTGAAGGCCGAAGAGGTCACCGACAGGATCGAAGGCATTCTTCCGGATACTCTTGAGAAACCCGTCTTTCTCTTTGCTCATTATTCAGATCCCCACGAACCCTATAGCCCACCAGGATTGGACTATTTCGAGTTTTCAGTGAAGCTCAATGGAGAGAGCTTGGGCTCGTGTCGGGTTGATGGTCTGGGATGTGAATTTCCCCTGCTTTTGAAATCGGGTCTGAACGAGGTGAGTTTCGAGCCTCTTGATGATGGTTTTGAGGGACACCTTGGATTCAGGCAGCTTGAGGTCCGGGCTTCCGGAGTTGATGTCGCTCTCGGGAGCGGGTGGGAAGGAACCAGGGGCATGCCGCCGCGGCGTCTCAATCGGTGTCAGTTGCCCGCGACGTTGATCGTCAAGACCCAGGCGGGTCAAGAGGTTCCCGCGAGCTTGAGTTTTTTCGCAGACGAGGAAATTGATGATGCCGTTTCGCGACAGCGGTATGCGCTTGAGGTGGAGTATGTCGATCGCCAGATTGGTCGGCTTTTGGAACTCTTGAAGCAGAGAGGGCTGTTGGAGCATTCACTGGTCGTCCTGACGTCTGATCATGGAGAGGGTCTGGGACAACACAATCTTTTCGGACACAAGAAACAGGTCTACGACTCGCTGATTCGTGTCCCCCTGATTGTGGTGGCGGATGGTCTCATCAGCCCCGGCACAGAGGTCGCTGCGCCGATCAGCCACGTGGATATGAATGCGACTATCCGTGAGATTCTCGGCCTTCCACCGGTAGGACAGAGCAGTGGAAAAATTGCATTACCGCAGCTGGTCAGTGACACCCTTGACGGCGAGGTGCCCAAGATTTCGATGACCTTCAAGTCATCTGGAGAGGTTGATCTCCGGGCCGTCATATTGGGTGACTATAAGCTGATTCGAAACCTGGATACTGGAGAAGAGGAATTCTATTCGCTCGCTCAGGATCCGGACGAGTTGAATGACATCCTCAGTACGGGCCGGTTGTCGACCATGTCGGTCAAGGAGAGGAACGCGCTAGCTTCTTCAGGTCAAATCCTCGACTCCATTGCTCGGATGGAAGCCTCTGGGCGCCATGGTTTTGTGGAAACCGCCACCTTGAGCCCGGAGGATCTGGCTCGTCTGGAGGCTCTGGGCTACACACAGTAGGCTCTGGACTACACGCCGTGGTCTTTATTTGTTACTATGGCCGGTGTCGTACGTCCTTATTGTGTAAGGAAAACCAGGCTCAATGCTTTGGGCCATAAAACTGGGAGGAAGAGTATGAAAGCGTTGAAGTTAACAGTTGTTGTTCTTGGTGTTCTCCTCATTGGAAGCCCGTTGATGGCTGCGACGCAGCTGACCGTTACCCCGGCTGCTGCGATGAATGGGACGAATTATGGGCTGGTTGTGACCTTTGACGGTTCGACCTCCACCGCCTATGTCGAGGATCACAGTCCCGCTGATGAAACGGTGTATCGGGCTGCCTTCTGGATCGACCGTTCCGGCGGAATTTTCATGGACAACTGTGGCGACACCTGCGTCACCAGTCACACCATGTTCCTTGCTCGCGATGATGTTGATGGAGTCATCGGCGCCGGTGATGTGACTGTATACCGTGTTTTGCTTCGTCGCTTGAGGGTGGGCAACCCCGATGGTGCCCGTTATGCTGTCCGGGTGGGAGCTCGCCAGAATGACGGCACTTTCACGTATGTTGGTGGTGTTGTTCTTGCCGAAACCTCGAAGAAGAAGAACATCATGATCGAGTGGCAGGCTGGTAGTGGTGACGGGATGGCCAAGATCTACGCCAGGAACACTTCTGCGGATCCATGGAATCTCAAGGGATCGAACACCACTCTGACCAACGACAACCTCGTTGTCGATTATGTCCGTCTTGGTGCGACCTCCGCTGTTGATGCGACCACCACAGGCGATGTGTGGTATGACGAGTTTGAGTCCTATCGTACGTTGGCTCCATAAGCCTCGATAATAAGAGAATTTAAGGGCCTCTTCGGTATTCGGAGAGGCCCTTTTTTTGTTGTTCCGGCCACCCATGTTCTTGAGAGAGTGGTAGCATCATCAATCCGATGATCGTGTGTGAGGGAGTTCCTTTGCTTGTTTCCAGATTGTCACGTGTCGTTCCGGCAGTGCTCCTTTGTGTGGGGTTTTTCCTGTGGTTCGGGTGTCGGATTGATGAAACAGATGATTCAGGGGTAGCCGGCGGCACCTCGGATTTTTCCGCCGGTGAGATCTCACCGGTTCAGGTTCAATCTGGGGGTGGGGCTATTTCCGCCTCGACTTCGGTGGATCTGGGTGCCGAGACACTTGCCGGGGCCGTGGTCCAGGGTTTTTATGACCGGGAAACCGAAATATATGGTCGGTGGATGGGACAAGAATCCATGGTGGTTCTTCGGGTTCCAGGTGTGGCCGGTTCAGGGAGTCAACGCTTTTTCATCAGAGTTTCCGGTTTAAATCCCCGGTCCGACGACTATTCGCTTCTACTCCTCCTGGGAGGAGAGACTGTGGCGAGAATTGACAATCCTCAACGAGGTACTGCTTTCTCTCTGTGGTCCGAGGTGCTGGACCTCGTGCCCGGACAGGATCTCAAGATCGAACTCGAAGTATCATCGACCTTCAAACCATCGGATCATGGCAGTCAGGACGAAAGAATTTTGGGAACCGTGGTTGATGAAGTCTCGATCCTTCCCGCAGAATCAAAGCCTGTCGTCAATTTTTCTCGCCGTTCCCAAAATATCAATGTGCCGTTTTCCGGTATGTTCGCGCCGGAGCCTGGAATGGTCGGTCAATGGGCGGGATTGGAGCTCCGGGCGATTCTCGAAAAGCCACCCAGCAGGGATGGGAGATATCAAGTCATCATTCGAGGAGTGAACTACCGTCCCGATGCGTATACCATCAGTGTATTCCTGGGTAATGAGCATCTTGCCGACCTGCAGAGCCCCTCCCAGGGGCGCCCTTTTGTCCTGGTCACATCGTGTTCGGTGGCCCAGTCGAGTTCACTGGTTGAAATCCGGGTTGTCACCGACAAGGGATTTCGGCCTTCAAGCGTCGGACTCGCAGATGACCGTGAGCTTGGTGTCTTTCTTGAGAGTGTCGAAATCCGTGAGGGCGTCGTCGCGGGGTGTGTGGATTTCGTGACGACAGACGTCGATGTGGCGGCGATTCATGGGATCTTTCCGGAAGAAGAAGGCCTGGAAGGCCTCGGTCGCTGGATTGGTCCGGAGGCGGCCCTGCGAGTTTCAGTGCCCCAAGAGAAACGAGTCTTTCACTCCCTGGTTCTGGAGGGCATCAACTACCGAATTGATGATTTTCGGTTGAGCACCTCTGTTGATGGTCAGCCGGTTTTTTCCTTTCGCCCACCGAACGGAAAATTCTCGGTTCGAATGCCCATGAAGGCTGATCTTGATCCCGGCGCCGCGGTTCGTGTCGACCTGAAGGCCGCTCCTCCCTTTGTTTCTGAGGAATTGAACGGTACCGAGCGGGTACTCGGGGTTGTGATTCGCAGGGTTTGTATTGAGTGAGATGTCCCTGTCATGGCTCCGTTGAAGCCTCGGACAGGAATCGAGAGGATAAGGGAACTGTGGAAAACCTATCTTTTATAAGTACAACAAGAGATTGCTTCGAAAGGCGGGACCTCTTGAAGATGTCTGTGAAAGGGCTCTTTGTCCTGGTGTGTATTGGATTTCTGTCGATCACTGGGTGCAAGCCGGGAGGTCGGAATGAAATCGGGTCGGTGTCCGAATCTGCTGCTATGCAGATTGGTCTCGGAGTCGGCGTGGGGGATCAACCGAGGACGCTTCCCCTGAACTTCCTGCTGGACCCGCAGGTGACGATTTACGACTTTGGCGCCCCATCCTGGAAATTTGACGGCCAGGGAGGTTCACTGACTCCTGGTTCGGGGTGGACTCCTGTGTCGACTGATGGTGGTTTCTTCGCTTTTGTTGAAAGAGGTCGGGCCGAACTTGAGTTTTGGCGGCCCACGAATGATGATTTGGGGATGTTCTTTCGAGCACGAGGGATCCCTTCCGAGGGTGGTGATCTCCAGCAGTTGAGTGTGATCCTCAATGGCGTGACACTCCCGGCGGTTGAATTGAAGTCAGCTCTTTCGGACTATCGGATCAAGTTGCCGGCCGAAGCTCTTCAAGACGGTCTGAATCGGATGGAACTGAAGTTTGCCTTTGCCACGACGCTTCCTGAGACGGAAGATCCGAGGCTCTTGTCGGCCGCATTTTATGCCATCGCGATCGTCCCGAGTCATATTCCGGCCCCGTTTGCCTTCCTTTCCGCCAGCGGTTTTGACCAGGCATCAAAGGTCCTGAATATTGCCGATGGAGCTGAAGTTCTGATTCCCATTGCGCCGAAACATCTTTTCTCAATGGGCTTCGGGGAGGTTCAAGGGGGTGTCGATGGTATGGAAGTCGTCATAGACATTGCCGCGACCGCAACGGATGGAACATGGGGTGAGATTTGGCGGGGGAAGCCTGAGGCTCTCAGCGGGCAGCGGATTACTGTAGATAATTCATGGAACAAGATGGGAAAGATGAGGATCCTCGTCCATTCTCCCGGCAGCGGCTTCGCCATGAAGGGTGCACAGGTCCATTTTTCGCTCAATCCGGGTGCCTTGAGAGATTCTCCACTCAATCAAAAACAGACTTCAGCTTCCGAAAGAATGACCAATGTGTTTATCTACCTTGTCGACGCCCTTCGCACCGACAAGCTTGGGCCCTTTGGAGGTCCTGCAGATCTCAGCCCAAATATCACGGGATTTGCGGCGGACTCGGTTGTCTATTTGAATGCCGAGAGTGCCAGCAGTTGGACTCTCCCCGCCGTGGCATCACTGTTGACGGGGGCACCCCCGGTTTTTCATCAGATGATGAGCGGCAATGTCCGCATGGGTTGGGAACAACTGAAGCCGCTTGGCTTGAGACTTGCGGAAGAAGGACGGCTTTCAGTCGGAGTTTCGCAGTCGTTCGTCGTAGGGCCGGCATTTGGATTCGATCAGGCGTTCAGCCATTTCTCGATCAACAGTCAACTCAGCGGTCGGGAACTCCGTTCCGATGGTATTCGGGGAATTCTCCGCCATCAATTGCTTTGGAATGATGGATTCTCGAAGCCGTTGTTTGCCTATTTGCACACTGTTGGTCCCCACGGTCCTTACACCCCCACCGGGGAGTTCATGAAGTGGGTTGAACCTTTTCCGGGTGAGTTGGATGAAGCCGAGTATCTCCCGGGGCCCTTTTCCGCCAATCATCATGGCTCAGACCCTGAGGAGTTGGCGCACATTTCGGCGCTCTACTCTGCAGAGGTCGCTTACGAAGATGCTGCCTTTGGACGCTTTATTGACTTCTTGAGGTTTCTCGGTGTGTATGATGACAGCCTCATTCTCTTTATCAGTGATCATGGAGAGGAATTCTATGATCACGGTGGTTTTGATCATGGGAAAACCCTGTTTGAAGAACTCACCCATGTTCCTCTGATCATCCGTTTCCCAGATGGGCAGTGGGCGGGTAGGGAAATCCAAACACGAGTCAGCACGACGCAGATCCCGGCGACGATTGGAGAGGTTCTTGGGTTGGATTGGGAATTTCCTGTCACGCCGGACCTCAGTATTTCTCCCCGCGTGCTTGATGCTTCAGACCGGCAATCGCCGCTGCCTCTCTTCTCCGAAGTGTACCAATCGGGGGTGGCTGACGAAGGCGCAATTTCGTATAACGCTGTGTGGGTTCAGAATACGAAATGTCTCTTCAGTCAAGCCAAAATCGACCAATTTGGTCAGAGCGAACCCTATCTTCGTGTGTACGACCTCGAAGACGATCCGGGTGAGCAGCGTCAAGAGGTTGTTGATGATGGATCGGAATTGGCCTGTTGGAACGGCCTTCGGGAGTGGATGCACTTCTGGATCGACAAGAGAGATCGGGAATCTCCAGATGCGAGCCTTTCCGTTGATGAGGAAGTCAGGAGTCAGATGAAAGCTCTGGGGTATCTCCAGTGAAGGTGAGACACCATTGGACGAGCACGAAACTGACCAAGACCTGGGCGTTGCTGTTCGTAGTCATTGTTGTTGGATCGTCGGCATGCCGGAAGGAATCCGGCGATCGGAGCAGCATCCCGGCTCATGGCACGCCACCCAATGTAATCCTGGTTTCGATAGACACCTTGCGTTCCGATCATATGAGTCTCTATGGCTATTCGAGGTCGACGACTCCTTTCCTGGAGGAACTGGCTAAGGACGCTATTGTCTTCGATCAATTTTCTCAGAACGGAGGGGGAACGCTCCCCTCCCACGTGACGATGTTGACCTCCTTGTACCCAAGGACCCATCAGATTTTTCCCGGAAGAGATGTTCCGATGCCCGAGTCGATGGTGACTCTGGCGGAGCATTTGAAAAATCACCGGTACGAGACCGGGGCCTTTGTCGACTGCATTTGGTTGACTCGAAAATTTGGATTCTCCCAGGGTTTCGATCATTTTGATGACCAGGGCGGAAACATCGTTTCGATCGGGCCCAGGGTCTTCGATTGGCTTCACGATCAGCCAGCAAGCCCCTTCTTTCTTTTTCTCCATGTTTACGATGTGCACTCCAAACCTGAAGGTCTTCCCTACCACTGTCCTGAGCCCTTTTTCTCCGAAAATCTGAGATTCGACAGTGACAGTTTTGATGGCTGCCGCAGCGGTTTGTGCGCGACTCGTTTCCTCAGGATGGTGAACGCTCGCCTGGATGAAGGAAAAGAAATCTCGGAATTCATGACACCTGAGGAAATAGATTTCCTTGTTGAGCTCTATGACACAGGAATAGCCTACATCGACGAACAGATGCGGCTTTTGATTGAGGAACTCAAGAGCCTGGGTCTTTACGACAACTCGCTCATTGTCGTGACGGCAGATCATGGCGAGAACTTTATGGAGCATAATCGGTTGCTCCATTCTCTGGGTCTCTATGACACCGTGACCCAGGTCCCGCTGATCATCAAGATGCCTGAGGATTCCTTTGGCGGGACCCGAGTCCCGCACCTCGCTTCGATTGTCGATATCGTACCGACGATACTCGACATTGTTGAACTCCCTGACCTCCCGGTATCTCAGGGAAAGAGTCTCGTACCCATGTTCGGCGAAGATCGGCCGCTTTCGGATGAAGTCTATATCTGGCAGGCTCTTCGGACGGAGCGGTGGAAGTATGTGAAAACCCGTGGTGAGCTCTTTGATCTTCAGGATGATCCCGGTGAGAGAATCAATCAGGCGAGTGCCCATCCGGATCTGGTGAAAAATTTTAGTGAGAAGCTCGAGGCCCTGGAAGCCAAAGCGGTGGCGGACAGAGCCGACCTCAAGTCCTTGTCCATGGCGGGCGAAGGTTCTACCGGACTCTCTGAAGAGGAGATCGACCAGCTGAAGTCCCTCGGCTATCTGGATGGGGATCAGTAGAGATCGATGTTCGAGGAGCATAAAGTCGTTGTCGTGATGCCGGCGTAT
>JAUXDC010000207.1 GCA_030618605.1 Holophagae bacterium | reverse complement strand
CACCCATTCTCCGAACAGTTGATCGCCACCCTCCCCTCTTCTCCTTGTGAGGATCGGGGTCCTTCTGAGCCGTGTATGATGACTCGATGAACCCAAAACCCGACCTGATCCCCGGACAGATCACGAATCTCCTCGCAGCCTGGGAGGCCGGGGATGAAAAAGCCCGGGACGCACTCTTTCCCCTGGTCTACGAGCAACTCCACTCCCTGGCGCGGCGTCAAGGATACGGGCAGGGTGAGACACTTCGGCCAACTGCATTGGTCCATGAGGTCTATTTGCGACTGGCCGAGAAAGAGATGATCACGGTGAGGGACCGTCACCATTTCTTCGCCCTTGCGGCCACTGCGATGCGACAGATCACGATCGATCTTGCTCGCCGGCGTTTGGCGGCGAAACGAGGCGGTGGCGCCAGTCTTGTCGAACTCAAGGACAGTGACACCCAGATCCTTGCGACACCGGAGGTCATGATTGCCCTGAACGAGGCGATCCGGGATCTCGGCGCCATCGAACCCCGTCTGACCAAGATTGTCGAACTCCGGTTTTTCGGCGGCCTCTCGGTCGAGGAAACCGCTGAAGTCCTGGACATCTCAACGCGTACCGTCAAGCGGGATTGGCGCAAGGCCCGAGCCTTCCTTCAGGCCTCGCTCGAGAACTGAGCGCATGGGGAAGAATAGTTCGCCGAACACCGCCTGGCGTAAGGCCCTCAGTCTCTTCGATGAATATGTCGCGCTTGAGGGACAGGAGCTCGACGAAAAACTCAGGCGCCTTGAACGCACAGACCCCGAAACCGCTACATGCCTCCGGTCCCTGCTGAAAAACGACCGACCGGGTGAAGGGATCCTGGAGCATCCCGTCGCGAAACTGCTCGGTGATTTGCTCTCGGAGGAAGAGACTGAAGGAGATGCGACGGGGCAAATTATCGGAAAATACCGATTGTTGCGGCGAATCGGCCAAGGTGGCATGGGTGTGGTCTACGAGGCCGAAAGGAGTGACGGCGAGTTCGAGCAGAAGGTAGCCGTCAAGCTGCTGAGGTGGGGCCCTGCAGCTGAAGGCGCAGACGCTCGCTTTGCCAGAGAACGGCGCATCCTGGCGCGGCTGGAACATCCGGGAATTGCTCGCCTTCTCGATGGCGGGAAAAGCTCCGAGGGTTGGCCCTACCTGGTCATGGAACTGGTTGAAGGCGAGCCTTTCGACGAATACTGCGACGCACGACGACTTTCGATCGAAGACCGTCTCGCCCTTTTCGTCGACATCTGCCACGTCGTTCACTACGCGCATCGTCAACTCGTTGTCCACCGCGATCTCAAGCCTTCGAATATTCTTGTCGATCACCAGGGACGAATCCGCCTGCTGGACTTCGGGATCGCCAAGCTCCTCGCCGAAGAGGAAGACGAAGGGCTGACGAGGACCGGACAGCGGGTGATGACGCCGGATTTTGCCGCACCGGAACAGATCGAAGGCGGGCAGATCACAACGGCAACCGATGTCTGGACCCTTGGGCTCATCCTCCACGAACTGCTCACGGGTAGTCGGCCCGACCCAGCCAAAGCAACGTCGGAGGACTCGGCCCCACAACGTCCTTCCTCTGCCATTTCATCGAGAGGTTCAAATGCAGACACCACGGAGGCAAAACTCTCTGAAGTCTCTTCCGCGCGGCGTCTGAGCCCATCCAGGCTTCGGCATCGCCTCAAAGGAGACCTCGACCTCATCATTCTTCAGGCCCTCCGCCGTCGCCCCGAAGAACGCTACGCTTCGGCCGATGCGCTGGCAGACGATATCCAGCGCCATCTGGACGGCTTCCCGATCAGCGCCCGCAATGAAAGTCTCTTCCTCAGAGGTCGGGCCTTTATCCGTCGCAATCGCGGTGCGGTCGCCGCAGTTCTCGCTATTCTCATCGCCATCGTGGGTGGTTTCTTCTCCACGCTCCAACAGGCCCGTGAGCGCGGCCGACAGGCACAGATCGCAGAAGGGGTTTCGGACTTTCTCGTCGAGCTTTTTGCCGGCAGCGACCCCGGCCAGGCCCGTGGAAGCGGCCCGACGGCGCTGGAACTCCTCGATCGGGGCGCCCAACAACTCGAAAGCGACACCCAGAGCCCATCGGAGATCCAGGCACGACTGATGGGAGAAGTGGGGAGGGTCTACTTCCATCTCGGGAGATACCAACGAGCGGCCCATTTCGCAGGGCGCTCCCTCCTGCAATCACAGGAAAGATACGGTTGGGACTCCCCGAAAACCTCCGGTCCCGAAAGCCTGTGGGGCGCCAGCCTGTGGAAGCTCGGCCGCTACAGAGAGGCCGAGAGCTCTCTCCGACATGCACTGAAGACACAGATCAACTCTGCAGACGACCTAGCTGCGGGCGAAACCCTTTCCGCGCTCGGGGCCCTCTATTCCAGTCTCGGCCGACACGGCGAAGCCGAAGCTATCCATCGTCAGGCGCTGGAAATCAGCCGGAAAAATTTCGGCACGGACTCCATCGAGACTGCGGCAAATATGCAGAACATCGCAACCGTTCTCTGGAGGCAGGAAAGACTCTCCGAAGCCGAGACATTCGCGCGCCAAGCCCTTACCATGCGGCTCGCAATCACCGGCGCCGACTCAGTTGCAACCGCCAGCAGCCTTCAATGCCTCGGCTCAATTCTGCGCGATCAGGAGAAGATCGATGAGGCCGAGGACTGCTTCCGCCAAGCGGTAGCCCTGAGGGAAAAGATCTACCATGGGGTGCACCCGGATCTTGCCCAGTCCCTTTCCGGTCTCAGCGATGTGCTGATGAAGGCGGGTCGCCGACAGGAGTCCCTCGAGCTTGCCGAGCGAAGCGTGCAAATCAACCGCGAGGTCTACGGTCCTGATCACGCCGATCTGGCTGTTCAGCTCAACAACCTGGGGAAACGGTTTTATCAACTGGGTGAATATGAGAAGGCGGGGGATTCCCTACGGGAGGCTCTCGACATCTGGCAACGTACACTCCCTCCTGAGCACTCGAACATCACAACCGCACTCTCGAATATCGGAATGATCCTGATGGCCGAAGGGAAATTGACGGAGGCCGAAGCTCTGATGAGGAAGGGCATCGACCACGAACAACAGAAGGATCAGCCCCTTTACGGACGGCTCTGCCTCTCTCTCTGCAATCTCGGCCGAATCCTCGATGCCCAAGGGAGACAGGCCGAGGCCATCGCCACGCTCGAGGAGGCCCAGCGCCTCGCCCTGGAGAAACTTGATAAGAGCGATTCGTTGCTGGAGACGATCGACAGACATCTCTCGATGATCCGGGGAGATTCGGATTAGACCGAATCATTCAACGGAACGACGGGGAATCCTCTCCCCCTGAACTGAATACTCAGTCGCACTCAGACTCTTCCGGAAAATTTCGCCAGCCGTATGGCCCCTCGCCCTGCAGAAATGCGTGATACAGGGTGAGAGGAGAAATTATCATGATCAAGACTCGGAAATTCTTCGTCGTTCTCGTAGTGGCCGCTCTGGGCTTGACGACCGGTGCAAGCGTCGTCGAGGCCGATCCCCCGGCCAACTCGCCCTGGTCTCTCGAGACCATCGCGTCCATCACCGGTGGTGATGTGGGGCAATACAACTCCATTGCCTTCAATGAGGCCAACGGCAAGCCCTATATCAGCTACTACCAAGAGACGTATCATGATCTCCGTCTGATCTATCCCCACGCAACCGGCGGCAACTGTGGGCCGAACAACGAATGGTACTGCGAGGCTCCGGACACGGAGGGCGATGTCGGTCAATACAGCTCGATCGACTACTACGCCGACAGCGCCGCCGGAATCTACAGGATCGGGATCGCCTACCACGATGTCACGAACGATACCCTCAAGGTCGCGATCTGGGCATCTGACGCCTTCCCCTCTCCCGGTTGGACGGTTTCAACCATCGATAGTGGGAGCCTCCCCGCCTCCTTCTGGGTCGGGCGATCAACGTCACTGAAATTCGATTCGATTGGAGAGGTGCACATCGCTTACACCGAAACAAACAACACTATTTTTGGTGATATCCACTCGGTGCGCTATGCGACCTCCGTGGCCAGCGGAGGGAATTGCGGACTGGAGACCGCGGCCGAAAAGTGGCAGTGCGACACAATCGGAGGATCCTCGAGTTCCCCCGAGGTGTTTATTTCTCTGGATCTGACGAGCGCAGATACACCCGCTGTTGTTTACTCGGATTCAGGTTCCGGCTACATGTATATCCGCGTAAAGAGTGGTGCGAGCTGGCCCCGCGTGGGCATTGATGATTTCGCAGGAGGATCCGTCTCGTTGGCCATCGATCAATCAGACCTTCCACACATCGGCTACTACGACTATGACAACGGGAAGTTGAAGTACGCAACCTACGTCGGAACGGCCGGCAACTGCGGATTCGATGGCGCCACTGATGAGTACCAGTGCGACGTGCTCGACACCATCGGGGCCGGCCAGAGCCAGGTTGGTCTTTCGCTGGCCGTGGATCCCGACGGCTATCCAGTCATCGCCTACCAGGATGACTCAGATCCCTTGGGGTTCCCGGTTCTCAACGTGGCCAGGCCGGCACTCGCCCATGGCGCCACCGTCGGCAACTGCGGCCCGATCGTGAATCTCTTTCGCCGGTGGCAGTGCACGACCATCGACGACGCCACGCAGGGGGGAGGCGCCGGTTATCTCTACGAGGCTGACTTCGCCTCAGTGGCCGTTGACCCCAACGGATTCGTGGCCGTCGCGTACAACGAAATGGACGACTTCAACAACGAAGGCCGTCTAAAATTCGCCTCTCAGGAGTTCTCAGATTCCATCTTCTCCGACGACTTCGAATCGGCCTCCATTTCCGCCTGGTCGTCATCGGTCGGCGGCCCTTAGATCGAAGAAGATGGGACCTAGGAATCTATCGGGAATCTGTAGATTCTATAGATTGAGGCGTGTTCTTTTCCGGGCGTCGGCAGGCAGGAGCGCCCCCTGCCCTTGGACGGGGGTGTCGCTGTTTTCCCGTTGTCCCCAAGCAGACGGTCCGCCGGAGGCAGTCGTTGCGGACAACGGGAACAGTGATGCCCCTGCGGAGACTGCCTCAGCGATTGAGTGCAGGCCGACAGCAGGCGACGAAAAGAACAGGACGAAAAGAACAGTGTCCCCTTTATCACGGCGCGGCGCGGAATGGGTGGCGGATTATCTTCGATTCAAAGGCACTCATTTTGCGTGCCGGTGGTTGAAGCTTCCTACGCATGATCATGCGTTGATTTGGATAATCTATCAGTGTATTGTGGGAATAATGAGAAGAACGCAGCGGCGCTGCGAAAAGCCTATGGAGGAAGAATGCTGTCATCGACTCGAAATCTGTTGGTTGTTCTTGCGGTCCTGCTGCTTTGTGTCAGTGCCGAAGCTGCTGTTTTCACAGCTGGAGGCGGCGGCACCTATTCGACGATACAAGAAGCTGTGGCTGCCGCCGTAGCCGCCGGTGGTGACAACCACATCAAAATCAGGGCGGGAACCTATGACGAAGAGCTCTTCATTGTTGGGATGACCTCCGGCAGCCTGACCTTTCTGGGCGGTTGGAACGCTTTCTTCACCTCTCGAAATCCAGATCCGTCCAGTACGGTAATTCACTCCACCGGTGGGAACCCTGCCGCCAGTCTTGACTATTCTGTCGGCGCCGTTCGCTTCGACGGCATGACCTTTACAGGCGACAACTCATATGACAATGGTGGTGCAATCTACGCCCTACTCACAGGAACTGCCCAATTGTTCTTGGATCATTGTGTGATCACGGGGAGTTCGGCAGCCGGCGTTGGTGGCGGCGGTTATATCAAAGTCGCTGAGTCCTCCGGCTTCGAGATTTGGGACTGTGAAATCAGCAATAACCTCTCTCTCTTACCCACAAGTGTTGCCGGCGGCGGCCTCTATCTCTCCATGAACGGTTTTTCGACCACGGGGAAGATTACGTGGTCAACAATCGAAAACAACGCTCTGTAAACCGCCGGTTCTTCAAATGCCGGGGGTGGGGGAATTTACTTGTCAATGTATGGGGGCCAGTTTGAAATGAGCGACTGCTTATTCTCGAACAATACTCTCGGTACGGCCAACGGTGACCGAGAAGGTTCCGAAATGTTCCTCAATGTGAATGGATCCCCCGACACCACAATCGTACAAATGCGAAGGAACCGTTTCCATTCCTCCTCGAGTATCGGGGCATCCGACATGGTTCACGTGTTTACTAATGGTGACGTGGAAACCACAATCACCGACTCTTGGTTTTCAGGAGGCGCTGGAACCGGCATTTTCGGTGAGTATTACAATGCCGGGACCCTGATCATCAACAATATCACTGTGGCCGATTTCAGCGGTACGGGGATCTGGGTGGACACGACTGGCGATGAAGACCTTGTGTCACTGACGAACTCGATAGTCTGGACTAGCGGCTCGGACTGGGTTTTGCCTGCAGGTTCCGCCATATCCGGGAATGTCGTTGGCGTGAACCCGCTTTTTGTCGGTCCGGCCGGAAGGAACTTCCGCCTTCAGGAGGGATCGCCGGCAATCGACACCTCAAGTGGTTCGCCTATCGGAGGCTTCAGTATCACAGATCTCCACGGCCTGAATCGTTTGATCGGCTCTGCGGTCGATGCCGGAGGCTCCGAGTGGGGCGGCCTCTTCGCGGACAGTTTTGAGGTCGGAACAACCCGGGTGTGGGCGGCTGAGCAGTAACCACTACTTATGCGCAGCAGCACATAAGTAGTGTTATGCGGAGCCTGCAGGGCCATACCTCTGTGTTTCCTTCTTTGCGGCTTTGCGTTAATTTCTTCATTACACTCGATCCGATTCGGGAGATTA
>JAUXDC010000386.1 GCA_030618605.1 Holophagae bacterium | reverse complement strand
AAAACCGTGAAATCGAAAGTCATTATGGTATCGGTGCCACCGGGGACGTTCGCGACGGTCGGAATCTCCGGTGTAGTGTTCAAGGGGTCGTCGACATTGGGTACCAACTGAATATAGTTGTTCGAGGTCGAACCGTCACCTGGATCTCCGCTCGCATTTTGGTCAACGAAGTCGGTCGAAGCATGGACAACATTGGAGACAGTGCCATCGACGGGGAAATCGATTCGATATTCGATGTTATCGGCAGCGCCAATGCCAGGATTAGTATAGGTCACTGTACAGGCAATTGTGTCGCCAGGACCAACGGTGTCTGGGGTGCAATCAATATCGATACCAAGCTTGGCGCTGGGCACACCAATTGGGATTCCTATACTGCCGGAGCTGTCGGTTCGGCCAGCTTGGCACTTCGAGTGGGTTCCGGGAACAGTATGAACAACTGACGTGCAAGTATGACCGCTGTTCTGCCGCCACGAAACAACCCAGCCCAAATCGAGGTAGCCGTTCGGATTAGGATCTCCGGCGCCGTCGATCACGTCGGTACAGGCGATGACCAACACGGCTGGTTCAACGGATCCGGTCTGTACATCGCCCTCGACCAGGAGGCGGTCGTAAGAGTAGCCCTTCGAAACCTCGCCGCAGAGGTTGGGGTCACCATCCTCGTCGAGAAAGGGCCCGACGCCGCTTTCCCGTTGCCCGGGGCTGGGTTGCGTGCCTTCGGGTGCGAGTAGTGGGAACAGGGCTTCATGGAAACAGGTCGCTCCAGGTAATATGGCGTCGCCTCCGTCCGTGGCGAGGAACAGCCCTACGTCATAACGCACCGGTTGGGCCGCGTTGATCTTGAGTTTGATATTAACCGTTGCCGTGTCGTCTGGGCCGATGCAACCGTCAGAAACCACCGTAATCTCGATATCGTTGACGCCGATGTCGCCTGCTGTGCAACCGCTGACACCGGTCTCATCAAGCAGGCAGTGGCCGTCGAGCCCGGCGTGGAGTGGTATTGTCGGCGTGGCCAGAACGACCCCAAAGATCAGAACTGCGACCCTGCTGAAATACTTGTTGTTCGTGGACTGTGATGAAGTTGCTTTTCTCATACTGGACCTCCCCGGTACGCCCATCTCCGGGCGCCCCCGGCCTCTTATTTCAGAGGCTCAAAACGAACCCCTGATCACCTGCATTCCCCTGGTTATTGAATATCTGTTCAAGTGCGAAATTCGGAGAATGCCCGAACCTACGGTCAAACTACAAGAAAATGCCCCTCAATGTCAAGGAAGTTGAAAGGTTTCACGCGCCTGAATTGCCTGAATCTGCGTGACTTGTTGGGAGGGGGGAAGGGAAGGAATTTTGAATTTTGAATTCTTAATTTTTAATTGGGGATCGCAGCGCTCTGTGTAGGACATGGAGTGGGAGCGCGAGGTAGGAACCGGCACCAGGCCGAAGGCCTGCCATGGCGAAGCCGTGGGGACTCCGGGGGAATCCTGTGCGGGCGCTGCCCCGCATCGTGACCTCAGAGAGAAACTCGAAAATTCAAGCGTCACTATGCACGAACGGAGTCGTGCGCTCCCACGGTGTTTCCCAGCACCAAGACAGTCATTCACATAGCGACGCCCACAGCCATAATGAACTCATTACCTTCTTTGCGATGATCTTTGCGTTCTTCGCGCCTTGGCGGTTCAATCGTGTTCCGTTGAGTCCAGACTCACCGCCCGGCGATCGCCTCCCGAAGCCGATCCCACTCCGTTCGGAATGCCTCGAGGTGGGTGCGGCCTTTTTCGATCTCCTGCTTGATCAACTCTTCGACGCGTTGTTGTTCGAGCCGGTAGACCTCATCGTTGAAAAAGCCGGCGAGATGGGCCGTTCTCAGCCACAAGAGATAGGTTGTCAGGGCGTCGTACTCGTTGTAGTGGACGATCTCATTGAGCTTGTCCTCCAACCACAGCTCGGCAACCTGATTGCCGTCGACGTCCATTTTTCCGGGGATTCCCGATTGAACGGCCATCTGGTGAAGGCTCGGGGTGGCCAGACCCCATCCGCCGACGATGTCCTTGAGGTCGATGTTGGCCTCGGAGCCGCGGGCAAAGTAGTCGATGCCCTCCCAGGGTTTGTTGGGACGGCGGCAGAAGCCCTCGGCCTCGAGTCCCAGGATGATCGCCCGTTGCACCATGATCTTGAGGTCCGACGAGTGGGAGTTGTAGCCGACCAACTGGGGCTGGTGGTCGCCGAGGGCATTGAGAAAATCCCCGACCACGGCCTGTTCGACCACCTTCTCCGGATCTCCCGGGTCGTGGGGGAGGGACATCAGAGTCAGGGTGATCTCACCCCCATGGATGATCCGGCGCTCGATGGCGGCGACCGAGACGATCCTGCAGAGGGCGGTCTTGAGGAACGGTGTCGGGTCCTCGTCGGTGGCGCCGCCCTGATCCCACATCACCCGCATGACGGCCGCATCGTTCTCGGCGTCGGCGGTCTCTTTCGGCCACAAAATCCTTCCAGCCAGAGGGTCGGGAACCCATTCCATATCGAACGCCCACACGCGATCCTGCACTGTTTTGAACATCGTTTTATTGTATCCCGAGTTGGGAGCGCACGGGAACACAATTGAACCGCGAAGAGCGCGAAGAGCGCGAAGGCAGCGCAAAGAGAACGAAATTGAACCGCGAAGAGCGCAAAGAACGCAAAGATTGACGCCAAGAAGAAGAAATATATGAATTTGTCT
>JAUXDC010000303.1 GCA_030618605.1 Holophagae bacterium | reverse complement strand
CACGGTCTCGGCCGTTTCGGCGAGCTGCCGAGCCGTCTGGATGGCGGAGGCCGACAGCCCTTGCTCCTCAACCAGACGAGTTCGCGAGTGAACGACTTCGTCTTCGGTCTGCGCAAGCTCCTTGCTGAACTCCTCCTGGTGTCTTCGCAGGCTTTCCATACGGCCTTCAAGCAGATGAACCTCAGTCTGCAGACGATCTTCTTCCCGAATCGCAGCATTCTCCCGTTCCTCGGCCAGCCGCTCCTCTGCGCGCCACCGGTCGACCCGACGAAGGGCGTCACCTGCGGTTTCCCTGGCGGCGCCGAGCACCTCGATTACGACATCCAACTCCTGTTCGAGATCCTGGGTCCGGTTCTCCAACGAGCCGACCTCCGCAACCAGCTTTTCGCGGCGTTCGGCCAGGACCAGCGTGCCCGATGCGGTTCGCTCCCGCTCCACGCCCAGGGCGGTCGCTTCCTTCTCGAGCCTTTCTCGTTCCTCGCCAAGGCTGCGTTCTACCGCTGCCGTCCGAGCCCGTTCCTCCTCGGCGAGAACCACCTCACGGTCACCGGCAACCAGGCGGGCCTCGATCGAGTCCAAACGCTCACTCAACTCCCTGTGGAGAGCTGACGAGGACTCGGCCTTGCCCGACGCTTCATCGATGGCGCCGACCAGTTTTTCTCGTTCCTGCCTCAGGGCAAGGGCCCCACGGCGATGCACAACCTGGGAAGCCGGCTCGATCACCCGGCCGTGCCGCAGCACGTCTTCGGAGTCGAGGATCAGGACCTCAGGGTGCTCTTCAGCAAGCACACGTGCACGGTCCGGGTCATCACATTTGTAGGCCGGCGGCAAGGTCCGCAACAGCCAGGACCTGTGTTCGGCGGGAATTCCGGCCGCTTCCGCCAAGCTCTGGGCGCCGGCAAGCTCCGGCCACGTTTCAGGGGCAACCTCACCCCCGGCAAGAGCCATGCGAATTCGCTCATCCAGGCCGGCCAAGGCCGCCAGACACTCGGAAACAACAGCATCCTCGTCGACAACGGGAAGCTCGAGCCACGGACCCCAAACGCGATCCAATTCCGACGCGCGATCAGCTTGAGGTTTAAGAAAATCACCGACCAATCCCAAAACGTGCCGCTCGCCCAAGACATCGACCAAACGGTCCGCCGCAGCCGTGTGGAGCGCCAGATCCCGCTCAATCCCGGACAGGTGATGGCGATGCTCCCAAACCTGGTGGGACAGGCTCTCTGCATCCTGCTTCGACGCCTGAGCCTCCTCCCGAGCCTGCGACCGTTCCTTGATCAGGCTCGCTCGAGTCTCTTCCAGGGCTCCGGACGCTTCCAGGGCTTCACGCACCCGGTCGACCGCCTCCCCGTGCCGCTGGGAAACATCATTTCTCCGCTGGTCGAGGCGATCGGCTTCCTGCTCCAATTGGGTACTGGAATAGGCCAGCCGGTCCTGTTCCCGCTCCATCTCACTCAGCCGATTCCTACTGGTCGTCAACGTGGAGATTGTGCGCAACAAATCCTCACGGCGCCGCGCCACATCGGCCTCTTGGGCGTCAAGTGTCTCCCGGACGCCTGCTTCCTCGCCCTGAGACTCTTTCAGTCGTTGGAGGGTCTGTTCCGACCCCTCCCGGCAGGTACTCCGGCGCGAAGTTGCCTCTTTGAGAGCCGACGCCAATTCCCGGCCCTTTCCCTCGGCCGTCGCGGTGTCCAACCGATTCCGCTCCAGGGATGACCGCAAGGAATTCAGAAGGTCTGCGGACCTCTCGAGGAAGGCCTCGAGCCCTTCCTTCGACGCATCCAGGCGGGCGACCTCGGTCCGGGCCTCTTCCAATTGATGCCTGTTGGCTTCCAGGCCCTTTCGGGCTCCCTGAAGATCGGCATCGGCGCCGGCCAGCGTCGAAGCCGCAGCGGCAACTTCGTTCTGGCACAGGGCCCGTCGTTTCATTGCCTCCGACCGGCGAGCCGACAGCTGGTGGGCCTCGATGATATGAAGCGATCGCAAAGCCGCGGTCAGCTCCTCTTGCATGTCCTGGTAACGCTCGGCCTGCTTGGCTTGGCGCTTGAGCTGGCGAAGCGAACGGTTGACCTCGTCAATAACGTCATCCAGGCGGATTAAATTCTGCCGTGTGTGCTCCAGCTTGAGTTCGGACTCATGTCTGCGCACCTTGTAGCGCGTGATGCCCGCGGCCTCTTCCAGTAAAACCCTTCGATCGGTCGGCCGGGCCGACAGCACCTGCCCCACCCTGCCCTGCTCAATGATCGCGTAATTCCGGGTTCCCAGCCCAATAGACAACAGTTCGTCGACGATATCCTTGAGACGGACAACCTTGCCGTTCATCCGGTACTCGGACGGGCCACTTCGCAAGACACGTCGACGAATTTCCAGCCGTCCGTCTCGCCCCTCCCATCGGCCGTCCTCGGAGCGCAGAACCATGACAACCTCGGCCGAGCCTGCCGGTTTACGGCCTGACGCACCGGAAAAGACCACGTCACCCATGTGCTTGAGCCGGAGCAGAGAGGGGCTCTGTTCTCCCAAAACCCACAACATCGCATCGACGATATTGCTCTTGCCGCAACCGTTGGGCCCTATGACCGCCGACACAGCGCCCGGAAAGGTCAATTCGACCTGATCGGGAAAGGACTTGAAGCCTTTGAGCTTCAGCGACTCCAGATGCACCAACGCCATGAAGGGAAGACGGTAGCAGAGTTGGGGAGAACGGGGAAGACAGGGGAAAGAGTCGAAGGGTACAGGGCCCAGGGATCAGGATGCAGGGCACAAACAAAGCTCGGCTTGTTCCCTGTTCCCTGAACCCTGTAGAATCTCTGACCATGAGCGAAACACTGACACCGGCGTCGATCAGAAAACTGGCCCAAAACTTCGAACAGAAGTATCAACCTGGAAAGGTCCGAGCCCTGATGGTCGCGGGTTCCGGCCTCAAACTGGAAGTGCCCGGGTGGCAGCCGGCCGAAACCATCTCGATGGCCGACATCATGCCTTTTGAAATGCACCATCTGGAGGGGCACGACCATAGCCTTACGCTGTGGCGAAGAGACAACGAGACACTCCTGGTGATGAATGGTCGCTTTCACCTCTACCAGGGCTATTCACCTGCCGAGGTCGTCGCGCCGGTCCGCTTGGCCGCACTGCTGGGCGCCGAGGTCCTCTTGGCGACCAACGCCTCGGGGGCCTTGGATCCCGCCATCCCGCCAGGGTCACTGGTCGTCGTCAACGACCACATCAACCTCTTGTGGTGCAATCCACTGGTCGGCGTCTGGGCCAGGGAGTTGGGCACACAATTCCCGGATATGAGCGAGGCCTACGACCCCGACCTCCGGCGCCTGGCCCACAAGTATGCCGTCGAGGCCGGGTTTGATGTCTTCGAGGGCGTCTACATCGCAGTCCTCGGCCCATCGTTCGAGACACCTGCCGAGGTCCGGATGTTGATCGGCATGGGCGGCACGGTCGTCGGCATGTCAACGGTTCCGGAAGTTCTCGCTGCCCGGCACATGGGCCTCAAGGTTCTGGTGCTGTCACTTGCTTCGAATCCCGCCGCGGGCCTTGTTGACCGTCCCCTAACCCACGAGGAAGTCCTGGAGTCCGGCCGGGAGGCCGCCGACAATCTGACACGACTCCTGGGCAGCCTGGTCGAACGAATCTTCTGATGAGCCTTTTCATCGAGACCTTTGCCGTCGGACCGATCCAGGCCAATTGCACGTTGCTGGGAGACAGCGAGGCCGGGGAACTCATCGTCATCGACCCCGGCGCCGACGCACCGATGATCATCCAACGCATCGAAGCTTCAGGCCTGACGGCGACGATGATCCTCCATACTCACGGTCATTTTGACCACGCCGGGGGCACGGCCGACCTCAAAGACCGTCTGAAACCCGGAATCCCGATCGGTTTGCACCGCGACGAGCTGGAAATCTATGATGCCTTACCGAAGCAGGGTGCGATGTTCGGGATGGGCGCCCAATCGCCGCCTGAACCGACGTTGTGGTTGGAACACGGACAGTGCCTGAGGGTCGGTAAGTTCGAGATCAAAATTCGCCATACCCCGGGACACTCTCCCGGCAGTGTCTGTCTGATCGTCTCCAAGTGCAATCCTCTCGTCGCAGTCGTCGGCGATGTTCTCTTTGCCGGTTCGATCGGCCGCACCGATCTATGGGGCGGGTCGTTCGAGATCCTCGAACAATCGATACGAGAGCAACTCTACACGCTGCCCGACGACAGCCGCGTCATCTGCGGCCACGGCCCCGACACAACGATCGGGAGGGAGAAGATAACGAACCCGTTTGTCAGCGAGGGATGATGGGCGGTACAAGCTCTCCACGGCCGGACACGGGGGTCCGCCCCTACAAACCCCGTAGATCTCTTTGTTTCTCCCCCTCTCCTCCAAGTAAGGGGGCAGG